>JBBQGP010000099.1:0-19570 GCA_038323095.1 Chloroflexia bacterium | reverse complement strand
CGGTCACTGGTTGTACTTGTTATTTGGGTTGGCGCACCCGGCGTTGCACAAAGAATAGAGCTATCAGGCTAAACAAACCCGTTGCTACTAGCCCTACCGGGATATTCAGGCTCGAACTGGCTGTAGAGGACGGCGCGGCTTGCTGGCCCAAACCGGCACTTGGCAAGCTTGCCGATTGCGGGGCAGGGTTGGCCGCCTGAAAAGCTTTAGCCGCCGAGGCTACTCTTGCTTGCTCGGCTGCAAGCATGGTGCTGGTGTAGGATTTGATTTTGCCGCCTTCAACTACTACTTCGGTTGTATGCTCCACTGCTCCCACACCTATCATCTGGAAGAAATTGTTAGTTACCTTCGCGTTGGTAGTCGCTTTGGTTCCCTCGACTTTTGGGCTACCGGTATTTACCCGCATAACGTTTTGCTGCTTGTTATACTGAAGACCTTTCCTGATTTCTTCCTTACCATTCCAGACCCCACTTGTGCCAGCCGGGGCAGGGGTCACGGTTAATGTAGCATTGTCCGAGAATAGGGCAAGGGCGGCATCTAAATCCTGAGTGCTGCCGAAAGCAACCTTCTCGAAAGCTGCTAACGCTGCGGCTGGGTCATTAGATTGCGCTCCTGCTACCGGGGCTAATCCCAGAGCCAACCCCAGGGCTAATACCAGCGACCAAACTTTGGTCTTCATTAGTTTTCTCATTATCATTGTCTCCTGTTGTTCACTGTTGTTTGCTATCGTTATCGTTTGAAGCCATTGCTTCGAGTAACTCCATCAGACCTTGCAAGCTGGTAAACTGGTGCGCCTCGCCGTTAACGACCCGTTGAATTTTGCCACCCCATTCTATTTTGTCATTATCGTCGCTCTCGCCATCGTTACTTATAGACCACACGCGCACCAAAAATAAATTGGAGCGGTTATAAGGGTGTTGTGCGAGTGGTTTCAATGATTTTGCTCCTTGGACAGTTAATGTTTATTGCACCAGTAGCTCGTAATTGAATTATCGGTTATACTTAAACTAATTGAGCGTTACATAACCGCTACAAATTTAATCTTCTATTTTAATCGTCTGTTCTGTTCCGCAAACGCTTTTAACAAAGACATTAAAAATGTCGGTTATGCTAAGGAATAAAAATGAGCAACCAAGAATTAACCTTTGGCGGGTGGTTAAGACAGCGACGTAATGAATTGGGGGTTACTCAAGAAGAGCTGTCCAACCAGCTTGGTTTCTCGCTGGCCCTGCTACGCAAACTTGAATCTTCGGAACGCCGTCCTTCCGGCCAAATAGTTTACCTGCTGGCAGAGTATTTCCAGGTAGCGGCAGATGAGCGTGATGCTTTCATGACCTTTGCCCGCACTGAAAAAATAATTGCCACCTCCGCCAATTCTTCACCCACTAATCCACTTGCTCCCTGGCGTGGGGCATATTTGCACCGCACTAATTTACCGATTATGCTCACCCCGATAATAGGCCGACAACAGGAGAAGGCAACTGCCCTGAAGCATCTATCGCACCCCAAAACTCGCCTGCTAACCCTAACTGGTGCGCCCGGTATCGGTAAGACTCGCCTGGCTTTGGAAGTAGCTTTTGGTCTGGTTGAAAATTTTGAAGATGGCGTATTCTTTGTAGATTTAGCTCCTGTGGTAGACCCTGAACTGGTAATAGCCACCATAGCTCGCACACTGGGTTTGAAGGAAGCGGGCGACCAATCCTTTGAGAAGGTGTTACTGGATTACCTTCGGGAGCGGCGGGTGTTGTTGTTTCTGGATAATTTCGAGCAGGTGCTGGATGCCGCTACTACTGTAGTTCGACTGCTTGAAGCTAGTCCCTGGCTCAAGGTAGTGATAACCAGCCGGGAGGTATTGCACGTTCGGGGCGAACGCCGCCTGAGTGTTCTCCCTTTGGGATTGCCTGATTCAAAACAAGTGGGGTCGCTTGAAGTGCTAGAAGCTTACCCAGCCGTAGAACTGTTTATAGAACGTGTCCGGGCTATCGCCCCTGATTTCGAGCTAAACCCTGAAAACGCCGCAGACGTTATAGCGGTCTGCACAGGATTACAGGGAGTACCGTTGGCGATTGAATTGGCGGCGGCTCGCGCTCGATACCTTTCGATAAAGGAACTGCACGCCGGGCTAAGTAACCACCTCCTGTTATTGACAGGGGGAGCAAGAGACCTTCCGCCCAGACAGCGTACTTTGCGGGCGGCAATCGAATGGAGCTATGCTCTTTTGAACGATAGCGAACAGCGTCTTTTTCGTTATGCGGGCGTGTTTGCCGGGGGGTTCACCGCCGAAGCTTCAGGTTGGCTGAACGAGAACCAGCTTGACCCAACTGTTTCAACCTTTGACCTATTGCTGGCCCTGACCGAGAAAAATCTGGTTCGTATTGAGCGAAAATCGGTAAATTCGGCGGACTGGCGTTTTGGGTTGCTGGAAGCAGTTCGGGAATATGCAGTGGAGCAACTGCTAAAGCAAGGTGAAATGGGAGAGGCAAGGCGAGAACACGCCGCCTATTATTCCAGATTGGCTGATAGGGCGGAGCAGCACTTTACAGGAACGCAATATCCTGAATGGGGAACAGACCAGATAAGCTGGGTTGACCGATTGGAAACTGAACTGGGCAATATGCGGTTAGCACTGGATTGGTATCAGTCTCAAGTAAGAACCGGGACGACATTACAATCCCTAAAACTGGAAAACCTGGAAAAAGGTTTGCGACTGGCAACTGCCCTGCGAAGAATTTGGCTGGCCCGTGGTCATTTCAGCGAAGGAGCGCAATGGCTAAAGAGTTTTTTGTCGGTAGTTCCGCAACCATTACCAATTGAATTATCCCAACTGCGGGCTACCTACGCCAAAGCGATTGCTATCCTCGGAAGACTAGCCACCCTGAAAGGCAACGTCGAGGCCGTTCGGCCACTTTTGGAGGAAAGTTTAAGCATTGCCACTGAATTAGATGACAAGCAACTGATTGCTCTCATACTGCTCATTTCAGGGACGCTGGCATTGGCTCAGGCAGATTATGCCACCGCTCGACCCTTTCAAATGGAAGCTTTGAAGCTTTACCGAGAGCTTGGCAATAAATGGGGCGCCGCGGCGGTCTTGCAAGACCTCGGCGATGCCACGCTTAATCAAGGTAATTTCAGCCTTGCCCGTCCAATGCTAGAGGAAAGCCTCCAGCTTTTCCGTGAAGTTGGTGAAACCTTCGGTATCGCGTCGGTGCTAGTTACTTTGGGCGATACAGCCTACTTTCAAGGAGAGCATGAAGAAGCCCGCGCTTTGTGGCAGGAAAGCTTATCCATACAGCGTCAGATAAGTTACTCAACCATGTTAGGTTATTTATTGGTAATGCTGGGGTGGGTTGCCTTGCGTGAAGGCGACCAGAGCGCGGCCAGTGCATTACTCAAAGAGGGACTTCAGCTAGGGCAGACCACAGCAACGATAGCGGCGGTTTGTTGGGGTTTGGCAGGGCTGGCAACATTAGCGTCAGTTCAGCACCAGGCCGAGCGTGCCGCCCTGTACTTTGGTGCTGCCGAAGCTTTAGGTAAGGCTAGAAACGTTCAACTTCCAACTTTAAAACAGGCAGAACTTGACCACGAGATAGCATTAGCCCGTACTGAAGTGTCTGACGAAATATGGAACAAAGCCTGGGCCAGAGGCTACAGCATAATAATTGAGGCTACTAAAATATCAGAATCACCACACGGCCTCGGCAAAGCACTAATTAGTCTACAGGAAGCCTTAGAAGACCAGACTATAAAAGTATAAAAATGATATAAAATGAAAAAGGGGCCAGCTGCTCACCCTGGCGCACCTTTTGGAAAAATTCTAGGAGGAGTTAAGAGAGAAGAATTTAAGAAGGAGGTTTTAGAAGTGCTTGTAAGCTGCGCTTCGTTTTTAGTTCGTTTCTCGCTGCTTGCTTACTCCTTTAGTTTAACAGCCCTTCTTGGTTTTGTTTATGCGGCTAATCACTCTTGGAATGTGATATGAATCACACTTTTTCCAAGCTGAAGCTAAAATCGGTGTAACCCTGTAACCATTTCTTGCGTAAAACTTATGAACCAAATTTTAGCGGACTGGAAACCAGAGTGAAACGAGAGTTTTATGCTCGAAAAATTGATGGGTAAATCCACAATCGGCAATCAAACTACCAAAATCTTACGTAGCTTGATTTTGAGGTTGGGCGGTGGTAAGGCGGGTCTGGGTATTGTGCTTTTTACCCTGATTGTAAGGTTATTGCTGCTACCTTTGAACCTCGCTACGCTGCGTTCCAGCCGAAAGATGCAGGAACTTCAGCTAGGTATCAAAGCGATTCAGGACAATTACAAGGTTGAGCCGCCTCAAAAACCTAGCCCTGAAAAGGCCCAGCGTTTGCAAGCCGAAATTATGAGCTTGTACCGGGAACAAAAAATTAACCCGGCGGCAGGTTGCTGGCCGATTATAGTTCAGGTTTCGGTACTCAGCTTCCTCAAATGGACAATTCGCTCGGCTAGAGAAGATTCACGTTTTGCCAATGGCGGTTTTTTATGGTGCAAGGATTTGACCAAACCTGACCCGTATTTCATCTTGCCGATTTTGGCGACAGTCCTTAATTTTGTTACTACTAGTATGGCTATGACCAATTCCCAAGTTATAGACGCGAAATATCACCCTATTATTAATAACATTCAACAGGCAAGTGTTTTGGGGCAAGGTTTAATTTCTGTAAGGCTTCCAGCAAGCGAAGCTTTATATTCCCTAATTTCTGAATTGTTTAGCATCGTGCAGCAATATTTTGTAACAGGTTGGGGGACGCTGCCGGATGTGCCGGGCTTGGGTTTTTTGAGACAGAAAAAACAGGGCCAAAATAGCTGAAAAAGTCCTGACAGGTGGCCCGGAATTTGCAATTTAAGATTTTTTGAGGTAAGCTATTGTTGATAACGAAATGAATAGCGAAACAAATTTAAGCAAATAGATTAGTAAGTAAGGCGAACGAACAGAAGCGATAAGGAGATTTTGAGTATGGCAAATGGAAAATCGGTGAAAGTGCTTCGCGAATTGGTAGAAGGCGAACACCTGGCGGCCAACGCCCTGGCGGTAGCAATCGGTAAGGTAAAGGAATCCGATTTACAGCAGTTGCTCGGCCAAATTCGGTTGGGCCACGAATCGAATGCCGAAGAAGCGGGCAAACGCTTGCAGGATTTGGGCGGCAAATACCCCATTCCTGGTTTGCGCGACCAACTGAAAAAGGGCTGGGAAGCCGTCGCTTCGACTAAAACTTCGGCGGATGCCCTGAAACTTCTCCACAAGAAAGAGCGCGAAGCTCTGGTTGGCTATCAGGGTTTGCTCAAGAAAGTCGGCGACGAGCAGACTTTAACGGTACTGCTTCGGAATATGGCCGATTCAACCGAGAATGTAGTGAAATTGCGCGAAAAGATGACCCAATTGCAGTCCAAGCAAAAAAGCGGTGGCAAAATTTTGGGTATTCCGAATTTGATTTGGTTGGCGGCTTTGGGCGCGGGTGGTTACTTCGGGTATCAGCAGCTTAATAAAAGCGACAGCCCGTCTAACCCCACTACCCCATCAGGTAGCAATTCCTAGCGTCGGATTGGCCCGCTCTGCTTCCTTGTTAAAAGAGCAGTAGCGAGGCAAGGATTTGGGGAAGGTCGGCGCATTTTGTTTAAAAAGCCGACCTTTATCTTTAATAATAAGCTAGTTAAGGAGTAGTTCTATAGAACCAAATGAAGTGGCCCGCGCTATTGTAGACATCGCTGAGGAGAAAAAAGCCAGTAACATTGTTTTGCTGGATATTCGGGAAGTCTCAGTTATCGCGGATTATTTTGTGATTTGCAGTGGGAATAACGAACGACAGGTCAAGGCGATTGCCCGCGATATTGAGGACAATATGGATAAACAACAAGTTCACCTGCGTTCCAAAGAAGGACTAGACCAGGGCAAATGGGTGCTGCTTGATTATGGTGATGTGATAGTTCACATTTTTACGCCTGTCGAGCGTGATTATTACCGACTCGAAAAGCTGTGGTCAAACGCACAGACCGTTTTAGTAGTGCAATAAACCAGGAGAAAGTGCAAGGTAGTGGTGGATTCTAGTTCAAAAACGAATACTGGCCTCTTGCGAGGGGTATTGATTGGTAGTCTTTTTGGGGTAGTGCTGGGTGCGCTGGCAACTACGCTGGCGGGCCGAGCTGTTTTAAGATTAATGATCAAGTTTTGGAGTAAGTTGTCTCGTCGAGAAGAAGGCGTGGATTTCCGCTGGCTTTTGCAATAGGCGAACGTCCTTGTTCGCCTCGCCGCCCTGTTCTAGCGCATCCGATTAACACGGGGTGTTATCAAACGCGCCACAAAAAGCATTGCATCTTCTACATCATCCCCATCCGAAAAATAGCTGACGCTGCGAGCAATATCGTAGCTAGGCTTGCCTTGAGTATATTGAAACAATACATAAGGCAGACGGTCAAAAATACGTTCACGTCCCCGGAAATGGTGGCGCATATTTTCATTTAGCATCGTCGAAAGCCGGGCAGCTTCAGCCATTACTACCCCAACTCTTTCACTTTTTTCCAAGCCTCGCAAGCAGCGTTTAACTTCTTCGGGAGTATATTTTTTCGTATGAGAAGTATGGGTGCGAAAGCGGGAAGGCTCACTTTGATTGGCTCGGAAAGGCCCACCCACCGCTTGCGTCTGGTGCTGCCAGCTTCCGCCCGATTGAGAATCAAAACCAAAGAACTTGCGTACTATATTCACAAGTTGAATCCAAAGCTGATAAAAATAATCCAGCATTTCCAACTTTTCCTCCGTTTTTTACAGCTACTTCCACTATAACACGCAATAATCGGGCCTGATTTCTATAAAAAGAATGAAAACTGGTAGTTTTTTGAATTGCGCTGGTGAGTGAATTAAACTGGCCGAACCGCAAACAAAAAGCCTACCCGAACCAGACCCTGACTAATGCCACGCTGGTAGCCGGATAAGCTCTCCAAATAGCCTACGAGGTTAGCTGAAGGATTCGGGCAGGAGAGCTGCTAAACTTGCCCTACGCTTTCATCTGACAAAAAAGCGATTCACCCCAATATTGCAAAGGCGTTGTCAAAATTTGAACTGCCTTTGCCTGGTTTCCCCGTTCTCTAGCTTTGAGATTCGGCTCAACGACCGGAACCCCATTAATTCCAGCCCAAATTTCAAGATATAATACCTGGCCCAACTTGTGTGAGCCATCTATTTACATCATAACTCTTTTGCTTGATTAGTCAATGGGTTAAGTTGCCCAAAAGAATTTCATTACAGTTATCGATTTAACCCCGGTAGCAAGGTTTGTACATCAAGTTTAGTGTGGTGAGTCTCGAACTGAAATTGACAAAAATTTGAGGGTAATTTAGGATAGTCCCAAATCTGGAACAAAGTTTCAGTAGGCGGAACGCCGGAAAAAGGTAAAAAGGTGAGCAATGGCTAGTTTGATTTGCGGGCCACTACAGGCGGTAAGGGTAGTAACTAATTGCTGGGAGCAAAGCTGTCGATTTTACCGGGAGGCGTTGGGCTATAACTTATTAGATGAAGGGGCATTATCTATTCGGCAAAAAGCCGCTTTTGGCGAAAAACTAAATCGGTATAGTTTGTGGGGCTACGATAGCGGCTCGGTAGTGCGCCTGCTCGAACTGGAAGATTCGCAGGCCCGGCCCATTCGGGAAGGGGCGCAAGCTTACGATAGCGGTATGGCAGTTATTGAAGGCGGTACACCTGATGTAATGCGAGCTTATTACCGGGTGCTTGGTTGCCGCTTTGGAGCCTATGCTTTCCCCAAAAACTTTTATGTGGAAGGGCCAGAGCCGCTTGGCAAGGTTTTGATGAAAAGCGTAGCCTTTATCGGCCCGGCGGGGGAGCAAGTTTTTGTCACCAAAATTACCCAGCGCGAGGGCGGTGTTTCTTTGCTAAAAGAAAAATCCGTTGAGGGGATTAATGCGCCGGGAAACGTAGCTTTTTCGCTGGTAGACCGCCAGCCCTTAGATAATTTTTGGAGAGCAATTGTTGGGCTAAGGCCGGTCAACGATTTGTCGGTCAATGATGAAAACGCCCCGAAATTATGGCCGGGCCACCTGGCTTGAGCTTTAATATGTTGTCAATGGGTTTTGGAATGGAGCGAATTGGAATGGAGTTTCATATTTACGGGCCGCACCACCCGGAATACCGCTATCGTACCTGCCCGACCAGCTTTGATAAAACCGGGTTAGCCGCCGCGAGCTGGCCGACTACAAATCTGGAAGAAACTAGCCGTCGTCTTAAAGCGGCGGGCGTTCAGATTCTGGGCGAAGCAGGTTTACCTTTACGCAATAATTCTGAACCCGTCGCCCTGGTAATACGCGGGCCACTGGGCGAAATTATTGAACTTATACAACAAAATAATTATTGACACTTTTGGGGATATATGGCAAGCGAAACTGATGCAACAGTCAATGTGATTGAGCGAGTAGCCGACATTTTGGATAGTTTGAGCGGGGGTGAGCCGGAACAGGGGATTACTGAACTTAGTAGCCGCTTGAATTTGGGGAAAAGTACGGTTCATCGGCTGGTGTCGGCTCTGGTGAAGCGGGGCTATATGCAGCAAAATCCGATTAATTCCAGATATTCGCTTGGCCCGGCAGCGATTCGGCTAGGCTTGGTTTCGACTTTACGCGCTCTGGATATTCGCAGTCTGGCAATGCCTTTGCTGGAACAATTGCGCGACCAGACCGGCGAAACTACCACGCTTAGTATTCGCCACGAAAACCAGCGCGTCTATATTGCTCAGGTCGAAAGCCATCAGGAAATCCGGCAAACTGTTGAGTTAGGCCGGATTTACCCGCTTTATCTAGGAGCGACGGGCAAAGTCATTTTGGCTTTTTTGCCCGAAAGCGAATGTGAGCAAGTGCTGGAAATGGCCGGAAAAGACGAGAGAGTAAATTTGCAAAATCTGCGGGCCGATTTAGCCGAAATTGCTCAAAAAGGTTACGCCACCAGTCGGGGCGAACGTAGCCCTGATGCTGCTTCGGTAGCTGCCCCAATTTATGACCAGCGTCAACAAGTAATCGGGGCAATGAGCGTAGCCGGGCCAGTTTCGCGTATTACTCCCGTTCGTCAGGCTGAATTTGTCCCCTTTTTAAGTGAGGCTGCCACCAATCTTTCACGACAATTGGGAGCTTCCTGGCAAAATAAAACTAATTCGGAAGAACACTTGTAACTTTCACCAAAGTATTCTCATACCTTGCAGGCAAAAAATATTACAGGAGACTTAAAAGATGGCCGTAAGCGTCGGGGTTGATATTGGCGGTACTTTTACCGATATGATTTTTCTGGATGAGCAGACCCACGAAATCAAGGTGGTTTAAGTTTCGTCCACGCCGCAAGACCAATCTATCGGGTTGTTACATGGGCTGGAGGTGTCCCAGGTTGGGCTGGGTAACATTGGGTTGACATGGGACGACGGTAGCGACCAATGCAGTGCTGGAACGCAAGGGAGCGGGTTGTGCCTTGCTGACTACCAAAGGCTTTCGAGATGTACTGGAAATGCGCCGCCGCTTACGCCATTATTCAGGTAGCAAATGTAAAAATGGCTGGCGCAATTCGCTTGATTTCGATTGAGAAGGGCCATGACCCGCGCGAATTTGCCCTTGTGCCGTTTGGCGGGGCGGGGCCGTTGGTGGCCGGTGCGCTTATCCGCGAGGTAGGTATTGCCCGCGCCCTTGTACCCTATTTCCCCGGCATTGTAAGCGCGATTTGCTGCATTATGGCCGATGCTCGTTACGATTTGCTAAGGACAGTTAATCGCCGGGTTAGCGAACTGGATTTGAACGATATTCAAAACTGGCTGGACGAAAGCGCGGTTACTACCGAAAAGCAACTGCACGAGGAAGGGATTAAGTTTATGACCGTATGAAGTTATCGCTCGGCACAAAATTCAACGGCCCGGCCATCATCGAGCAAGGCGATACTACCACCATTATCGAACCCGATATGCGGGCCGAAGTAGATGAGTATGGTAATATATTGGTGGAAGTCGTGAATTTATAGTGCTATGTGATACTCAGGGATAAAACTGGTAAAGGTGAAATTATGGATGCAATCGAGTTAAAAATAATAGCAGATGAAAACGGTAAGTTGAGCTGGTCGGAGTTGGCTGCTAATTTTGAGCAGGGTCAGGAATACAAGCTAACGATTGAGGCGGTACAACTAAGAAACAATGGTCATAACGGTAACGGAACTCAGGAAGAAAAGCTTAGTCAGGAAGAAATAGATGAACTGATGGAAATTGTGGCTGAAATCAAGGCCCGTCCTCCCGGTCAACTTCCCACTCAGGCCGAGCTGGACGAATCGAAACTCCCTCACGTCGTCGACCCGCAAGAGTTAGCCTAGGTCAAAGAAGTTATAGCTCAGGTTAAGGCGCAAGAGGCGGCGGGCATCGTACGTTTCGCCCAGTTAGTTGCATTAGATGCAAAGCGGGGTTATATTTCATGGAAAGCCGCCCGCCAGGATTATGGTGTGCTTTTGAATGATGACGGGACGGTAAACGAAACCGAAACCGACAAATTACGAAACTTATAGTGCTAAGGATTGAGTATTAAGTTGGGGGCAAGGCGAAACCCGTTTAGATAATTCAGGGTTTGGTTAAAGACCCAGCTTTACAATAGCGGTAGGCAGGTGCAAGACTATGACTATCAGAACAAATCGAATTGAGCGATACTATGATACACACGAAATAGAGGGAGAGGAATTGGGACAGAGTCTGGTTCATAACCTGGTTTTTCGTTATGAGATAGCAGTGCTGGAATGGTTTTTCAAGGGGCAAAACGTTGGCTTGGTGGGCGACCTCAACTTTTATAATACGCCTGACACAATGGAAACGCCCACCTGCCCGGATATTGCAGTGGTGGACGGGCTTGACCCGGATGAATATCAGGACGAAGATTTGCCAAGCTATCACATTGGGGTAGATGGCCCGCCGCCACGAGTGGTAATTGAGCTTGCCAGCAAAGAGACCTGGCGGGTAGACCTTGAAGAAAAGCCAGCCAAATATGCTTCTCAAGGGATAAGAGAATATTTTGCTTTTGACCCACACTCGCGTACTTTCTGGCGCGACCAATGGCGCGAGAAGGGGCGGTTGATTGGCTGGCGGCTCGATTTGGCTACCCGCACTTATACTGAAATTAAAAAGGAAAAAGGGCGGCTGTGGAGCGAGGAACTGCAAAGCTGGCTGGCGGTAGATGGTAGATTGCTACGGTTTTATGCTAAAAATGGGCAGCTGCGTCTTACTGAAAGCGAAGAAAATTATTTGCGGGCGCAAGCTGAACTAAATCAGGCAAACGCCGAACGGGAACGCGCGGAACGGGAACGCAACCGGGCCGAACGGGAACGTAATCAGGCAAACGCCGAACGGGAACGCGCGGAGCAGGAGCATAACCGGGCCGAACAGGAACGCAACCGGGCGGAGCAGGAACATAGCCGGACGGTTGAGATTGAGCAGGAGCTTGAAATTCAAAAAAGACGGGCGGAAGCTTTGGCCGAGCGGTTGCGCCAACTGAATATTGACCCGGATAATTTGTAAAAAATATGCAAAAAGCTGAAAAAACGGCCTTGATGGTTTTTGATATGCAGGTAGACTTTTGCCAGCCGCAAGGGGTTTATCACCGATTGGGTGGCTTTAATTTGAGCGGTATCAAAGAAATTACGCCGCCCATCCAAAAGGTAATGGAAGTCGCCCGCGCTGCTCGAATTCCGATTATTGGCACAAAATTTACGGTTTTCGCGGGTTTGAATGCCAAAGCTATCGGGCTGGGCCATTTGTCCGAGTTGCGACCTTTTTTGATGCAGGAAGGTTTCCGCCAAAACTCGCCCGGTCAGAAAATTATTCCTGAGTTGCCCCGACCCAATTATGAATTAGAAAAGACCCGCTTTTCGGCTTTTTGTTCAACCCTGCTAGAAGCTTTGCTTCGCGCCTTAAAAATAGAGCGACTAATTTTAACTGGAATTGCTACCAACGGTGCAGTTGAAGCTACCGCCGGTGATGCTATAATGCGTGATATGCAGACTACAACTTTGCGTGATTGTACCGCCAGTTTTAGCCCAACTTTGCATGAAGCCTCACTTGCCAGTCTGGGTCGGGTCTGCGCTGCTGAGGAATGGTTGACTGAATTAAGTGCCGAAAATTAATCAGGAATTAAACTATGACAACAGCATTAAGCGAAAAAATTTGTAGCGTACCTGAATTCCTCAAATTGGATTGGACCGACGCGGACGAAAACGAGTATGAGTTGATTGAGGGGCAAATTGTGGTAAAGTTGCAGGGTAGTACCAGTGGCAAACATGCTGATGTGGTTGTGCGGTTAAGCACTGCTCTCGACACATTCGGCGGAGTAAGTGCAGGCGAAAAGCGGCCTGGTAAAGTCTATGCCGGAGCTTCAACTACACTGGGCCAGCCCGAAGGGTTGAATTTGCCAAAACCTGATGTTTGTTTCGTAATTAAAGGAAATGGGCCGGAAACTTTTGATGGGCCGCTACCTGTTGCGCCAGATTTGGTAATCGAAGTTAATTCTCCCAGCGACACCGATGAGCGGCGAGTTGCAAAATTACGGGCCTACCAGCAAGCGGGAGTAAGCCTCGTTTGGTCGGTCAGTCTTGCCGAAGAATTTGTAATAGTTTACAGTAAAAATAAACCTTTTCCGCAATTGTTTAACATCGAAGACGAACTTGACGGAGATGAGGTATTACCCGGCTTTCGGCTCAGGGTAAAAGCTCTTTTTAAATAAATTTACAAGTAGGAGGAGTAATCAAGGTGGATTTTCAATTCAACGATGACCAGAAGCAATTACAAAAACTGGCCCGGCAGGTAGCCAAAGAAAAAGTTGCGCCCCGTGCCGCCGAAATGGACGAAAGCGGGATTTATCCCGAAGATATTTTTCAAACCTTTCGGGATACCGGGCTATTGGGAGTTGGTATTCCCGAAGAATATGACGGCGGCGGGATGGGCATTAGTGGGCTGGCGATTGCGGTAGAAGAAACTGCCAAGTATTGCAATTCTTCGGCTCTGATTTTGCTGCTAACCCGGCTCGGCACTTCAGCCATTCTTTTTGGCGGGAACGAAGAACAGAAAAAGCATTACGTTGGCGGGGTCGCTACCGGGCAATTGCGCTGTGCTTTTGGCCTGACCGAACCGGGTGCGGGCAGCGATAGCGCGAATATTCGTACTTCGGCCCGCCGCGACGGAAACCATTATATTTTGAATGGTACAAAGCATTGGATTAGTGGTGCAACCGTCGCCGATTTCTTTGTAGTAGCCACCAAAACCAAAGCAGACGCGGGTAGTAAAGGTATTTCGGTTTTCATCGTAGATAAGGATACGCCCGGTTTTCGGGTAGGCAAATCTAACAAGAAAATGGGCGTAAAAGGTGTGCCTACCGCCGAATTGATTATGGAAGATGCCCGCGTACCCGCCGAAAACATGCTCGGTACTGAAAACGAGGGTTTCAAGCTGATTATGAGGAATTTGAACAGTTTGCGCCCGGTGGTAGCAGCGCGTGGTCTGGGAACGGCGGAAGGTTGCATTGATTACGCTACCCAGTACGCCAAAGAACGCGAAACTTTCGGCAAAAAGATTATTGAACATCAGGCGATTCAGTTTATACTGGCGGAACTAGCGATGCAGACCGAAGCTGCCCGGCTTTTGACCTATCAAGCTGCTAAAATGGTGGATGACAATAACTTTGGCAAGGAAAATGCCGCCTATCTTTCGATGGCTAAGGCTTTTGCTACTGAATTGGCGAACAAAGCCGCCTACGACTGCTTGCAAGTGATGGGTAGCTACGGCTATAGTGCGGAATACCCGATGGAACGCTATTACCGCGATGCCCGCCAATTAACCATTGTGGAGGGAACGAGCCAGGTGCAGCGTCTTATTATTTCCAAAGCTTTGATGGATGGCGATATTAAGTATAGCTAGTTTCAGGTAACAGGTTTCAGCTAATTACCATACTTTTTTTGCTGTACAGGCGACGCGATTTTATTAGTATTTGCCGGATGTGGTTTTGGCTGTTATTATCACTTAAACGATTTTGTACATAAATAAAACAAAGGAGGATTTTGCTATGTCTATCGAACTTAAAGGCAATCGGCCCAAACCCGAAAAGAAGAAGCCACCCAAAGATAAGGAATCAAAAAAGCCCGCGCCTAAGCCTTCCTAAGTTTTGAGTTTTGGTTTTTGAGTTAAGTAATGGCAAAAATCGGTCAAAAGCTTTATGAAAGTTTGACCGATTTTTGTTGAAAGCGGATTCATCCTTATTGCTGATTTTATCGTATTATAAAGTGATTGTCCTACGAAGTTAAGCTCAGACTGGAAAAGAGAGGAAAATGGTTTCAAAACTCAGGTTTTTTAGGCTTTCCTGGCTGTTATCTCTGGGGATTTTGGTATTATCCGCCTGTGGCGACCCTACTGCTACTCCACCTTCGTCTACCCCAACCACCGTTCCGACTACCGCCGCGGCTACGACTGCTGCCCGTACTACAACGGTGGCTGCTACTACCGCCGCCCCAACAACTGCCGCCCCAACAACGGCAATAGCGACGACTGCCGCCCCAACAACGGTGGCTGCAACAACGGTGGCGGCCACTACCTCCGCACCCGCCACGACTGCCGCTTCGACCACTGCGGCTGCGACTGCCGCCGTTAGCGTAGACCCGCAGAAAGCGGCAGCAGGGCTAACTGTTTTCCATACCCAGTGTAGCGGCTGTCATGTTAAGGATGGCAAGGAGCAAGGCTTTGGGCCAAATCTTTCGACTAGCCAGAAAGCCCTTGACCCAGCCTATATCACCGGGAACGTTCGCAACGGGCGTGGCCTGATGCCCGCTTTCACCAAAGCCGAAGTTTCCGACGACGATTTAGCCAACATTATCGTCTACCTGAAATCAATCCATTAAGAGAAAAGTAACAAGTAACAAGTAACGAGCTTGTTACTTGTTACTTATTTAATAATCTACCGGGCGTAGATAGTAGTCGTTGATGCTGGTATTACTGAGCATGGCGGTAGTCGGGAGGTGGCGTTTCCAGTGGGTGCTATCCAAACGCCCCTTGACCAAATCTATTTCGGCGGGAGCTATGCCCATTTCGATAATCCGTTCCCGGTTGTAACCCCGTAGCAGCAGAGCCAAAATTTGGTCAGCCTGAGCGTAATTAATCCCAAAGTCAGCCTCGTCGGTCTGGCCTTGAATTAAATCGGCGGAAGCAGGTTTATCTACGATAACCGAAGGTACGCCCATAAAGCGAGCTAATTCCCAAACCTGAGATTTGTACAAATCGCCAATCGGGTTAATCGGCGGCGAATCATCGGCGTGCCAGGTAAAGTAACCAAACAGCCGCTCACTTTTGTTGCCTGTCCCAACTGGCAAAGCGTTAAGTTTGGCCGATTGGTCAAAGACAATAATCATACGCATTCGGGCCATTACGTTGCCGCGCCGTCGCCCGTCCGCGTCCGCCTCAAATTCGTTGATATAACCTTCTACCGCTTTGGTAATTTCGATAGTGGTAGTCTGTATACCGAGCGCATCAATTACGAGTTGGGCGTGTTCGAGGCTCTCCGGGCTGGAAGTTTTGTAAGGCATTCGGACGGCCAAAACGTTTTGTGGGCCAAGTGCTTCGGCGCAAAGATACGTTACTAAAGCCGAATCTACCCCGCCCGATAGCCCGATAATCGCCTTGCCAAAACGTCGCCGCCGGATAATTTCGTCCCGCAAAAACTCGACCAGCCAATCCCGTACCAGAGCCGGGTTTATTTTAAGCAGTTCCGCGCCAATATGGTCAGCCGTTTGTTTCTGACCATCCAGCAACAAAAACTTGTTACTTGCCGTCAGGGTCATAGTTACTTCCCTTCCCTTTATAAAAAATTAACCTCGCCCGATGGCTTGCAGTTCAGTGATTAAATCGGGTAGGCCGGTTTCGAGGTCGGCCAAAAGCGGATTATCGCCGCGTGCTACGACAATATCATCCAGATTTATTTCACTTCGCAAAAGACATTCCTGCGCCAACGGCCCTTCCAGAATAGCTTCCCCAAAAGGATTGGTCACAACCGATGCGCCAATAAAGCCTTTGCCGCCCTCAAAGCCGCATAAATTGGTTAGTACCACGAATAAATTATGCTCATCCGACATCGCCTGTACCAGACCGCGCCAGCGTGTAACGTTGTTTGGCTCATCTCCGGCGAATTGGCGGGCAGGGCTGGCATTGCCGATAAAAACTACTTGCGCCCCTTGCAAGGCCAGCAGCGTCCCGGTTATCGAGTGCCATGTATCCTCACAAATTAGCATCCCCATGCGGCCAAAACGGGTTTCAAAAGCCTGTACCCGTCGTCCCCGGCTGACAAAGCGTTCTTCATCAAAAACGCCATAGGTCGGCAAGAAGAATTTGCGGTGGTTATGAACGATGCCGGGTTGCCAATTCTGCCCGCTCTGAGCCTTACCCAGCGTGGCGTAAAACTGCGAATTGTAGAACGCGCCCCGGTATTCTTCGTAGTAGCCCATTACAATGTCCATCAAAGGAGCGTTTTCGCCCTGTTTTTGCAGATAAAGCCGCTGCAAGTCGTCGAAAAGCACTTCCTTGCGTTTGGCGACTTCCCGCACTCCGCCCTCCAGAAAATAGCCGCTCATGGCCGTTTCCGGGAAAGTCAATATATCGGGGTGAATTTGCTGCTCGGCCAGTTGCTCGAAAATATCGCCGACCCGTTCCAGATTGGCGGCGTAATCTCCCTTTTTGGGCTGAAATTGCGCCAGCAGCACTTCCAGCTTACGGCTGCTTATTTGCTCGTCCCTGATTGCCTGTACCATTTCTATCCCCTTTTGCTTATCCTCTTTGCTTATCCCCTTTGCGGTTGCATCGTGTAAAGGTCAAAATCCAGCTTTAGACCCCGGTCAGCCAAACGCTTGACCATTTCCGGCGAGATGGCAAAACATTCGCCGCTCGAATACAAAAATATTCCCAAAACCAGCCGAACCTTGTACTTCTGGTTGAGCCTGGCCCATACTTCCGGGTCAGGATTGGTTTTATCGAGAATGGCGACGATTTTAGCTTCTATCGCTGCGCCTTTGGGCAACTCGCTTTCCAAATTCCATGAGCCTAAAGTGTCGCTCGGTTCGCAATTCAACCATTGATTAATCTCGTCTATATCCAGTTCAGTGCCATAAATATTAAGGGTTATGGCCGAGTCCTGTATCGAATCCATTATTCTTTTATTTTCTCCACAAATTGTTTGAATAATTGCTCAATTTCTTCGTGCTTGACAATTTGTTTTAGCCAGTCAGAGGGAACGCTGGCTAATCCATAATATAATCCGGCAAGGCCACCCGTAACGATGGCGGTGGTATCAGTATCATTACCCAAATTAACCGCTTTGAGAACGGCTTCGCTGTAGGAATTAGAGTTGAGCAAACACCAAATGCTGGCCTCAAGCGTGTGAATGACGTAACCGCCAGAGCGAATTTCGTTTTCGGGTAATTCGCCGATTTTACCTTGAAAAATTCGCTCAAAGTGGGCGAGTTCGGCGGCGTAGGGCGATTGCTGGTAGATTGGTAAAACTTGCTCAATTGCCTGTTCATAAGCTTTGGTCGGATTAAAATTATGCAGCAAATTTGCGGCCATCACACAATAAAAGCCACAGGCCATTTGCGAACGGATGTGACCGTGTGTGAGGGATGAAACTTGATGAGAGTAATTTAATAAATCGCCAGTAGAAGCATTTGACCAGTAAAGCACGATTGGCAAAATTCGCATTAGCGAGCCGTTGCCGTTATCTTTTTCGCTACGTAGTCCGGCCTGTTCCGGCTCTATGCCCCTTTCGAGATTAGAGATAGCGCGGCGCGTAGTGATACCTATGTCAAAAACTTCGCCCCAGGGTGTCCAATGGTTATTCTTCAACCAGCTAACGAATTGCTGGCCCATATCATTCAAATCGTAGCTTTTTGAGACAAGGCTATCAATTGTGCAAAGCATCAGGGAGCTATCATCTGACCATGTGCCTTTGGGTTGGTTGTGCGAACCGTACTCGCGCATATCGGTTACAGGCTTGGTTCGGAGTTCTTCGCGGTCACGAAATTCGACAGGTACGCCCAGCGCATCGGCCACTACCGCCCCCCACAATCCCCCTAACACCTTTTCTTCTTGCTGTAGTAACGTAGTCATACTTTCTCCCTCACAACATTAAAAAACGTGGCCTTTCACGAACTCACCAAGCTCCCCAATAGATTCCTGCCCTTCCGGCAGTATTCCGGCCAGCGTCTGGAACACATGCCACATCCCTTCCCAGACTTTCAATGTTACCTCAACCCCTGCCGCCTGAGCGCGTTCTGCCAGTCGAACTGAATCGTCCAGTAAGACTTCATCGTTACCAACGTGAATAAGCAAAGGTGGCAAGCCCCGCAAATCGGCAAAGATGGGTGAAATTAAGGGGTCAGTCCGGTCATGATTGCCCACATAATATGCAAATTGTTCACTGGCCTCACCGAGCTTTATCATTGGGTCAACTTCGGCTCGCGTCTTTACCGACTCCCCACTCAAAGTTAGGTCAGTCCAGGGCGAAAGCAAAATAGCCGCCTCTGGCAGCCCTATACTGGCCTCGCGAAGTGCCAGCAAGGTGACAACCGCTAGGTTCCCGCCCGCCGAATCGCCAGCGATAGCAATATGTTCCGGCTTAAAACCCTGCGTCAGCAGCCAGCCATAAACCGCCGTCGCATCTTCAATTGCAGCCGGGTAAGGATTTTCCGGTGCCAAACGGTAATTCGGCACCAGCACTCGTACTCCCGCCGCCTGCGAAAGCCGAGCCGCCAGGTCGCGATGAGTGCGGGCTGAACCCATTACATAAGCCCCACCGTGCAAATAAAGCAGTACCCGGTCAGTCGCTACTCCTGGCATTGAAACCCAATCGCCCGTTACCCCTGCGGCACTAAACGCCTCTGCTTGGGTACCCGCCAGCACCGACATACGAAGCATACTGCCATCTACCGTTTCTCGTATCTGCTGGATTGTAGCCGTAGAGTTAGTTGCAGCAAACTGGCTTTTCAAAAACTCTCGCAACTCAACACTCTTTGCACTTGGCATAACCTCGCCTCCTTTACTATCAGGACTTCGTTTGGTAAAGCCCACCTAGTTATATACCTTGATTGCTACCTGAATAAGGGGTAAGGTTGCAGGCTCTCCAATTAGAAAAAGAGTTATTTTGGCAATTTCTTTTGCATCTGGTAAGTCTTGAAAATTACCTTCCTCATCGTCTTCTTCAGCAAGTTCTTCCTTAATCAATAGCAACTAGCCATCAAGGTATTACTTAAACCCTTTACTGGAATAAAAATTATTAGATGAAGCCGCGAACGATACGGTCTACCCGGTCAGTAAAGCGATGAAGGCGGGCGGGACGGTGACTGCCATCCATCTTAAATTCATTGGTTTCTTCTATCATATACATCTTATCCGGGTCGGCTGGCTCATCTAATTCTCGGATGGGCAATTTTTTGCGGAAATTGCGCTTGTCGAGCGGGCGGTTAAAGACGATTTCGTAAACTTTTTGAAGTTCGGTTAAGGTAAAA
>JBBQGP010000098.1:0-19585 GCA_038323095.1 Chloroflexia bacterium | reverse complement strand
AAAAGTCGTGGCAAGAGCGAGATGGCCCCACCCAGTTCCATCCCGAACCTGGAAGTGAAACGTCTCAGCGCTGACAATAGTGATACCGCAGGGTTTTGTGAAGATAGGCCGCTGCGGCTTTTTTCTTTTATACCCCCTTTTCTCCTTTCCTCAATTTACCTACACAAGTTCTCGATTATGGACAGTTTCCTAAATATTCTCCCTCGTTACTAAAAAGCTAAACTTACTTTTGGTCGTTAAATAAAATAACACGAAGTTTGGTAGTTATAAAGTGGTATACAATAAAAGAGCCTCAACTCCAACTTTAGGAGTGAGGCTCTTTTATTGTAAGCGTTTTATTTCCTGTTTGAGGGAAAGTTGCTTTGCGGGGTAGAAGCTTCTTCATTATTGTTTCGCAAGAAGTAGAGCCAAAGTGCTGCCGCCAGAGCTAGAGCTGCTACTACGCCTAAAAGAAATTCGGGCGGACTTTGGAAAGCGGAAGTCAGAGTGGCGGCAAACCAGCCAATAGATTCATTAACGCTGACAGTAGCTTGACTGGTTACACCAAGCTGTAAAGTGTATATACCGATGCCGAAAGCTAATACCAAAGCCGCCGCCATTGCCGAAAAACGCAAGGCATAGACGGCTGGGCCGGGTCTAGTCTGAGCAGTAGAAGTTGGAAAAGCCAGAAGTTTCATCTGATTTTGGGAAGGTACTTCATCGCTTTGTGACTGAGCCGCCTCAGAACTACGAAAGGTGGTCGTGCTGCGGAACTCACGGGTTTCCGTTTGCACACCTCCCTGTGTTTGTAACTGAGTAGTAATCACAATTCTTTGCATTACCAGCGCAGTAAATTCTGGCTGTGGTGCAAGCATTCGATCAGTCTGCAAAGCCAGTGGAATTTCTTGCATTAAATCCAGCTTATACTGGCAATCTTCGCACTCCTCGACATGTTGTTCCAGTCGCCGGGTGCGTGCGCTATCCAATAACCCATCCAAATAGGACGACATCAGCACATACATCTCACGGCAGGACATTTTGATTCCCCTTTAATACACTTGCGTTAGTCTTGTTTTCCACTTTCTTACCCCTTAACAGTCCCCGCTTCCCCCTGGCGAAGTCCTGTTCATCATCGCTGCGGTTGCCCGCCCCACTTCCGTCGCGTCGTTGCTTGTCTAATTCTTTAGCCAGCAATTCGCGGGCGCGGAACAAACGTGTTTTGACCGTACCTACCGATAAGCCAGTAGCTTCGGCAATTTCTTCATAAGATAAATCTTGCCAGTAGCGCAAAACTATTACCCCCCGATATTTTTCGGGCAATTTCTGAAGTAATTCGCGAACTTCATCGCGAGTTTCCCCACTCAAAGCGGTTTCTTCCGGCTCTGGCTGATCGCTTTGTTTCCAAAAAGCAATGCTCTCTATATCAACTACCGGGCGGCGGCGGCGCAAAAGGTCAATGCAGTAGTGCGAAGCAATCGAAAGTAGCCAGGTAGAAAAACGTCGTCCCGATTGATAAGTGGCAAGCTGATTATAAGCCCGCAAGAAAACTTCCTGAGCCGCGTCCTCCGCTTCGGTAGGATTACCAAGCATACGAGCGCATAAATTATATACCGCTACTTTATAGCGTTCAATTAATTCAGCAAACGCTTCAGTATCGCCTTTTAATACCCGTTGCACAATCGCTTCCTCTTCGCGATTAGTCTCACTAACGGCAGGGTTAATCGGAGTGCTGGCGATGGGTTGGTTATTAGTGGGTGTAGCGTTGTTATCTGTCGAAAAAGCTCCGGCAAAAGGACGCGCCACTAAACTTACTCCTGTCACATTCCCCTCATCTTCCGTTCCCTCGATTTCATTTTTAATTTCCGAGTTATCGAGAGTATTGGATGAATTATTTATATTATTTGCTTTATTGTCAGCCTCAGAGCCGGAAGAACCGTCCCGCGCGGGCTTACCAAGCTCTTTGTCGCGTTCCGCTTGACTCATGCGTTCCTTGCTTTCTGCTTAGTCAGCTAATACCTATACGGATTATAGCATAAAAAGTTCCGCGAACCATTTTAACAAGTTTTGTAATTAATCCTAAACATAGTGGTAGGTTATATTGTTTCAAACTTACTTCCAACATTTTTACACCAGAACGAAATTAGGCTAAAACAAAGCTCTGATTATTTCTTAGACTATTTAATTCTGCAAAATGTTTCATCAACAGAACCAGGTTTTCCTTAATTAGTCTATTTGAATCTGACAAAATATTACTTCGCCATTAAATAGCAGTACCTCTACTGAATCAGGTACTAAACTGTCACATTTTTGTAATAAATTTTGGCGTTTTGGGTTTGCGAATTAAACTTAAATCGGTTATAAATAGAAGGTAATATAACGGTATCATTCTTGTTTTATTTTTAAGTTTTAAGGTTTAGTAAAGACCAAATCTATTAGGTGTAATTTTAGTAGCAATACTCAGGGAGGAAGCTTCAGCAATGGCGGTTAAGCGGACAAGCATTGAAGTTTTTGTAGAGATTCCGCGTGGCTCTCGCAATAAATACGAATACGACAAAGAACGCAAAATCTTTAAGCTGGACAGAGTTTTGTATAGCTCGGTACACTATCCAAGTGATTACGGCTTTATTCCTGATAGCCTTAGTTTGGATGGTGACCCGCTTGATGCGCTGGTAATCGTTGATAACCCAACTTTTCCCGGTTGCGTGGTTGATGGCCGCCCGATTGGGGTTTTAGATATGAGTGATGAGCAGGGCCACGACGAAAAAATCCTAACCGTCCCTTCGCATGACCCACGCTATCGCCATATTAAGAAGCTCGAAGATATTGGCCCACATTGGTTACGCGAAATTGAGAATTTCTTTGCTACTTACAAAGCTCTTGAAGATAAGTGGACGGAGCTAGTGGGCTGGCAGGATGAGCAAAGGGCCTGGGAAGTTATCGAAGAAGCTGAACAGCGTTACCGCGATTTGCAAGAGCTTAAAAACCGTAATAAAACAGTTCACGCCGTAGCTATGACAAGCAGTAGCGAACAGGTAAACGGTCATAGTGCCGAAGAAGCCACCCCTTCCACAGAAATTTCGGCCAAATAACTACTGGTATATTTTTTTGGTTTAGTGTATTATTTAGTTTGAACATGACAAAAGTAGCGGGTTACTCGAAACCTGCTACTATCCCAACGTTTTACTCAGGTTATTTTTCTTTCGTAGCAGGAGCTATATATCATGGGAAAATACTGTCACTATGACGCTGTAGAGCGCGTTATCTTTACCGACCTTAGTACCTCAATTGCCTCCCCTGAAGTGGTGGACGAAATCATAAACGAGATTATTGCTACCGCCCGCCTTTTGCCCCACAAAGTTTTTATGGTAGTTAGCTGGCGAGATGTGCCACTTGAAATGACTAGCGCAGCCCGCTATAGTCAACGCTTGCCCGAAGTTATGCATCACTTGCTAGGAGTAGTGCGTTATGACGTTACGGACACGATGGCCCGGATTGCCATTCGTGCCGAAACCGTTAAACAAAATTTGCAAAAAGCCCAATCCCATATTTATCCCTCCAAAGAAGAAGCTTTAGCGGCGGTACGTCGAATGGAGCAAACTCTCACGGTAGATGGAGGTATAAAGAATGTACGGTAACTTGGTAGAGTTGGCAAATGAACACTTGACCGAAATTTGCCAGACGGCAGCTAATATTATCCGCACCAAAAAAATCTCTCAATACCAGGATTTTGCTCCCGAATTACTGGCCCAACATTTCCATACCGAGCTTCAGATGCAGCTACGCTATCTTGAAACCAGCAACTTGAGCGAGTGGCAAAGCTTCATCGAAAAAGCGGTGCTGGAACGCCTGATACAAGGTTTGGATTACACCAGTATTGTTAAAGCCGAGCAATGTTTGACCGAAGCTCTGGGTCAATTTTTTCAAGGTATACCGCTTGAAGGTGATGAAGCCGGAAAGATTCAAGTCAGCTTGCAACGCCGTTTACAGGGAATTCATATTGTCGCCAGTTCGGTAGCTATTCGGGTGGGTCTAAAATTTCGTCAGGAAAAAATTAATTCAGGTCGCTACAAAGGCGGGCTAAATTAGTTCCGCCGCCCGGTTATTAGTCTGCCCAAACCCAACTTTAAAACTTGGCTAACCCTTTACTTAAAGGATTAATTTGATTTTAAAAAATAGTTTAAATTCTTTATGAAATGTTATACAATATCAAATGGCGTAAAAAAGAGCGAGAAAAAAGTTTTACAGGAGATGGGTGTGACTACTGTATCCAAGTTCGAGCAAGTAGAGGCAGAGGAATTAAAAACTTTAGTAACTGATTCTGTCAAGGAAGCAGCGAGCTTACTGAAGCAAGGCAGCTTGGTTATTTTCCCAACAGAAACAGTTTACGGGCTGGGTGCAAACGCGCTTGATGCTGAAGCTATCGCCGGAATTTACCGGGCCAAAAAACGTCCTGCCGATAATCCGTTGATTGTTCATATTCACAAATTGGAGCAGGTCGAAGAATTAGCTCATTCTGTACCGAAATACGCCTGGGATTTGCTGGAAAGCTTCTTTCCCGGCCCAATTACTCTGCTTTTGCCCAAACGCCCGCTTGTGCCGGACGCGACGACGGCGGGTAGCTCTAGTGTTTGTTTACGAATGCCTTCGCTGCCGTTAGCCCGCCAATTCCTGAAAGAATGTGATTTGCCAGTGGCCGCGCCAAGTGCCAATCTTTCAGGGCGACCCAGCCCGACGCGCTGGCAGGATTGTTTGGAAGATATGTTAGGGCGCGTATCGGCAATTTTGCAGGGGCCGGAAGCAACTTTTGGGCTGGAAAGTACGATTGTCGATTGTACTGGCTCTGCGCCGATTTTGATGCGGCCCGGTGCGATTTCGTTGGAAGAATTGGCCGAAGTAGTGCCGGATATTCGCCTGACTTCTAGCCAGCCCGAAAAAGTTTTGCCGGGTATGAAGTATCGGCATTACGCCCCCAAAGCTCAGGTACGCTTGACTGAACCAGAGGCCAACGCCCGTCTACCAGAGGAAAGCCGCGCCTATATAGGTTTACATAACCCCAATTTTAAGACAGATTATACCGTAATAGCCCAATCTTTGCAGGATTATGCTTATCAATTATTTGCTTTTTTCCGGGAATGTGACCGCCGAGGAATTAGCTGTATTTATGCTGAAAAAATAAATGAAGCTGGATTAGGCCGGGCAATTATGAATCGTTTGAGTAAAGCGGCAGCCGCTAACTAGAAACTCTGACAAAATAGTTACAATCAAGTCAAGGGTAAAATCGAATTAAAATTTCAAGAAAGGCTAGTGCTTATGATAATTTAGCACTAGCCTTTCCTGTATCAAATACTAACTTTTAATAAGGACGACCTTTAACTATAGTGAATTCGTTGGTGCCTGGCCCGGCTGCTGCTTATCGTCGCTTTGCTGACCAAAAGCCTGGTTAGCTTCTTCGCTGGTTACACGACGGGTCAGGTGTTGCCAAACATGATTAATGGTCTGGTCGTCCCAGCCATAGTTTTGGGCTAAACGGCGATAGCCCTGCTCGTCATTATCGCGGGCTTGTCGCTGGATTTCGTCCATTTGGGTACTGCTGATATTATCCAGCATTTCGGGTCGCCGCTGGGTGTTGCCCATTGAGCCAGTACCACCACTCATTGAACTACCCGTTGAACCAGTTGTACTCGAAGGAGTGACCGAAATGTTGCCCATCCTGCTCATGCCGGGCTGCATCGAACTGGTGTTGCTGCTGGGGTGAGATTGGTTCATTGCCTCTGCCCCATGCATTACGCCACCCCCGGTAAGGCCCGTCCCGCTCAGATTAGGGTCAGTGTTGCTTACTCCACTTTGAGCGGTGGTCGAGCTTGGTGACATACCGGGGTGTTGCTGGGTTTGAGTGCCACCCGGCCCACTCCCGCTTGTTTCGGATTGGCCCAACCCGACCTGATTACCCGTGCCACTGCTCTGGTTAATTGGCTGATTACCCATCATCCCGGCGCGTACTTGTACCCGGCGGTTAGGAGTTTGTTGCAAACGTGGCAGATTTAGCCGTAAAATTCCGTGTTCGAGGGTCGCTTCCACCTCATCGCTGTTAATTGCTTCGGGCAAGCGGACGGTACGCTGGTAGCTGCCGGAATGTCGTTCCCGGTAAATATAATTGCCCTGCTGCCGCTCTTCGTTTCGTTCAGTTTTGCCGCGAATAGTAATAGTATCCCGGTTTACCGTAATATCGACATCTTCGGCCTTTACGCCCGGTATAGATGCCGTTAATTCGTAGCCGTTTTCGGTTTCGTGCAAATCTACGGCCAAATTCATGGTTGCGCCACTGGTTTGCATACCCGGCACGCGGTCATCGAACCAGCGATCCATTGCCTGTCGCATTGTGTCCATTTCCCGGAAAGGATTCCAACGATCCATACTCATTTGAGTAAACCTCCTTATGCTCTCAAGCTTCTTTGCTGATATACGCTCTTGGATTAATGAGCAAGTTCCCTAATATCAACCGCATAATATATGCCATTGCCGGGCTTGCTTTAGCCTTTGCTCCAAACCAGCTTGAAGAAATAGTTCAGGGTTGGCTTCCGTCCATAGATTAGCAGACCAGCCCGGTAAACCCGTGCCGAAAGCCAAACAAAGAATATGGCCGAGATTAACAACCAGACTAGCCCGATAATCCCTTCCCACCAAGAGGCGTTTCCCGAAGCCAGCCGCGCAAACATTAACATTGGGGTGTAAAGCGGTATATAGGACAAAATGGCGACCCACAAACTATCAAGGCTTTGGCTGGCAAATACTATCAGTAAATAATTTGATAACACTAGCGAATTGAGCGGACTCAGTGCGAAGTTTATATCTTCCTGACGGCTTGCCAAAGAGCCGATTGCGGCATAAAGCGAAGCCCACATTATAAAGCCCAAAATATAGGCTACCGGGTAAAACAAAAGCACGCTACTGACAATATGACTAAATTCAGATAAATTGCTGCCAAGCAGACCAGCCGAAACTGAACTCAGGTTCGACCCACCAGCTACGGGTAACGAGTTTAAGGGGCTAGAATTCGCAAAAGGTACGGTGGTCGCGGTTGAATTAGCTCCGGCGGCCAAACCAGTCCTGACACCCTTAATTGGAAAAATTAGCAAAAGCGGGATTTGCAAAAGTAGCCCGGTAATCAAAGCTAAACCCTGTAGCATATATTGGGTAATACCGGCCAGCCAGATACCAATTATTTTGCTTAACATAAGCTGAAAGGGGGTGACGGCGGCAATAATTATTTCAACAATCCGGCTGGTTTTTTCTTCGGCTGCGCCCTGCCCAATTGACACACCAAAGCTAAAAATAGAGAGAAAAAGGGCGGCAGAAAGCGCAATTATCAGATAGGTAATCGGACGTGGGCGGTTTTGTAAACCACTTTTATCGCTAATAAGGGGCTGCGAGGGCGAAGATACGATTTCATATTTGGTTTCTGCCAAAGCACCTACTTGCTCGGCTTTGGCCGGGTCAATTCCCAGCCCGGTCAAACGCTCGCTCAAGCTTAGTTGTTCCAGGCTACGCCGGATTACGGTATCTACCGACCCGGAAGTATTGTAAGCTGAATAATATTTGAAACTAAAGTCATTTTGCTGACCGGGTTCAAGCACCGCCAGAGCCGACAGTTTATCCGCTTCCAGCTTTTTATGCAAACTATCATATTCGTTTGTGCTACCCTGAAAAATTTGGTAGCGGTTTTTTTTGTCCGGCGTGGCTTTTTCATTTTCTGCCTCAAAAGCTTTGTAAAGATAAGTTATGGCTTTTGAGGCATAGCCGCCGTTATCCTGCTCGATTACTGCAATCGTTACCGGCGGATTATCGTTTTCTGCTGTAGCAGCAGCGGAGCTGGCATCGTCGGGTACTGACAAATTGGCTTTTGACGGTTGCATCACTATCCGCGCTATTATAAAAAAGAGAAAAGGGGCTAAAAATAACGCTGCCATCGCCACACCCGTAGAAATAATAAAAGCTCGGCGACGGATACGGGCGGTATATTCCCGCTTGATAAGTAAGCCAACATTGCGGTAATAAGCAGGTCGAAAAAGTGGCACTGACCAACGTGAGCGACGTGGCGGCGAGGGTTCAAGTGGTTTCATTTATTATCTCTCCCACGAAATTTAATACTTCAATTAGATAAATTATCGTTTTATACCTGTTAAGACCTGCATAAATGATAGAAATTTTCCAACAATTTGTCTATAGTTTTAAGTCCTAAATTTTCATTTATGATTTTACTTGATATTTGCTACTTCAACAATTTAATTAGCCTGAATAAATAGGTCTAAAGACCTAGTCACAGAGTCGCCCTTTGACGGTTTAATCTGTACTAGACAAAATTTATGATGCTAAATAAATTGTGAAAGTGATAATTTTGATGGGGAGAAATACGGGAGAAGCGCATCTGTTTTGGCGAACTCTATGGAAAGGATTTTGGATTCGTGACCTTTACCCTGAAAAAAGCTGTATTTGTCTTCAGCTTGTCTACTGTTGCCCTATTTGTGATAGCTCTGCTGCTTTCGGCTTGCGGGGATAATAATACAACTATCCCGGCTTCCTCACGCCTGGCCCAGCCTTTGCCAACTCCAACTACTATTCCGATTGTAACTCCTGATTTGGACATCTTTAGCGGAACAATTGAAAAGCCTGGTAATCCTGCCGCACCTAGCACCCTGATTAATAGCCCGGACGGGCGGAGTGGCCTGATTTTATGGAATCAGGATGCCCGAATTTTGATGGCAGATGGGCAAAACGCTGCTTTCACCATGCTCGAAAAAGGAATGAAACTGGAAGTAAGAGGCCGTTTTATCAGCATTAGTGAAAAGCAAGTAGCGATAGTTCCGGCTCAAATTAAAATTATTGATTTAGGGCCAGATTACGACAACGCCACTTTGAACGACCAACAAGCCCGCGCCTCGCTGGTAAATTATTTCAAGGCAATTAGCGCACAGGACTACGAAGCGGCTTACAATTTATTGGCCTATCAGGTTCAAAAGCAAGAGCATAACTCGGCGGATTACGCTCAGGCGATGCGGCTGAGTTTGGGGCGGGTAAATGATGTTAAAATCGTGGAAGGGCCACAGCCCGATAATGCCAGTGGCGGCCAAACTTATAAAGTTACGCTCGACCTCAAACCGGGAGAGCAAGCAAGCAACTGGCAATCCAGCCCGAATTTACGCTGTGTAGTTGTAGTAAAAGAAAACGGAGTATGGCATATTGTAAAAATTAGTACCAGCCGTTAGTATTAAAACATTTAAGCCTAGTCGTAACAATTTACGTAATCTATGGTTGCTACAATAAGGGAAAAGCCGGAGAAAGTAACCGTATTTTTATGTAGGCTACAGGAGAATCAGATACTGTTATGTCGTCGAAAAAATCAAACAACAAATCAGAAAAAGCTCTCGAAAAACAGGAAAACAAAGCTGTTATCGAAGCGTATCGTCGTAGCGATGCTTTCCTTACTCGCTCTTACAACACCATTCGTACTGCTTCCCTTATAACTGCCGTGGCGACTGTCGCTACACTCCCGATTTATCTGGGGTTAGCTATTTTTGTAAACTCTATCTGGTTTGCTATCACAAGTGCTTTAATTGTGGTTGCAATTTCATTTGCTTCAGTTTTGCTTTACGTTAAGATAGATGCCAAACGGATTAGAAATAGCGGTTATATGCTGGTAATTACTGGCTTGGTGGCTATGATTGGCTTTCAAATACTAATAGGTGCCAGCAACGTCGATATTTTGGGCTACCCTGCGATGATTATGCTGGCGGCTTTGGTTGGGGTATCAGTTCGAGGAATCATAACTATAACGCTAACAACCATTCTTTTTGGCACAAGCATGATTTTGGCCGAAACTTTTCTACGGTTGTACAAACCTATTCTTTCGATTGCCGATAATCCCTCTATACAACTCTTTTCCTATCCGATTTTGATGGGTGTTATTTCTGGAACGGTAGTGCTGATGGTGCAGAGTTTGTACGCCTCTTTGGGTAGTGCCGAATTTCGCGCCCGCCAGTTTCAGGAAACCAACCAGCTTTTAGCTCGACGCAATATGTTTGGCAGTCAGGTTAGCCAATCTTTAAACTCGATTGTAACTGAATTAAATACTACCAGCCGACAGCAAGCCAACGGCGCACAGGAACAAGCGGCTGCCGTTATGCAAGTAACCAGTAGTCTGACCGAATTGGGCGAAACGGCCCGTCACATTGCCAATAACGCCGGGCGGGTTAGTGTGGCGGCCAATGATGGGCTTTACAGTTCTAATCGGGTACGCGAATCTACCCAAAGAGCCAGCACTACCGCCGGACGGGGACAAACCGCCGTCGAAAGTTCGATTCAATCTATCGAAGAGGTTCGCAACGGTATTACCGCTTTGGCGGAACGCTTGATGATTTTGACCGAGCGTTCCCGGCAAATTAGTTCGATTATTGCTTTAATTAAAGAAATCGCCGATGAAACACACTTGCTGGCCTTAAATGCAGCTATCGAAAGCGCAGGCGCGGGCGAAAATGGTCGTCGTTTTAATGTGGTGGCTTCCGAAGTTAAAAGTTTGGCAGACCGTTCGCTTGAAGCCACCAGCGAAGTCAGCCATATTATTAACGAATTGCACGGAGCGGTAGCGGCGGCGGTACTTTCCAGCGAAGAAACCCGTAAAAAGACCTTTGGAGCAGTTGAGCGGAGCTATCAGGCCGGGCAAGTAATTAACGAATTGGGTCAGGTTGTGCATGAAACGGCGGTTAGCTCTATTCAAATTGTAGAAGCCGTCCAGCAGGTTGCGACTTTGGCCGAAGAAATTAGTCTGGCAACGCAGCAGCAGGAAAGTGCCAGCCGCCAGATTATCGCTACAATGGAAGCCGTCGGCCTGGTAGCTCAGGAAAACGCCAGTGCCGTTACTCAGGTTTCCGAATCGGTTAGCCGGATTGATGGTTTGTCCAGCCAGCTAAAAGAAGCATTTGTAACCAATAGCTTTAAAGCGGCGGTTGTCTAAAAAAGGTTTGAAGGGACAGGCGTAGCCCAAAAAAACACTAAGCTAAATATTGCGGCGGCCTTTAAGGGCATTAGATAAAGTAACTTCGTCAGCGTATTCCAAATCGCCGCCAACAGGAAGCCCGGTTGCCAGTGTCGTTACGTTTAAGCCAAGCGGCACTAGCAAGCGGTGAATATAATTGGCGGTGGCTCGACCTTCAACGTTCGGATTCATTGCCAGAATAATTTCTTTTGCTTCATTCAGCCGCACCCGGTCAAGTAACTCTCGAATTTTCAAATCGTCCGGCCCAATTCCCGCCAGAGGGTCAATATGACCATGCAGCACGTGATAAAGGCCGTGAAACTCGCGGGTTTTCTCAAGAGCCACTACGTCAAGCGGTTCTTCGACCACACAAATTTGGCTGCGCTCCCGGTCTTTGCTGGAACAAACCGTGCAAGGGTCGGTATCGGTCAGGTTATAACATTCCGAGCAGTAAATTATTTTTTCTTTTACATCAATAATCGCCTGCGCCAGAGCTTGAGCATCTTCTTTTGAACCGCGCAAAATATAAAAGGCTAGGCGAGAGGCCGTTTTTGGGCCAATCGTGGGCAATTTATTTAATTCATCTATTAGCCGCGTTACTGGCTCTGCCGTAATTCGCATAAGTGTTTCCTGCTACTTTACATAATTATCTAAAATCTCTTGAGAACAAAGAATATTTTATTTAAAAAGGCGGCTTTTGCCGCCTGCTATTTATATCTGTAAAAACCGGGAAAAGTGCTGTTTTGGTGGGCGATATTTAGCAAAATGGTAGTCGCCTAATCCACTAATTATCCTCGGTGCTACGCGATGGCGGAACATTAAGAAAAATAGTGCGACGGTTCGGCTTTGGCTTATCGGTCTGGGTTTCCTCGAATTCCTGCCATTTTTGTTCAGGCGTAACCTGGGCGGCTTCCAGCAAGCTCCGCACGCTCCGCAGCACGGTATTACCGTCCAGCCATTCCCGCGCCGCGCCGTGCATTTCGCTTAAATCCGGCATTGAGAGAGTAAGCTGGTGCATCATAGTTTGCATGCGGGTGGTATCTTCGAGCATTTCTTCGGGCAAGGCACGTTGGTTGTTTTGCAAAAAGGCCCGGAAGCGGGCCACGTCCTGACTTTGCAAAATCGCTTTTAATTCCAGGTTGTAGCTTGCGCCCTGCCCTAAAATTCCAGCTTTATTAACCAGATTAACGGGAGTCGCCAAAATTTTCTTTTGCCCTTTATCCCCGTGCGAATGAGGCTCGTTCATATTTACTCCAGAATTACCTTCGTTTTGAGAAAAGCACGCGGGCATATTCGGCCAAATTTTCATCAAGGCCCATTTTGACGAGCATCGCTTTATCACCCATCCGCAAGGCGTAAAGCTCATCCTTGCTCAAATCATATTGTGGTAGCACTTCATCCGGCTCAAAAGCCAGTCGGCGACGGAAAGTTTCGTTGCCCATTGCGACAAAGACTATTTCTTTGACCACCCGCATACTCATCTGAAAGCGCACCCCTTTTTCTTGAATAATTTGTTTTTTAACAATCGCTTAATTATACCATTTTTAAGGGTGAATTTGTCAAAGACAACGTTAATTTGTAGTTTAAGTTATTGTCAACCAGGAAAGTTATGCTATAATCGAAGTAAGAATTATGTCAAATGCAGAATTAATGTAAAGCGCGGAAAAGTTTTACGAAGGAGCGCATACAATGCGAAAATTAGCTTGTCTATCTTTGGCACTTGTCTGGTTGTTTTCGCTTTCGTTGGTAGTAACTTTGGATATTGCCCAGGCGGAAGACACCAGCTACACCGTACAACGGGGTGATACCCTGACGGGGATTGCCGCCCGCTATGGCCTGACCGTTACGGCTTTAGCCCAAAGCAACGGTATTTCTAATACCAATAATATTTATGCCGGACAAACTTTAAAAGTGCCAGTTAATAACAATTCTACTTCAAATAATGCCCCTGCTCCCGCCCAAACTAGCGGCGAACGGGCTTACATTGTGCAATCAGGCGATACTTTAACGTCGATTGCCAATCGTTACAACGTTGCAGTAACTCAACTGGCCTCACTTAATAACGTTTCGGCTATGAGCTATGTTTATGCCGGGCAAACTCTGAAAATACCTAACGGCACTGTTGCTTCGACCCCTGCGCCAACCCCGGTTCCGGCGACTGCCGTTCCCGCTCCTGTCGCAACGAGTAGCAGCAGCTACACGGTACAACCGGGTGATAATTTGAGTGCGATTGCTGGACGGTATTCGCTAACGGTAGATGCTTTACAAAAAGCTAATAATTTGGATGACCCCAATTCACTTTACGCCGGGCAAGTTTTGACTATCCCCAAAGGCGGGCAGGGTGGTGGCGTTACAAGCTCTCCCCCGGTTGCGGCTGGTACAACAATTAATACTGACCGTAGCGGCAAGTGGATTGACATAAATCTCAGCACTCAAAAGCTGGTGGCTTACGAAGGTAACAAAGCGGTCTTTAGTTCGCTGGTTAGCACGGGCGTAGCGGCGCATCCGACTGTCGTTGGTACGTTTAATATTTACGTCAAATATCAGGCGCAAGCCATGACCGACAACAGCACTTATTATTTGCCGAACGTTCCCTATGTAATGTATTTTTATTCGGCTTACGCTATTCACGGGACATACTGGCATAACAACTTCGGCCACCCCATGAGTCATGGCTGCGTCAATCTGCCAACTCCCGCCGCCCAATTTATGTATCAATGGGCTTCGGTAGGTACGCCAGTTACAATTCATTTCTAGCTATGTGGCGAACTAAACTAAAAATAGTTTGACGTTTGAAAATGGTCTGGGGGTTAAAACTCTGGGCCATTTTGCTTTTTGAGGGGGATTTGGAGAAAAGGAAAACCTTTATAAAAGGAGAAAGGGGCCGTATGCCTATAGCACCACGCCCCTCCCCTAACAATCTCTCCTCGCTGATATAGTGACGACGAGAGTTTCAAAAAAGTTCCCCAATTTCCGACCAATTTCTAAAATTCATTTTTATTAATCTGGCTTTAATCTTCGGGCAAAAATATTGAGAACTGAGGACTAGGTATTCGGTAAAGCTTTGGTTCTTACTTTCAACTTTAACCTCAGTCCTCAGCACTTTTAGCTCCGGGCGGCTAAAGCGGTGGTAGTGGCGTGGGCGATGGCGGCGGCGGTAGGAGGCTGCACCAGGCGAGTGGCACTGGTTTGGCCTACTTGCGGGACAACCAGGCCCCATTCATTCGATTGTGTGTCATTCAGGTGATAGCTGACCAACGCACCGCGTTCGGACCAGATAACGGCCTGCGGGTCATCGTAATAAAAACGTACCGGCTCGGTAACGTCGGCCAGAGCGGACAGGGAAACCTCGTTTTCGCTTTGCTGCGGGCTAACAATCCAAAGTTTGTTGCTTTTATCGCTATACCAGGCTACGATTGCTGTCCAGCCGCTAAAGCGACCTGCCGGGGCAGGGTAAGTTCGGACAGTCGCCGCCCCTTTCACCTGAGCGTTTAAGGTCGGCGGCAAATTAAAACTGGAAACGGCGACGGTTGGGGTTGGAAGACTGGCCCGGTTCATCGGACTAAAAGTAAGCGTCCCGGCGGCCCGTACTGTCGCAGCACTCCCCGACATTGCCAGGGTGGTAGTAGTTGGGTTGAGCAAGATTGGCCCATTCGTTTGAGTTAGCAGGAAAGCGCAAATTAGCAGCGCAACTGCCGCCAGCGTCCCGCTCGCAAAAGCTAAAACCGGGATTGGGCGACGAACTGGTTTGGAAGCTTCCTTGCTCAGAAAAGCCCGTAATTCCTGGCGGACTTCGGCCTGAATTTGATAAGTTGGGCCATCGGTGAAAGTGGTGTTGCTCAATAATCGCCCGACTTGTCGCCAATTTACCGCTCGATTTTGGCAGGAGGGGCAGCTTGCCAGATGATATTCGGCGGTACGACGCTCCTCCGAATCGGCTTCCCCATCCAGATAGCTGGAAATTGCCGCTTTAGCCGCATCGTCGCGGCACTCCCCTCGTTCCAGCAAACCGAGACTAAAATTATCATTCCATCTATTGCTCATCGGTCATATCCTTCAAAATTGTTCCGTTCCGCGCCTTTTGTACCGTCTTCTAAATCGCCCTGCATTTCCTCGCGATAAGCTGCCTGAAAAGCCTGCCGCGCCCGGTATAACCGCATCTTGAAAGTAGTTAGCGGTATATTCAAAATCTCCGCCGCTTCCTGATACGAAAACCCCTGATGATAATGCAGAATTAAACAAGCGGCTTGCTCTTTGGGCAAATTCGCCAAAACTCGACCAACCGTATCACCCAATGCCACTTGCTCGGCTTCGTCCAGCAAATACGGCTCGGCTTCTGCCACCCGTTCTTCGAGCATTAGCCCACCGCCGTTACCGCGAAATCGCCCGAAATCCAGCCAGCCCAAACTTAGTGAAGCAAAACTATAACCACTTCTTTTTTTACGCCGCAAATAATCCATTGCGTTATGATGGGCAATCGTGAAAATCCAGGCCGAAAGATTAAACTCACGCTCGGTAAGCAAGTCTTGCTCAAGCTTTAATTTGGGCAAACCTTTGTAAACCTTCAAAAAAGTTTCCTGCGACAAATCGCGGGCGATTTCCTGGTCATTCAGCAGGCGATACAAATAACCCGCGACTGCCGGGCCGTATTCTTCAAAGATAGCCTCAAATGCGGCGTGGTCGCCAGACCGCGCCCGCTCTACAATATAAGCATCTATTTTTTTAATGGTCATCGGCTCTAACGTTCTCCAAATATGCGGGCCATCACTTAACCACTACCACTCATGACGTTACCCACTTCCCAAAAGTTACCAATTTTCTACCATCAGGACTTTCGCATGTTACCCTGAGCGCAGCGAAGGGTTTACTCTTTTAGATTCTTGGCTGCTCACACTCTTAGGGGCATGATACCTACCAGCAAAAGTTCTAAACTCCTAGTTTCTGTTACCTCAAAATCAAAATTATAGCGGTGCCTCCCCCAAAGAAAGGACGAGTTCTGCCAGGGTAGGACGTGGTAAAGCTGCTCCAACTAGCCAAGCAGTCGTAGGCGAAACAAGCCGCAAAACGCGCTGCCAGTAATTTTCTTCGCGTGCCAACCAATGCAGCTCGCCTTGCAATTTGGAGTATATAGCCTCTAAGGTGCTATCATCCTCGGCTGGTTTCCAGCGACACTGGTGCCATGTTATAAACACCTCACCATCTACTCGCTTGGCGCAATATATCCCCTCAAACTGCCAAAAGCTTAACCCTGGTGGAAGCGGGCCGGGTATCTTTGATTCGAAGTTCTCAAGCGGTAAATAAGGCGGCACTTCCTCGCCCCGATAACCGCCTTCATCTTTTAGGTTAGCTAACAAAATCTCATAACCGGCCACTATCTTGGTCGCGAAAGCCTTTTTCCATTTCTCCGAGACATTAGAATTCTGGTTCATGTATTCGATGCGTGACAATAGTTCGGCCAAAGGCGGCACGGCCCATTGTACCCGTTCCTCGTCAGTTGTGGTTGGGTTGTAATCCCACACTCGCCAGCGCCCCAACCTCCCGTCCCATATCCCGTTCGTGCCGTATTTTTGTGGTCGCCCCTGCCGCATCAACCATCGGTCAAGTGAGGCCGCTACTAAATAACGCGCCTTCTGCTCGCCTAACTCTGCCGCCTTGTGCGCCAGCTCGTGCGCTTTCCACCAGTGTCCTAGCTCCTCGCCATGCTGCATAAGAAAGGCGGCGTGAAAAAAATCTTCGGCCTTCGTTAGATAATTGGGCAGCGCATTTAAGCGGTGTTGGAGCAATGCCCGTCTTGCCTGCGTTGCTAAAAACGACTCACCCCTCTCATAGCCTCTGGTATCCTCTCGCTCCTCCTCATACAATCGCCGTAACTCATCGTTCATAGATTCCTCCTTGCTCTTTGTAGCTTTATTACTCTTAGGACTTTCGTTTGAAAGCTAAGAAAGAGCCAGTCAAGATAATCTCTTTTTGTTATCGTGGTTATAGCTTACCATTCTTGGCAAACTCGACCACAAGCGAAAGTCCCTACCATTATACACCGATTAGCCAGCCTATCGAAATAATAAAAAGGTAGCCGTTTCCTCGGTTTCTGGGAAGCGGCTACCTTTTTTATTTTGTTAGAATGTCCTACAAAAAACACGGTCTAATTAAGCTAAAATCTTAATAGACATTAACCGTAATTTTATCGTCAAAGTAATCCATCGTAACGCTAACGATTTTCTCGTTGACTGGTATTTCGTAAACCAGTTCACCATCAACTCGCCCGATATACTGAAGTTCAGTATACTTCAAAAACTTCGGTAGCTGGTAAGTTGCTTCTGACACATTGTAATCTTTGCCCGAAGCAGTGCGAATGGTAATCGAAGCGGGGCTGACGATAAGTTGTTTGGTAGTAGTATTAACTGCCATCAAGTTAATGATAAAGTAGCTGTTACCCGTACCAGCCTGGAAAGTACCCACTTTATCATCAGTGCGCTTGCCCATCACGCTAAGAAGCTGGGCCGATGAATCAATTTCGCCGTAGCGGGTTTTGAATGACTCGCGTCCAACCAGGCCCAAAAGCACGTCGTAAGGCGGCTTGTTGAGCGGATGTAATTCAAACCGCGCCCGCTCGAAATATTGAACCTTATAAGTTTTGCCGTCGCCGTAAGGGGCTAGGGGCTGTTTTTCCTCAATTACCGGGGTGACGGGCAAACCTTGCTGGGCCAGCCCGCCGTTTTGCCGCCAGTATTCCAAAAACCTGCCACAAACCTTGTAGCCGGTATCAAAAGCAAGACACTCATCCTCGGCAATTGCCCGGTTGGAAGTCGAAGTTTGCCCATTCCCTACAAAAAGCGAGAGGGTCAAACCACCTATCAAAAGCACTACAAAAGCAACCGCACTTAATCTGATAATACCTTTACTGAACAAGTTAGCTTCTCCTTGCCACTTTAATATTACTCACCTCATTTAAAACCGCTAAATTACATCAGCTAAAACCACAAACCAGCGAAATTGTGCAAAGCTATAGCTTTACAAAAACATATAAAGGTCATTAAAATTCTATAATAATATTTTAATCAGATATTGCGTTTTGTCAACCTGTTTAATAATCTTGTAACATTTTTGTAACATTGCTCTTTGTAACTAATCCAATCGTCGAGCATTATTAGAATCAAAGAGAATCTCTAAAATCTGGTAAAAAAAGCTGAAACTTTTAGCCGTAAAATCAGGGATGTGTTATAATCTTTATAATAATTTTATTAGCTGACAGATGTACTTGCAGGAGTCTTTTTGAATGCCCAGATTTGCAGGGTCGTTTTTGCGAATTTATCCAGTTCTAGTGTCGATTTTTCTAGCTTTCTTGTTGCTTTCAGAAAGTTTTGGTTTATTTTATCCGCTAAATTTAGCCCATGCCGCCCCCGAACAAGTTGCTCGTCAATTTCGCTATTTTGACCAAACCGGGCATAGTATTAACGGCGCGGTTTGGCGGTATTACAATCGGAGCGGGGGTGAAGGGCGGCATGGCTTACCTTTGACCGAACTGCTTAACATCAAAGGCAAATACCAGCAATTTTTTGAGCGCAGTATTTTACAGTTTAACCCGGATTATCAGGGAACTGACCACGAAGTCGAGCAGTTGCCGATTGGGAGTCTGGAAGTAGCCGCTAAAAATTTCGGGCCAGTTACCCCTTTTGTAAACACTGCGACGCACTGGTATTTCCCCGAATCCGGCCATAGCCTGAGTGATACTTTGCTGGAATATTGGCTTAACAACGGCGATAAAACTGCTCTGGGCTTGCCACTAAGCGAAGAACTGGACGAAACCGACGCAAGCGGGCATAAGCTACGGACACAGTATTTCGAGTTCGCCAAGCTGGAATTGCAGCCAGAGCAAAAAAGCGTCCAGATTGCTGCTTTGGGCCGCAGACGGGCGATGGAGCAACTAGGCCCGGCTGAACTTACCGCCGTACCTCAAACCAAACTGGAACAGCCCCGTTCGATGCGCGTACCCTCGCTAATGTTCCATTATGTCCGCACGGTAGATGCTGCCAAAGACCCTTTAGGTTTTGGGCTGTCTATCAAGCCGGATATTTTTGTGAAATTTCTGGATTGGATTCAAGAGAATAAATATAATACGGTAACAATTGCCCAAATAAACGATTATTTGCGCTACGGTATTCCTTTGCCGGATAAAGCGGTAAATATTCGCTTTGATGATGGTCACGCCGACCAGTGGTTTGCTTATCAGGAAATGAAAAAACGCGGTATGACCGCCACTTTTTATGTAATTAGTCGCCGTCTTGAACTTTTGCCGAGCCAATGGCAGCAAATTGATGCCGATGGTTTTGAGGTTGCGGCCCATACTCGAACCCATCCTGATTTGCGGGGAGTAAAAGATTTAGAGGGCGAGATTACCGGCAGCAAACGCGATATGGAAATGATTTTGGGCCACCCGGTGCGAACTTTTGCCTATCCCTATGGCAAATATGGCCCGGAAATCATGCGGATTGTGCGCGAAAGCGGCTTTGAAACGGCAGTCAGCACCAATGGTGGCTATGGCTGGACACCTGATAGTTATTTTACCCAACCCACTAT
>JBBQGP010000097.1:0-19587 GCA_038323095.1 Chloroflexia bacterium | reverse complement strand
GACGCGATTAGCAGCTACGTTATCGAGGCGTTCGCCCTGAGCGAGGACGGGGCGGAATGGGCCAACGCCCGCGAAAATCTGGAAGTTAGCCAGCCAGTTTGGGCCGAGTTCAAGTTGCCCGCTTTCGTTTATCCCGGCGATTCCAGTCCGGCCACGCTGGAAATTGGTAGCGCGGGCGGCCAATTCCGGCTAAAGCTAACCTGTGATGGCTTGCCAGTTGCCTTTAGTTTGCAGGGCGCAAAGCAAACCGCCACCGCCACTTATAGCGGGCAACGGGCCAAAGTTTCTTTTGAGGCGCGGCCCGGACGCTGGCAAGTTGAAATCGAAGATTTGGTAAGTGGCGAACGCGATGTGAGCGAAAGAATTGTACAGGCTATCGGCCAGTTCAAGGTTTTAGCAAAGCGTTTTCAGCTTATGACGACGGGCGAAACTTTGGCGCGGGAAGCGGCGGGCGTAATTATGTTCCGGCTCTTGCCCTCGCTGGACAAACCTTTTAACTTGCTCTGCGACGCTACCGCCAGCTACGAGCATAGATGCTGCGAACAAACCGCCGCCAAACTAATTGCCGCAATCGGAGCATGGATGTCGGGCGGGAACGACCAGGCCAAATTGCGGGAAGTTATCCGGGTCGGGGTTGAGCGGGAAAAAACCATGTTCGTGCCAAATCGCGGCTTTGCCATGTACCCGCCCAGCGAATCGGGTGGCACAGCCAATTTTAACGAGCATTGGGGTAAAATGGCGGCGGAACATTTGAACAGCTTGGCGAGCATTGGGCAACCGCTTTTGGGTGGTGATGACCCGGCGATAATTCACTCCTTGCGCGAGGCGATTGCAATGGGCGAAGAAGCCGCCAAAATCTACAAATTGCCCGGCCTTCCCACTAACGTAACTTCTGGGCGAGAGGCTTATCAGGTTATCAACGGCAAGGGTGCGGCTCGCACCGAAGCTTTGCGAATTGCCCGCAAAGTCCTGAGCGAAGCCGAGCAACAGGGCAACCGCCCCCAACCCATCCCGCATTATGGTCGGGTGGAGAACAGGGCGGAACAGGCTTACGCTGCCGCCGCTCTGCTTATTGGTGGTGATTCTGCCGATTTGGGGTCAGCCCTCAAAGCGGCTAATCGCCTTGCCAATAGCCTTGACGGTAACGGACGGCTTTATTCAACCGTAGACTCGGTGGCCTTTATCAGCCTGATGTCGGCCTTGAAAGCGGCGGGTATTGGCGCGAACGGGTCAGGACGAGTACGGCTGGACGGGCGCGAAATGACTACCACGCAAGCCATTAGCGAAGCCGAAGCCGGACTAAACCGGGAAATTACCGTTTTGGAAGGGGTGGCTTTGGTCGAATTAACTACCGAAATAACCGAAGATTGGAACGCTTTCCGGCCCGAAGTCCCGGTTAGTGTGCAGTTAAGCCGGGTTGGGCGAGTAGTTGGGCGAGGTCTAAGGCTGGGCGATAATCTGGAACTAAGCGTCAAAATCCAGAAGTACGAAGCCGGACAATTGGTACATCTCTGCCTGCCGCCTGCCCTGTCACGTATCGAAGGCGGCGGCGAGGTCAAAAAGTTTTCGGTAGATTTTGCGGGTAACACCGAAGTCAAAATTCCGCTAAGGGCTACGGGCTACACCCGGCCTGACGGCGAACATTGGGCCATTTTGGTTCGCAACATGTTTAAGGAAGAGCAAGCAGGCAATCCCGGTCTGCAAACCGTACAAATTAGCTCGGATTAAGCTAATTATGGCCGGGAGCTAAACCTCCCGGCCTATAGATTAGAGTGCTAACAAGGCAGGATGAAGAGATAAAACATGAAAGAAGAAGTGGTCAGACTAAAAGGTGCGGATGATTTGGAATGGGCCGTGCCGGAGCAAATTGAGCAGTATCAGCTTGGGCGGTTGAAAACGTTGCTCGATTTTTTGAAACAGGAAAGTTCCAACGATTTTTACCGGGAAAAGTTGGCCGAAGTTGATAACGCCAGTTTTTCCCATATTTCGGATATTGCCAATTTGCCTTTTACCCTGAAAAGCGAATTGGTGAACGAGCAAGACCAGTACCCGCTTTTTGGCCGCAATTTGTCCTATCCACTCGAACGCTATACCAAGTTTCATCAAACTTCTGGCACAACCGGGCGACCTCTTAAAATTTTGGATACAAACGAGAGTTGGGATTGGTGGGCGCAATGTTGGGTACAGGTGTTCCGGGCAGCAGGCGTAACCGCTCATGACCGGGTATTTTTGGCTTTTAGTTTTGGCCCGTTTATCGGCTTTTGGGCAGCTTATGCCGGAGCGGAAAAATTAGGGGCGTTGGCAATACCGGGCGGCGGGATGGATACCGAGCAGCGTTTGGCGGCGATTTTGGAACAGGAAGTCAGCGTAATTTGCTGTACGCCCAGCTACGCTTTGCATCTGGCCGAAGTTGCCGCTCAGAAGGGATATGACATTTATAATAGTAAAGTGCGAGTTCTGATACATGCGGGCGAACCGGGAGCCAGTATTCCTGCGGTGCGGCAACGGATTGAGCAAGCCTGGGGCGCGACGGTACACGACCATTCGGGGGCAACCGAGATAGGGGCATACGGCTTTTCCTGCTCGACTCAGGCTGGCTTGCACCTTAACGAAAGCGAATTTATCGCCGAAGTGCTTGAGCCGGGAACAGATAAAGCAGTGGCGACGGGCGAGGCAGGCGAACTAATATTGACCAATCTGGGTCGCTGGGGCTACCCGGTTATTCGCTACCGCACGGGGGATAGTGTCCGTATTTCCAAAGAAGCTTGTAGTTGTGGGCGGACTTATAAACTTTTGGAAGGGGGCGTTATCGGGCGCACCGATAGCATGGTTATTGTGCGGGGGATTAACATTTATCCATCCTCAGTAGAGGCAATTATTCGCGAAATTATTCCAACCGATGAATTCCGACTAATTTTTAGCAAAGTAAATGATTTGGATGAACTGGAAGTTGAAGTCGAAATCGCTCAAAACGAACTGGAAAAGCGGGAAATTTTGCAAACTTTGTTCCGGGAAAGGCTGGCTTTGCGGGTAGCGGTACGGGCAATCGAACCCGGCACTTTCCCCCGTTTCCAGCTAAAGGCTCGGCGGGTAATTGATAAACGCTTTAGTAGCTAAAACTATCCAAAAGCTCACTAAAAGGTAAACAAAACTTAATTATTTTTTATGACTCAGAGTGTAAACTGCTATCAGGAGGTGCTGCTAATGATTCCTGACCAGTGGTACGCAGTATTAGAATCGGATGAAGTAAAGCCGGGCAAGCCCAATCCCTTTAAAAGATTGGGGCAAGATTTGGTATTCTGGCGCGATTCAAAAGGCAAAGTAATTGTGATGCGCGATAGCTGCCCGCACCGTCAGGCTAAACTTAGCCCTGGCAAAATTGTAGGCGACAACATCCAGTGTCCTTTTCATGGCTTTCAGTATGATGCCAAAGGCGAATGTCAGCTAATCCCGGCTAACGGCAAAAACGGCCCACGCCCCAAGATTTTTCAGGCTAAAGCCTTCCCAACTCGTGAAGCCCACGGCTTTATTTGGGTCTGGAACGGCGAACCGCGCCAGCAGCAAGATTATCCAACCGTTCCGTTCTTCCCGGAAGTGGAAAAGCACAGCTACGGCACATTTCGTAAGCAATGGAAAGTCCATTATACCCGCGCTATCGAAAATCAACTGGATGTAGCCCATTTGCCTTTTGTCCACGCCTCAACTATTGGTCGAAGCGGTAAAACGTTGGTAAACGGCCCATACGCTGTGCTGGAAAACGATTCGCTTTACATCTGGTACGACAACCAGCTCGACGAAGGTCGCCCCGCCCCCAAAGCCAGCGAACTGGAAAAACCTTCTTCGCCCTGGTTACTGTGCTTCAAATACCCGAACGTCTGGTTAAATCGTTTGGGCGGTAAAGTAATGATTGGCGCGGCCTTTGCCCCGATTGACGACGAAAATACTATGATGTACGTGCGTTTTTATCATCAAATCGGCAAGTTTGATTTGGCCCGCAAACTGGTTTCCAAACTGGGTGCGCTTGCCAATGGCCCAATTTTGGCGCAGGATGAAAAAATTGTTAGCAGCCAATCACCGAAGCAGGGCGGGCTGGACGTGGGCGACAAATACATTCCGGCAGACCGCCCCATTTTGCTTTATCATACTCATCGGCAAGAATTAATTGAAGCCGCCCGGCCCAAATACGAAGGCGAAATGCTGGAATACCGGGCGGCAGGGGATTAAAAACTTAGCGCATCAATCACTTTGCGGGCGGCGGGCGCGGCTAAAGCGTTTCCAAAGCCCGCTTCTTCCAGCATCACGATTACCACATATTTAGGTTTATCTGCCGGAGCATAACAGGCAAACCAGGCGTGCGGAGTTTCCTTGCCGCTTTCGGCTGTGCCAGTTTTGCCCGCCACTTTTATCTTAGACCCGGCAAAAGCGGCATTAGCCGTACCTCTGGGGCTTTGGGTAACATCCAGCAGGGCCGAACGCAAGCGGGCCATATTGGTAGGATTAACTGGTAATTGCAAGCGGGTTTGGGGGTTGACCGGGGCAGAAAGGCCAGTACGCTCGGTGCGGGCAATCAAGCGTGGGACGGGAACAGGGCCAGCGTTGGCAAGACCAGCGTAAACTGTCGCCATCTGCAAGGGAGTTGCCAGCAAATAACCCTGCCCAATTGCCAGATTAACCGCATCGCCGCTAAACCAGCTTTGCTTGACGTTATCCAGCTTCCATTTGCTATCCGGCACAACCCCCGCCGAATCGCTCAGGCCAACCAGATTGGTAGAAGTACCCAACCCAAACGCTTTGGTAAAGCCGGGCAGCAAAAGCGGGTCTAATTCGTCCAGTTTTTTGCCCAATTCATAAAAAACTACGTCGCAGGACTGAATAATCGCTTCGTTCAGGGTAATATTGCCATGCCCGGTTTTGATATAGCAATCTTTAGCGTATTGCGGGCCTAGCCCTTCCCAATGCCCGGTACAGGTAAAGCGCGAATCCATGGTTAATCCGGCCCGTTCCAAAGCACAGGAAGCGGTTATAAGCTTGAAAATCGAGCCAGTCGGGTAAGTTCCGTTGACCGGGCGGTTTTGAAAAGGGCGACGTGGGTCATCGCTGAGGGCTTTGTATTGTTGTTCAGTAAAGCCTTGAATAAACTGGTTTGGGTCAAAGGCAGGCTGGCTGACCAAAGCCAGAATTGCCCCGTCCGTCGGGTTCATTACTACTACACTGCCATTGCGCCCGGCCAATGCCGCCTCCGCCGCTTTCTGGGCCTTCATATCCAGCGTCAAGATAACGTTGCTGGCGGGTTGGGAAGGACGTTCGCCCAGTGTGGCAGCGGTTGAGCCATCCGGCTTGATAATTCGCAAGCGTCCGCCCTTAATGCCTACCAAACTATCTTCGGCCCAGGCTTCGATCCCTGTCCGGCCTACTACATCCTCGCTGGTATAGCCCTTTGCCGCCAGCGTTTTTAAATCCTGCTCATTCACCGAGCCAAGATAGCCCGTGATGTGGGCTGCGCTTGCCCCTTGCGGATATGAACGAACTCCTTTTTCGTCTACACCAATCCCTTTTACCGCGATTAATTTGTCGATAACATCCTGCCCGGTAGTACGCGGCAAATCCTTAATGTTCATACGCCAATCTGGGCGAGCATCTTTGTAAGCGTTTTTGATTTTTTGCTTATCCAGATTTAACGCCTGACCGAGCGTGGTCAAAACCTGCTCTTCATTTTCGATTTTGCCTGGTACAACGAACACCGAATAAAGGCTGCCCAAAACTGCCATTGGCACGCCGTTAATATCCTTGATTTCGCCACGCGGCGGGCTATCCGAAAGCATTTTGAGGGTATTGCCTTCGACTAATTGGGGCAAAATCAAAGCGGGACTCCAGTCCACCAGCCAGCGATTGTTCTCCGGGCGCAGCTTAATCGAGTTCTGGATTTTTATATCCCCAATCCGGGCCGTTTTCAGGGTAGCATCAAAAGGTACTTCATAGCCAATCGCGTTCAGGCCGGGAGGTGGCGCGACTACCGTTAATTTGGTATCAACCCCGCTCAAGCTGATTTCATCCGAAATACTTTGGTAGCGGTCAGTAAATTGAGCCTCGTTCATATTAGTTCTGCTGGAGCTGGTCAGCAAGGCGTACATATAGCTATAGCGTTTATCTTCCCAGGCTTTGAGAAAGGCTAGAGCGGTTTCAGAAGGCCGGGCCGAGCCAAGCGGGGCAGTCGACGAAGCGGGGCGGGGACTGGTAGCGGGCGTATCGCCCAATTCTGAAGCCGGTCCTTTAATCGAAGGGGAAGGGGCAATATCGCCCAACTCCGAAGCCGGGCCTTTAATTTCAGGGGTGGGGCCAGGTGTGTCAGCATCACAAGCCACCAATCCGCCCGCCAACAAAGCCAGCCCGCCAATTTTTAAGAAAGCGCGACGATTTAGCTGTTTTTTACGCGCCGAGAAATCGTTAATCTTCGGGGTTGCCATTTGTTACAGTTATTTCCTTTGCACAGCCCGTGCTAATGTTTGCCCAAAAAGAGTCTTTTACCTTATCATATAGAGATAGAAAAACGCAGAAAACGTTTTAGCTATACAAGAAACTGCCGGGGAAAAGGCATTAGCAGAATCGAGCCGGGTTTGTAGGGTTTGCAGCCTTGCGATAATTAAAGTTTATCACTAATGCTTCTGGCTTGCAACTATTGCTTTTTGTCCACGAATAATTTATCATGATAAGGCTTATTTGAGCAAAACCAAAATTTGTTATGTCTTAGTAACATTTTGCCACTCCAAAAGGGACAGTAATCTATGGCATCCTCGATTAAAGATAACAAAAAAGATAACAAAAATAATAACAAGTTTATGGACGAACCTCCTGTCAAAAAAGCTTTTTCACTTAATGGCTTTAGGCGAATTCAGCTTACTTTGGCCTTGTGGGGCGTTTTAATGCTGGTTGGGGGTTGGCTGCACAACACCAACGCGAAAGCCTGGGGCGTAACAGCCATGCTGTTAATTTGGCTAGGGCTAACCTTGCTAGGCTTTATCGGCGCACAACTAGCTGCTCCCGAATTTATGGCTTCGGGCTTTTTGTTTCGCTGGGTGCTGGTGCTAATTTTGCCATTTTTTCTTACCTGGCTAATTTATTTTCCTTTGCAAGGCAAGCCTTATGATTATGTATCGTCGATTTGGCACTGGGCTTTTGCGCTGGGCTATTTTTTCGTAGGTTACGGAATGGACAGGCGGTTTTGGTGGTTGGCTGGTTGGGAAATATTTTGTGGCTTATTTATGCTTTTGCTTAATCTTGATTTATTTGATTTGGATTTAATTAGCAAAAATCAGGGTATCGCGCTTGGTTTTAGTAGTGGCTTGGCCTTACTGCTGGCAGCCCTACCTACCTGGAAGGAACGTTATGACCATCTCTAATAACAAAATACCGTTTTTAGGCCACAAAAAAGGGTTGGAAATCGGCCAGCCTGCCCCTTCGTGGGAACTAACCGCTTCAGACGGGCGCAAAGTTCGCCCTTCACGCTTTTTGGGCCGTCCACTGCTAATTTTCTTTTTTCGCGGCACGTGGTGTCCTAGCTGCCGTCAGCAAATGGAGCAAATTCGTAGTAGTTGGAGCGAAATTGAACCACTGGCGCGAGTAATCGGAATTGTCGGGCAAGAAGAAGGCAAGGTACAAAGCTTTTTAGCCGAGCATCCCCTACCTTTTCCGTTATTATCCGATGCTACCCGCGAGGTGATTGAGGCCCACAATATTTACCAGCGATTTGGCCTCAATGGGTTTCGGATTGCCTACCCTACCACGCTTATTGTTGACCGGGATAGTTATGTGCGCTATTGCTATGTCGGGCAAAGCCCGTTTGACCGACCTGACCTTAAAGAAGTTATGCAGCAGCTCCGCAATTTAAACAAAGCCTAGTACATCGCTATCAGTTTGCCAGTGTGCCAGGCAGGGCTTAGAATCACAAAAAATTTTGTTGGCAAAAAGCTAGAAAAGGCACATAAATATGCGGTATAAAATAGCGAGTTTTGGGAAAACTTCGGCGGGTTTGATACTACTTTTAGGGTCAACTTTATGGTTGGCAGGCTGCGGCGGTGATACTCCCCCCACCGCCACTTCGGTTTTAGGTTCGCCCACTGCCGCCAAGACTGCTCAGGCGGCCCCCACCCCAACAATTGCTTTTGGGCCAGAAGCTACCGCAACCCCGGTAATTTTACCGACCAACCCGGCAGTAGCAACCTCGCGCCCTACTCCGCCTATCCCTAACGATGCTTCCCGCACTAATTCCGGGCCTGCCGCGACTGTCCCTGCCGCTACCACTTCGGCAGCATTTGCGGCAACCATCGCCCCCACCCCCACCCCGCCCAGCTTTGCGCCATTAACGGGCTATCCCGGTAAACTTAGTATTCTGGGTAGTGATTTATATATTTATGTGAGCCGCTTTGATAATAAACCACCCCAGTTGATTTTGGGCAAAGCTGGCGTAACAGTTGGGCTAAATCAGGATGGCGAAATTTTCCGCTTCCCTACCTGGTCGAAAGACGGCACAAAGCTGGCGGCGATGGGCCTTAACATTAAAAGCGGCCAAACCCAATCGGTTAATGTTTATGTGGCGGCGGCGGACGGGAGCGGCACTTACAAAGTGCAAGACTCAGAAGCAGTTTCCCCGGTCTATATTAGCTGGTCGCCCGATGGCAATTTTTTAAGTTTGCTAATGGGCGTGGTAAACGGCGATACGCTGGAATTGCGGCTGGCCGATACCAGCAAGGGCGCAGCCGGAGCAAAAACCGCCGGATTACGCAAAGTCGCGGTGGGCAACCCGCTTTATACCTCCTGGTCTAACGACTCGGATAGCCTCGCTATTCATACCCTGACGGGCGGGATAGATACTCTTTCGATGGTCAAGGCCAAAAGTAGCGGGGCGAGTAGTCCACAACCCCTTAATTTCAAGGGCGAACCGGGAGCATTCCGCGCCCCGCATTGGTCGGCAAACGGGGCGTACCTGGCTTTTTCTACTTCGCAGGGCAATCTCAACGACGAAGCTATTACAATTCAGGATAAAACCGGCACAAATCTGGGCGTGATAGATACTGCCGGGCAAGGTGCAAGCTTTAACTGGTCGCCGGATGGCTCAAAATTAGCCTTTGGCTTTCGTGATACTAGCCGGGAAGGGGTTTATCTGGGTTTGAATATTAGTGATTTGGCTGGCCCAGACGCGCCCAAAAACGGCAAAATCAGCTTTAGCAAAGCGGTGACTGACCCGGTTATTGCCTTTTTCTGGTCGCCCGATGGCAAAAAACTGGCTTACTTGACCTTTAACGAGAGCCAAAGCCGGGTTCTGTGGAACATTTACGATGTAACCACCAAAAAAAGTACCAAATTGGTAGAGTGGTATCCTAATAGCACATTGGTGCAGGTACTTAGCTATTTCGACCAGTACGCCCAATCCGATTCGATTTGGTCGCCCGATAGCAAAGCTCTGGTTTTTAGTGGCTGGATTAACAGCACGATTACCGCCGACGGCAAAGCTTTTGGCCCGGCAGTAGTTTATGTCCTGCCCACCGAAGGAGCAAAAGCCGGACAGCCCCAACCTGTTGCCCCCGGTCAGGTCTCATTCTGGTCAAAATAATAATTAAACCAAAAAAGGCTAACCTGAAAATTCTCAGGTTAGCCTTTTTAATTTGAATTCAACCTAAAACCAAAAAAATTAAACCAAAAACTCCCTACATCGGGTCTGCCGGAGGAATAGTATCAGCATCCAGGCGAATACTACCGGCGTACATGCGGTCACGTTCCATTGAACGGCTGAGGCCGGTATCAATCCCATCGGTAACATCATCTATCAGGGTTTTAACCGCCAGAAAGCCCTCACGAATAGAATTTTTGGCATGGTAGCGAGAGCGGTTCGGCAAAAGGTTCAGAGGCAAAGTTGCCACGCCAAAACCCAACCGTACCACCTGGCTAACTACATCAGCCACACCACCCGCCGTCCGGCGTACTCCTACGCCGATATTATCAAATTCTTCAATCGGTTCATCGCCCATAATACCCGGCTCAGTAACTCGAATCTTTACGCCATCATCCATTGCCATAACCAATGCGCCTCCTTGCCTTTTTCCAATCGTCTATTTTTTAGGCTATTTCCAGTTTTATAACGCAGTGCGTCATATTTGTATTATAACGCACTGTGTCAAGCCCTTTTCTATGTGACGAAAACTATTTGCTTTCGATTAGCTGGCGGATTGCAGCTTCATAAGGTAAAGAAGGTTCTGCACCTGCTTTGGTGGCGGCCAATGCCCCGGCAGCGCAGCCAAAGCGAACCGCATCCTCTAAAGATTTTCCCTGTGCCAACTGTGCCGCCATCGCCCCGCAAAAAGCATCACCCGCCGCCGTTGTATCCACCACTTTCACCGGGAAAGATGGCACAAGCCGGGGTAGGCTAGAACCGTCCAACACTAAGGCCCCCATCTCGCCCATTGTTATAATGATTTTGGGCGGGCCGAGTTTTTGCAAAGCTCTAGCGGCGATAATCGCGCTGGCTTCGTCCTGGACTTCCAGCTTTGTAATCGCCTGCGCTTCGGTTTGATTGGGAATAAACAAATCCACTTCGGCCAAAAGTTCGGGCGGCAAAACCCCGCCAGAGGGAGCAGGTGCAGGATTAAGGGCCACCATAACCCCCGCTTTCCGGGCAATTCGGGCAGCAGCCAGTACCGTTTCAAGCGGTATTTCCAATTGCACTAGCAAAACTTTAGCGGCTTCGATAACGCCTGCCGCCTGCTCTACCTCCTGCGGGGAAAGACGGTCATTAGCCTGTGCCGCAATAACTATGCTGTTGTCGCCCTCAGCGTCTACCATAATGCTGGCAACCCCTGTTCCGACGGCGTTATCACGCCCCACAAACTCGGCCTTAACCTGGTTCTTTTCCAGTGTGGCAAGTAGCGTATCACCAAAAACGTCCTGCCCAACCCGCCCAATCAGGCTAACCTCTGCTCCGGCCCGCGCCGCCGCCAACGCCTGATTATTGCCCTTACCGCCTACAAACATGGCAAAATTTGTCCCGCGCAAAGTTTCGCCCTTGCTTGGGCGGCGCGGCACTTGTATTACCAAGTCCATATTGAGGCTACCGACTACCGCAACTTTCCCAGCCATAAAGCTCCTTGCTTAAAAAATCAAAGGGGTAAAGTGAGTTTTAAGTTTTGAGTTTTAAGTTTTAAGTTGAAGATATAGTTGTTAGTTGTTAGTTGTTAGTGAAATACAGTTGAGTAAGTACCCGAAATTATTCCTGTAGATAACCAGAAAATGATTTAGAAAAGTGTCTATCGTTCAATCGCCCTGAAATGAATTTCGGGCTAAGTAATGGGAAGTTGGTTAAAACCAACTGTAAAAGAATTAGCCCTTATTTTAATTAGAATTTATCCCAAAATCTATTGGCGGAGCAATATCATACAAATAATACCGCTTCCCCCTGTAAGATGCTGCTCCGCCAGTTGAGGTTTGGGATAAATCAATGGGCAGAGCCACATCCTACAAAATGCTCCTATCTCCTGTAGGATGCTGCTCCGCCAGTTGATTTTGACCAACCTCGATTCAGATAAATTCTCAGTTGGTTTCGGCACAGCCCATCTTCAGCGAACCCACTTGCCGTATCTTAGTCCGAAATTCATTTCAGGGTAACATTACCACTAATCTAACAATTCCACTTCTTTTTGTCATTATCTCTACTATTTGCTTAATCATATTTACGTAACAACTATGCCTTCAACTCAAAACTCAAAACTAATCACGGGTGCAGGTAAAAAGCGACAGCGATAATCAAGTAAGCGGCCAGAAGTTGCAAACCTTCAAACCAATTACTTTCGCCATCAGACGAAACCCGGTTCACAATCAAAATTGAAACAATCAGGCTAATCAGTTCAAATTCTTCAAAGCGCAAGTTTAATTGCCGCCCAATAAAAAAGCCGATAAAAACTAGCACGGGCGCAACGAAAAAGGCTACCTGCAAGCTGCTGCCAATCGCGATATTCATCGCCAGATTCATCTTGTTTTTCATGGCAACCGTGACGGCAGTCAAGTGTTCGGCAGCGTTACCAATAATTGCTATCAGGATAACCCCTACGAAAAGCTCTGTCCAGCCTAATTGCTGGGTAAGCGGCTCGATACTTCCAACCAAAATCTCACTAACAAAACCCACTACTACCGTTGCCGCCAGCAAAGTACCGAGCGCACGCTGCATCGTCCAGGCTTTAACTTCGTCTTCTTCCTCGCGCAAAATTTGCTGTTCGGCTCGGCTCAGGGTTCGCTCGTATTTGCGTTCCGCCTCGCTTTCTTCCTCCTCACCTGACGACGCTTCGGAATGGGTACGCAAAAAGAAGATAAGCTGGGCAACGTAGCAGATTAGCAAAATCCCGGAAACTATCAAGCTCAGATTTTCCAGCAAATCATTACGGCTGGCTTCGTTTAGCCCATTGCCCAAAGTTGAAGTAAAAATGGCCGGGATAATCAGGGCAATTGCGGCCAAAGTTAGCTGGCTGGCGTTTGCGCTTGCGCCGACCCGGTTGAAAAGCTGGTGCTTGCGCGGTAGCCCGCCCAAAAACATTGCCAGTCCCAGCACAAACAAAATATTACCAATAATCGAGCCGGTTAGCGAAGCTTTTACAACTTCGGTCAAGCCTTTACTTAAAGCTATAACCGAAATGATAAGTTCTACGGCATTACCAAAAGTGGCATTGAGCAAGCCGCCTATACCCGGCCCAGCCCGATGCGACAAAGCTTCGGTGGCATCCCCCATAACTTTTGCCAGAGGCATAACCGCAAAAGCGGCGATAAAAAAAGTGAACAAGGGCGAAAAGCCCGCGTATTTAGCGAAAAAAGCCAACGGCACAAAAAGCAAAAGGGTCAGCAAAACCTTGTTGATTATGCTACTTTCTTTGTACTCTCTCAAAAGACTACTGACTAAATTCTCGGTGTTATTGGCTGTCTGCATTGCTCCTCCCTGAAATCATTCTACACAAATTTTTCCTATCAAAAAGATGAGAAGGCGACAGTTAATCACCTTCTCAGCCGAACTTATTCTATTATAACCTAAAACCGACTAACGGTAACGAATAGATTGGAAAACTCGTCCAAAGGCCGCCGCAATTTCAATCGCGCCTAGCTGGGTAAAGCGTACCCCATCGCCCAGATAAATCCACTGCGGATGACTCCGTATATCTATCTGGTCAAGACGGGCGACATAGACCCGGCCTGGATACTTTGCGGCTAATGCACTAAACATCGCATTGTAATCGCGTTGAACCTGTCGCAGCTGTGATTCGTTGAAACAGGTTTGATAATAGCGCATTGCGGTTAAATCTGGCACATTGCCAAGAATTACGCGGGCAATTGGGTTAGTTCGCAATACCGCATTAACTAATTGGTTCAGGGCCGCTTCATAGCTTTGCTGGTAGGATTTTGCGTCTACTGACGGGTCAATTAACTGACGGGTCAGGTTGTTCATGACATTCCACATTACCATCAAGCCGGGTCTGTAATAGCTAATGTCGGTCAAGGAAGCCAACGTCGAAGTAATAATCGAAGTACCCAGCGAAAGCTCATCGCCTACTTCATAAGGTTTGGGCGGGTTTGGCGTAGCGGTGGGCAAGCCATTCACGGCACCAGGAGGAAGCGGGCCACTAAAGGGCGTGCTGGCATTGACCGCCGGGGGAGTCGGGTTGCGTGTACCGCCACTACCCGGCCCTAACAAGTAGCGTTCCTTGAAAATACTATACCAGTAGTCATCGGCGGCCACTCCAAAAAGAGCAACCGGGGTAGGTGCAATGGGAACGGCTGCCGGAGTACCGACGGTGGCGACGGCTGCCGGAGTGGGGGTCGGCAAATTAGTATTGAGATAAGTCGCATTGATACACTGGGTGCTAAGTTCCGGGCCGGGATAGTAGCCCTGAATGGCATATCCAGGCAAGGGAATCATGTAATTTAGTACCACGTTCAAACGCACCGGCGGTATGGGCGTAGGCGCAGGTGTCGGCGACTTGGGCGGTACGGCGGTAGGCGAGATTGTAGCAGTCGGCGTAACCGTGGCAGTGGCCGGTACACGTGTAAAAGTAGGCGCAGCTGCTAAAGTCGGCGGTAACAAATCACGGGTAGATTGCGGGAAAGGCGGAGGAATGGCCGTCGAAGTCGGCAAAAGCAACGGAATCTCCGTTGCAGTTGGGGTCGGCTGCGGTGTATTGGTAGGTTGTGGTGTATTGGTTGGTGCGGGTGGTGCGGTAGTTATTTGTGGGATGGGCTGGGAAACCTGGGTTGGCGTATTATCCGGGCCACAACCCGCCGCTAATACCAGCATTATTGAAATAACCAGCCACACAAACATACGGTGCAATAGCTGCTTTGGACTCATTCCCCAACTCCTGATCTGGTCTGGATGCACCATTGGATAGCCCGCCGGACTGCCATCTATCTACAAATTAGCCACTTGACTATCTACTGGGCCTATACGAGCATTTTTGAAAAGGCCGCAATCTGACACCTGACTGCGAAAGTGTCTGCCTTAGTTATATAATATGTCAAGTATATATGTCAAGTTGTTTCTGCACCAATTTGCATAAAGATATGTAAAGTTGACCAAAATCAGGAAAAATTGGCTGTTTTTTTGCCCTCCTAACTTGCTACCGCCGCTTTTAAGGCTCCTTCGGCTGGTTCGGTGACTATAATTGGTTCGCCGCATTGGGGCAAGCGTTCCACCAAACGGCGGCGCAGTTCGCCCGCATTACTGGTAATTACCGAGCCATAAACCGTTAAAGGCAAAGCCGCACTTTCGACTACTTTTTGTCCGGCCTTTCCCGCCAGTTCATAGCTAGAATTGCGCCGTCCCAAAGTACCGGTAGTCCCGCCCGCCCTTCGCAAAGCCTGGAACTGCTCAAATAAGCCAGTGCGGTTAATTACCGCCCGGATTGATTGGGCCAGATTATCGGCTACTTCCTCTAAAATTTGTTGAGAAACCCTGTCACCCTTTGCCGCGCTGCGTTCAACCAAAGGGGCAAGCCCGGCCAAAGCCCGTTTATAGATTTCGATAGAATCTTCGGTTTGGGCTTTGTTCCCGCCTGTTCCTGGCTGCGTCGCCAGTTTATAAACCTGAGCAGAAAGCATATCGGGACGTTCAGGGGGAATTTTCCATTCCTGAGCAATCAGATTGCTTAGTTCGGTTTCTGGCCCGCGCCCGTCGGCTGCCTGTAGTACCCGCCGCACCGCCCTTAAACCAATATAATGTGCGCTACCTTCGTCCCCAACTAAATAATTCCAGCCGCCCGCCCGCGCCGTCCGCTTATCGGGGGCTTGAGCGTAGGCTAACCCGTTATCTCCGGCCAGCACCGCTATCCCTATGCCATCTTCCGTCCCAGCCAGCAAAACGCTACGGGCTTCGCTCAAAGGAATAATCTTTTTGGTCAAATTATAGTCGGCGATTACCCGCTTTACGGCTGATTCCTCTTTGGGCCGCTCTATCCCGCTCATGGCTACCGCGATGGCTTCTACATCGGGTAAAGCGGTATCGGTTTCGAGCAATTCGCGGGTATTAAACCCTGCCGTTGAAAAAGCGGCCACAATCGCACTCCAGATAGCCTGCGAACAACGTTCCTGCCCAACTACGCTATATACCGATGGCCCGGCTGTCCCCCGCCCAATTACCTTACCCGTACTGTCCGCCAGCAAAGCCACGGTGCGCCCGGTAGCCTCGATTCCCAAATAATATCGTTCTGTCTGCTCACTCATCTTCATCTCCCCAAACTCTCTGCTACCAGCTTGTTACACTACTTACTTTATAAACGGTGACAAATCGAATTTAGCGATTAAAAATAGCTTTATTTGGAATAATCAGCTTTCGCGTTTTCGCAAATAAATAACATCACCCGCACTAAAAATCGGGCCAACATTTAGGCCCATTCGCTGATACAGGACAGATGGTACGCCAATATCCGCCAGATATAATTCACCCAAAAACGGGGCCGCAACCAGGTTTATATGAGCCAAACGCGGCAAGGCCAAAGCCAAAGTTGCTTCGGCCCGCACAAAAGGGCCAATTGGTTTTTCGCCATCTCCCGGCAAACCACTGGGCAAATCCAGCGATAGCACTGGCTTGCCCACCTGTCGTAAAGTCTGAATTAAAAAAGCTTCCGCCCCGTTGGGTGCGCCGCGCAAGCCGCCGCCGATAAGCGCATCTATAATTATTTCCGCCTGCCGCAGCCCGGTTAGCACTTGCAAAGCTGGCTGTATGGTCTGCACAATTGTAACGATACCCAAACGGGTTAGAATACGTTGCTGGTGCAAAGCCATCTGGCTTAAATCAAGGGTAGGACGGGCCACTAATACGGTCAAATCCGCTCCGGCATTAGCCAAAAACCGGGCGGCCACCAGTCCAATCGCTCCACAATGTCCCGCCCCAGCCAATACTGCTATTTTGTGGTGAGCAACGTTGCCGCCCAGCAAGCGTCTGGTCAGGTTCGCCAGATTACGCCCGGCATTTTCCATCATTAATAAATGGCTAAGGCCATATTCCTCTACCATTATTCGCACAATCTCATTCATCTGGCTTTTAGTCAAAGCTGGAACGGGTGCTTGAGGTGAATTCAACGCTACCGACATATTTTAACTAACCCACTTTCGGAAGTATCAAGTAACAAGTATCAAAACGATTCAACGATTCATTGTAGGAGGGAGTAGGAGGGATTTCCAATCCCGATAAAACGGATTTGGGTAAAATCGGGAAGGGTAATCCTCCCTACATTACCCTGAGTGAACGGTTGGGTTGACTCAGACTTTATACTTCCTAATTCCGACTTGTTACTTGCTACTTAGCTCTATTTCGGGTAATTCGCTGCGGGCGGCCTGATTTGTCCAAAAGCGGTAGAGTACCGGGAACAAACGATTGGCCCGAATATTATTTTGCTCGGACATAGTATTAACATCCAAAGGGTAAGATTGAACTGGAATCGCGCCGTGAAAACCGCCATTTCGTCCTTCAATTGCCAAAAATCGGCGTTTACCATCGCGCTTGATATGATTTTGATAGCTTGGCGAATCTGGTTTCAAACGGTATTCGATTAAACGAAAGCCATTGCCCTCCCGCAACTCCAATTGCTCTATATCGTCCCAGCTAATCTTGTAACTGGCAAAAATCGAAGGCATAACGTAAATTCCATCGCGGGCCAGCACCAAATTTTGGTCAAAATCCAGAAAGAAAACGGCTAAACCCATTATAATAAAAAGCAAAATCGTCGCGAGTAACAACCCCAAAAGTACCCAATCCAGGTTGCCCGCTTCGCTGACAAAGGCAATTAGTTGCCAGATTAAAGCTGACCCGGTGATTAAAATAAAAGCAAGCACCGCTATAGCCGGCCAGGTTAAGCGGTTTTTGCGAAATCGAAACAATTTTGGTAGCTCCTTCTAGTTGTCGCCTTGTAGTTCCCGGTACATAAGTATAGTGGTCAAACAGTTAATGGTCAATCGAATATTCCGCTTGACAAAATAACAATAAATGTTACTATACAATCATCTAAGCAATCTTATACTATCTATTTTTAGCTGAGAAAGGAATTCGGCATTGAGTAACGAAAATCAGAAAAAACCGTCTATGATAAACGTGCGCGGGTCAAAAGTCGCGCTAGGCCCGCTAGTGCGCGAACATTTGGAAACCTTAGCAAACTTTCGCCAGGACGTAGAGGTAATTAGCTACTCCGATGGTGAATTTTTGCCAACTAACGTAGATGACCAAATTAGTTGGTATGACAAACGAGATACTACAGGTAAAGTTGTGTCTTTCGCGATATATGAGGTTGAAAACCTTGAGCTAATCGGTGAAGTTGGTTTACGCAAGATAAATCATTTGCATGGCATTGCTACTTTGGGCATTTCAATCGGGCGCAAGGAGTTTTGGGGCAAAGGCTACGGCACCGAAGCTACCAAACTTATGATGCAATTCGGCTTTAATTTCCTCAATTTGTACGTAATCCAGCTCGATACCATCGCCTTTAATGAGCGAGCCTTCAAAGCTTACCTTAAAGCGGGGTTTAAGGAAGCCGGACGCTGGCGCAGTTCAGTCCTACTCAATGGCAAACGCTATGACGAAATTATTATGGATTGCCTCGCCAGCGAATTCGTCGCCCCCGAACCCGGCTGGCACACAATTTAGCAAATCGGAAGTCGAAAGTATAAAGTCGGAAGGCCGAAACAAGTCGGAGGTAAGAAAGTAAAAGTAGATAAGTAGCAATGTCCCGTTTGATACTTATTTCCGACTTCCGACTTCCGACTTTATACTTTCCCTTAAAGGTCTTCCAGTAAATCGGCGGTAGAGAGAGCTTTGGCTTCATCCCTGATTGAATCATCAAGTTCGTCATTAAGGCTGGCGGCGATTGAAGCTGGTTCAGGCAAAGCTGGCGGCTCGTTTGGTTCTTCCAGGCCGGGAAATTCTGAACCGGGTGAGACACTTTCCAAACCACCGCCCGGCGACTTGCCGTCATCATCCCCTAGCATATTGAGGATTTTGACCCGGCTCTTGTACTTGGTACGCATTAACAAGGCAATCGCTTCGCGGTCATTTTCGGCAATATCGGGCGATTCCAGAACGGCCATAATCGCCGTCTTTAGTTTGGCCGAAGCTTTGGTCTGGTCATCTGCCGCCACTCGCAACGCTTCGATAAAAGGAGCGTTAATATTGGTCAGAGCCGCCCATTCCTCGCCGCGAGTGCGCCGCACTTCCAGCCGCAGTAACATGTAATCGCGGGCGATTTCGGCACTTGGGCCGCTCCCGCCAGTAGCCGGGTCAATATAAACTAAATGGTCGTTGACCACCCAATGTCCCGCTCCATCACGGGGGATATTATCGTTTTGTTGAGCGGCAATAATCGCTATATATTGTGGAGTTAAATCGTTTGAACCGCCACTATTTGCGCTGGTAAAAGTATTATGGTAGCCAAGCCGGAATTGAGTTTCTCCTAGCCCCACAATATTTTCGATATTACGCGCCAAAGGTTGGGCAATAGCCAGCACCGTTGAAAGCTGCGGCACTGCCAGCAACGAGCTAAAATCTCCCGCCAGCTTGATAGCCGCCGCCACTTTATCTTTTTCTTTCATCGCCAACAGGCCCGCGCTAATCTCGACGTTGCCTCCGTTAAAAGGTACAAGTTCGGTCAGGGCGAAATTTAAGGCGACTACTTTGCTCATTTCGATGCCACTACCCACGCTGCTTTTCAGGCTATCCAGCCCGTTCACACGGGTAAGCTCGATAGTTTTCCCGGCGTAATCAAAACGGACTACCGAATGTAAAACCGGGTAGTAATTCGCCAAAGGATGATTATCGCTTGCTTTCATTTCAACTGCCCAGACCCGAAAATAGCCGCCGCCAGCGTGTACCGGGCTGCTATCGTATTGAACATTAAGCACCCGTTCCGCCGGAATTCCGAACTGCACAAAATTAGTTGAATCGTTGCTAATCATACGCGCCAGAGTTTCGAGCAAAGGCATATTTTATTCTCCTGTTTTGTTTGGCTTGTTTAATCTCGCCGCACCAGCATTATACTATGATTAAATTAACGCAAGCTCCAAAGCTTGTCAATAGTC
>JBBQGP010000096.1:0-19687 GCA_038323095.1 Chloroflexia bacterium | reverse complement strand
ATGACCGATTGGTGGACGAACTGCTGGAAAACGGCATCGAGCCTTTTGCTACTCTGTATCACTGGGATTTGCCCCAGACTCTCGAAAATCAGGGGGGCTGGACTAATCGGCAAACAGCCCATGACTTTGCTGATTATGCCGGGGTTGTCTCCCAGCGGCTAGGAGACCGAATAAAAGGCTGGATAACCTTTAACGAGCCTTTTGTGACTGCGATTGTCGGTTATATGACAGGTGGATTTGCACCGGGTCGGCGAGGTGGCTTTAGCGGGGTAGCGGCAGTGCATCATCAGTTGCTGGCGCATGGGCTGGCCCTGCCTGTCTTGCGTAGTAATTTGAAGCGTCCCGATGCTGAAGTTGGAATTGCACTTAGTCTGGACTACTCTGAGCCAGCTAACGATAGCCAGGCCGCCCAGGAAGCTACCCGGCTAGTGGACGCTTACATTAATCGGCTATTTCTTGACCCGCTCTACAAGGCTGCTTATCCGGCAGAACTCTGGTCGCAACTTGAACCACTTTTGCCCCTTCAGCCGGAAGATATGGCGATTATTAGCCGTCCATTCGACTTTCTTGGCTTTAATTACTACACCCGAAATTTGCAGATCGAGGTTGAGTCTTTTCAAGACATGCACCTCAAGACTAAAACCGTTCCTACCGGGGACGCTACGGGTGCTAATGGGTTGGGTATTTACCCGCAAGGTCTGTACCAGTTGTCAAAGCGGTTGGTGGCCGATTACCTGGTTTCAAAGTTATACGTAACGGAAAACGGCTTTGGCGATACTGATCAGCTTGAGGAAGATAGCAGCACAAACGAGCTGGTTGTTCACGACCCGGCCCGCATTGATTACCTGGCGCGTCATATCGAGGCAGTCGGGCAGGCTATCAAGGAAGGTGTGCCGTTAGCGGGTTACTTTGTGTGGAGTTTACTGGACAATTTCGAGTGGCTGCACGGATACGAGCCGCGCCTCGGCCTGGTTTATATAGATTACCCAACTCAGCGTCGTATACTCAAAGATAGTGCCTACTGGTCAGCCAGTGTATTTTTGGTATTGCTTCACGAAGAGCTATTTGTTTGAGTTAAAAAGGTTTTTGCTAGGCGGCGCGGGTCAGGTCTTGCCAGCTGGTGGTGTAACGCAGGCGAGGAGTGGTGAGAGGAGCGGTTTAATCCACTGCTGGTTTTAATCTCGTAAATTCTTCACCAACTGTCGTAACTTGAGCCGACAAGCATTTTCCACAAGTTACAACAATAACAACTGTATTTCTCTAACAACTAATCCTGCAACTATGCTAAAATTAGCCGGTGATGTTTGAATTAGGAAAGATTGGCTAAAATGGTCAGGACGGTAACTGCGACACGTTACGTTACGGCTTTGCGGGAAGGTGGCTCGCTTCCGGCAATTGTAGAGGCCGACGATAGCGGGTTGTATGTGGTGAAATTTCGGGGAGCAGGGCAAGGGCCAAAAGCCTTAATTGCCGAGTTTATCGCGGGCGAAATCGGGCGAACTTTGGGTTTGCTTGTGCCAGAAATTGTATTTATCGAGATAGACCCGGCGTTGGGACGGAATGAGCCAGACTTTGAAATACAGGCTTTAGTTAAGGCCAGCACTGGGCTAAATCTGGCTCTGGATTATTTATCGGGTGCTTTGGCTTTCGATGCCCTGATTAAGCCTGAACCTGAGTTGGAACTGGCTTCGGCAATAGTCTGGTTCGATGCTTATATCACCAACCCAGACCGCACAGCCCGCAATACCAATTTGTTAGTCTGGCACAAACGACTTTGGCTGATTGACCATGGCGCGGCAATGTACTTTCAGCATACCTGGACAGATTATTTAACCCGCAGTCGCACCCCGTTCACGCCAATTAAAGAACACGTGCTACTGCCTTTTGCCAGTAGTATTGCCGCAGTAGATAGCAATTTACGCTCAAAGCTGAATTCAACTGTTTTAGAAGAAATTGTAATGGCGGTGCCGGATAGCTGGCTAGAAGCGGCGGATACCAACTTTAACGACCTTGAGGAACATCGCGCCGCTTACCTGAGTTATCTGATTAGTCGTCTGGAAGCCGCCCCGATTTTTGTGGAGGAAGCAATCAATGCCCGCGCTCGCCTCGTTTGATCATGCCATTGTGCGCGTTGTACCAAAGGTGGAGCGCGGCGAATTTATTAACGTTGGCATCGTGCTAATTTGCCGCACCCGACGTTATCTTGGAGCGCAAATAAAATTAAATACCGAACGGTTAAAAATTCTCGCCCCTGAGCTTGACCCAGCCTTGATTGAGCCACATTTGGCGGTAATTCCCTTGATTTGTCAGGGTGGGCCAGCAGCCGGGACGATTGGTCAGCTTTCGCAAACAGAACGGTTTCACTGGCTGGTAGCCCCACGCAGCACCATTATCCAGCTTTCTCCGGCTCATTCCGGCTTGTGCTACGACCCCGCCGAAACACTCCAACACTTGATGAAAACGATGGTCGAGTGAAACTTTTATTGCAAGGGCAACGCTAACTTAAAAGTAGTTCCGCGTTCGGCAAAAGTTTCGTATTCAAGCTGACCGCCGTGCCTTTTCGCAATTTCTTTGCCGATAAAAAGACTAACGCCCAACCCGGTTTCTTGCGGGCCGCGTGGTCTTTTCCAGCTTTCAAAAATATAAGGCTTCTTTTCGGCCACTATTCCGAGGCCAGGGTCTTTCACCGTCAGGCAGGCCGTCGTGTCTTGTCGGGCCAGCCTCACCAGAATCGTACCACCATAGGGCGAAAATTTGAAAGCATTGTGCAGCAAGCTATTGATAATTTGGGTTAATCGGGCCTGGTCAAAATCGCCTTTCAGGTGGTAGGCATCGAGGTCAAGCTGGACATTATGCATATGAGCCGGGTCGCTACCGCGCTCCTGGTCGGATAGCCAAATTTGAAATTTAGTTACTACTTCCTGAACCAAAGCCGCCAATTCTACTGGTAAAGTATTTAGCTCAAAACGATTGGTTAAAATTCGCGAAAAATCCAGAATTTTCTCGATTAAATCGTTTACGTTATCAGTTTGCCGTACTATTCTTTGCATATTAGTTTGAACACGCTCACGAGGGAGCAATTGGTCTGGCCCAGTTTTTTCAATCAAGCGACTGGTTAATTGGGCAAACCCGCGTAAAGAGGAAAGCGGATTACGCAAATCGTGGGTAGCTACCGACAAAAAATCGTCACGGACCTGGATTGCCTGTTCCAATTCTTCCAGTTTCAAGCGTTGGGCCAAAGCCGGGCCTAGCTGCTCCGCCAGATAATCCAAAGCTTGCTTCTCTTTTTCAGCAAAAGGCGCAGCCCGGTAAATTGCCAAACCACCAAATTGCTTTTGTTCATTTCGCATAAAAGCTGCTATCGTATCCAAACCAGTTCGCGCTTCAGCCTGACCTTCAAAAAGCAGCTTCTCGGCAAATTGGGTTGCGGTGTTTTCATCGCCCAAATCCAGACCGCTAACACTATAGCGGGGTTTGTTTGGAGAATCGCCGATTATCGCCAGGACTGCGCCGCTACCATTAAACATTGGGTTAAGTCGGGTGGCAATTTCCGGCAAAGCCTTATCAAAAGATTGAGTGTTTAGCTGAAAAAGAATATCGATAAACTGGCTCGATTGAGCTGTGTTGAACGGGTTTGTCTCCCAATTGCCCGCCGAGGAATTTTGATTTATTAGCATTGTTCGCACTTGCTCCCTGTCACACTTCGCTCGTAACTATTAGAAGAACGCAACGAAATATCAAATTTCGTCACGTAAGCATCACAGTTAATTTAACTCTTTTTTTAAGCAAATTTTATACCAGCGATTGATTTAAGGAAAAGTTTTAGTGCAAAACAGTTTCATTTTGTACATTGTGCCTAAAATCCTTATGCTTTTTTTCGTTTTATATGCACCTTTACTTGACTTAGTGAAAAGTTTATCATACATCTATACAAACCTGACTACCGATTTCCGATTATTCTGTATTGAGGACAAACAGTTATATTGCTCGGCTCATAAAAAGCCTGACTCAAACAAAAAGCATTAACCCGCTTAAAAAAATAGCAACAGAAAGTGACGACAAGTTACTTGAAAAAGCAGGAAGATTATAAAGTGCGGCTGCGTTTACCCCGCCTGATGCTTCCCTAATTCAGTTCTTTGTCAAGCAATTGTTACTTGCTAAAAGCCTGAATTGAAAAAAATTCAATTTATCTTGCAACTAACAATTCTTTTGGACTACAAGCACGAGGTTCCTTTCTTTGCTGATACAACACAAACGACCAGCTAATAAAAATAGCTGGTCGTATTATTTTATAATACTTGCGCTAATCCTCAAATTTGGTTAAACTTAAAGTAGTGTAAATTAGCTAGAAAGAAACCAACAAGATGGAGCGGAAAGCACATTATCACGGCTATATTATTCAGCGTACCAGTGGGCCACGCGGCGGAATGTACACTATTTGGGATGGGCCGGAACGCCGGGTAGATGAAGGTGAAGGCTTTAATTCTTTAATTGAGGCTCAAGTTTATATCAACCGTCTGGAAAGCAACCCGGCTTATTTTGAAAACGACTACCGTATTGGCCTGAAAATCGCCGAAGAAATGCTCGATAATTATCTGGCGCAAAAGCCGGAAAACGCCGCTTATTTTAGCTATCGGGCCAGTGGACGTTTTGCTGAAGCAATCGCCGAAGAAATTGCCCGCCTTCGTTCACTTCGTACAGGCGAAGATATGGATTTGGAGTGACGCAAGTCAGCCGAGCCTACCTGACATTGCCTGCCTTGTCTATCGCCGTTTTTACGCGGGGCTTTATCTTATCCGTAACATAAGCTTCCAGAACTTCTTTTAGTTTGGCTAACGCGGCAATGTTATCGCCGCTATATTTTGCTAAACCATTATATGTTAAATCACCATCAAGCGTCCAGTAACGATGTAAATTCTTGAAGCCCGGTTTACCAGGTTCAGCAACTTCATCCGCCTCCAGGGTTGAATGTATCTGGAACATCCAGGGAACACGCAATAACGAGTCGGTCATTTCGTCGACGCTATAGTCACTAACCGCGTCTTTTTTTATAGAAGGCGGGTTACTATTAACTGAATTTTTGTCAAAAGTAACGTGAATATCAATGCCATTAAACTTGTCCAGGTTTTTTACTATGATGTAATCGCTCATTCCTAACTGTTGCTGCCAGGTAGCCTGGTCAAGCTGCTTCTGAACGTCAAGTGCGTCGGCCAAGAGCTTCTGCACCTTTGCTAGTGACATACTTGGTTTGGGCAAAGCGTCGTCCTGAATTTCTTCGGCCTTAGCCGCATTAAGCTTGAAGGCAATCCGGGCGTTTCGCACCGCTACAACTATTGCAGCCTTGCGGTGGGCGTTTTCAACTACTTTCTGCCAATCAGGTTTAATAGTGCTGGTAATATAAGCTTCGGCGGCAGTAGGACTACCCTGCTTTTTGGCTTTTTTATAAGCACTTTCAAACCAGCCAGAGAATTCATCCTTCCAGGCTATCCACTCGAATTTCTCGGAGGCTATTTTTTGCTGAGTTTCGAGCATAGTATCTTTTTGAGAGTCGGCCCAGACTTTCTCGAAAGGTTGCCAGAGTTTTTCTTGAGCTACTCTGGCCTGTTCCCTGTCGAATTGCTCCTGATTTTGCTTGTCTAACTTCGCTTGTTTAACCTGAGCTTCTTTTGTGGCTTTCTCCTGTTTTTGCTGGAGCTGTTTGACTCGATTTGCTTCGTGGGCAAGCTTTTGCTTTTCCTGGGCAAGCTTTTGTTTTTCCTGCTCCAAAGTGGCGATTTGTTGGGCTTTCACCCTTTCTATTTTGTCTTTGCTTATTGCCGTAGCCTGCCCCTGAAATTCCTGCAAAGCCTGACTTATCGTTTCCCTCTTACTATAAGGCACCGCTTCTTCGGCTAATCCTTCAATTTTGGTTTTAAGCGCAGTCGCTCTACCTTGTTCGGATTTGTTGTATTCCGCGTCTTTTTCAATATTTATAACGCCTAATAAAGTTTTATCGTAAAGGGCCTTTAAATCGTTCCATTCCTTCTCGGCAGTTTCGTTACGCCAGGGATACAATTTGCCCTGCCAGCTCTCCGAACTAAAAGAACCTTTCGCATAGGTGAATTCTCTTTGGATTACGCTAACAGATGAAAACGCTAATCCAACCTGACCCGAATTTCTCGCAATTTCGGCTAAAGGTTCGGAGCGTTCTTGAATAAGCCTGCGAACCGCCCGGTTGCCGATAGTACCTTGCAAAGCCAAAATATTATCAGAGGTTAAAGGAATGGATTGTTTTTTTGATATTCTTTGTGCTAAAGAAGGTATTTTTAGGGCTGTCGCTTCATTATCAAAAGCTGCCTCATTAGAGCTTGTTACTAGGGAAGCATCCAATACTGAGCCAAGATTATTTCTTGCTTCATTTAGGGCTTTGTGAGGCTTTTTTAATTTAGATGGCCGGGATAATTTAGGCATATTTCACTCAGGTTTCAGTTATCGCTAAAACTTGTTTAATATAGTATAACACTTCTTTTTTTAAAAACAACTAGCGATGGTTAGAATAAATATTTTTTCCAAACCCGTATTTGGCCCACCAAATCCGTTACTAGCCCGGTCATTCTAAGTGGCCTTAGCCACTCACGTATCTTTAGCTATTTTTTAGCGAAGAATCTTTTACCCCTGACGAGGCTTTGATTTGTAAACCCGGCTCAATCAGGAAGATTCTTCGCTTAAATTCAGTTTTAGGAAGCTGACGGGTAAGGCTCGCACACAACGACAGGTCTAAAGTCGTTTTGTTAGCTTCAACAACTTTAGTGCAAGATACTAAAGTTCCCCAAAGCCTGAACTAAACATCGATTTGGGCGCGTTGCAGTTTGCCACTAAAATCTATGTACATTGACTTCCATTCGGTAAAGAAATCAATCGCAGTCCAGGCCGCTTCCCGGTGGCCGTTCCCGGTCTGGCGCGTGCCGCCAAAGGGCAAATGCACCTCTGCTCCAATCGTTCCGGCATTCACATATAAAATACCACTGGTAATATCGCGCATAGCCGTGAACGCCTTGTTTACATCCTGAGTGTAAATAGAAGAAGAAAGGCCATAGCGCACCCCATTATTTACCTCGATAGCTTCTTCCAGCGAATTAACCGCAATCATGGAAAGCACCGGGCCGAAAATTTCTTCCTGAGCAATCCGCATTTCAGGTTTAACGCCAGTAAATAAGGTTGGACGGTAAAACGCGCCTTTGGACAAATCATCCTGCTCGGCAGTTTCCCCGCCAGTTGCCAAATTTGCCCCTTCGCCCTGCCCAATTGCAACGTAGGAGTGGATGCTTTCGCGCTGCTTCTGGTTAATAACCGGGCCAACATCGGTGCTACTCTCAAGGCCATCGCCCAACCGCAATCTTTCCATTCGGGCAATTAGTTTATCGGTCAGTTCCTTTTCTACCGCTTTATGAACAATCAAGCGGCTACAGGCGGTACAACGTTGCCCGGTTGTGCCGAACGCGCTCCACAAAATCCCCTCAATTGCCAAATCCAAATCGGCATCTTCCATTATCATAATCGCGTTTTTACCGCCCAGTTCCAGCGAAACGTGCTTGAGCCGCCCGGCAGTCTGGCTAAAAACGTGCTTACCCGATTCGGTTGAGCCGGTAAAGCTATAAACATCTACTTCGGGATGATTTAGCAAAGCCTCCCCCGCTTCCGAGCCACTACCCGTCACGAAATTTAGCACACCGGGCGGTAATCCGGCTTCCTCGAAAATCTTCACCAGTTCTGCTGCCACTAAAGGGGTGTCGCTGGCTGGCTTGAAAACAACGGTATTACCACAAACCAAAGCCGGCATAATTTTCCAGGTAGGGATAGCCATCGGGAAATTCCAGGGGGTAATAGCTGCTACTACCCCAATCGGGTCGCGTACCGCCATCTGAAATTTGTTCGGCATTTCGCTGGGGGTCGTCATACCAAACTGCCGCCGCCCTTCACCGCCCATATAAAAGGCCATATCAATGCCTTCCTGCACATCGCCCCGCGCTTCCGTTAATACCTTGCCCATTTCCATTGTCAGCAAGCGGGCGATTTCTTCTTTACGCTCGGCTAAAAGTTGCCCAACCCGGAACAAAATTTCACCCCGACGCGGCGCGGGATACAATCGCCAATTTTTGAAAGCAGCGCGGGCCGACGTGACTGCCTTGTTTACATCGTTGACGCTACTTTTGGCGATTGTACCTAAAACCTGATTATTGGCCGGATTAAAACTTTCAAAAGTGCGGCCTCCCTCGGCGGCAATCCATTCGCCATTGATATAGTTCAAACCCTGGCGTAGCCCGGTTTCGTTCGCTAAAATTGTCATAATTTCCTCCTCTTAATTGTTGTTGGGTGAAACAGGTTCAATATTAGCGTTTAGTGGCTGTAAAGGCAAGCGGCATTTGTAAAAATCTTCACACAAAAAATATTGTAAAGGTTAGTGGAAAGAGTACAATTAGTATGAGGGCTATTTTGCCGGATGTACTGGCTCAGACCTTTAGAAACTTTTCCTCCTGGAAGGGATGTGTTATATGCAAACAATTTTGATAACCACCCACTATTCTGACCTGTACAGCTTTTTGCACGCGATGGTACTTGAAACCCAGGCAAAATTTGAAACTCCCCTGGATAATATTGTAATCTGGTCTCCTGAACAACAATCCGAACTTTTGGATAGCCAGGACAAGCTTGACCTAATCCAAGTGTACGCTACCCGACTTAAAGTTAGCGTTACCCTTTCGGCTTCTTCTGACCCGGTTTTGCGCGAGTGGGGGAAGAAAGCGGGCTGGACCGTTTTAGGCGAGACGACCAAACCGATGGACGATTGGTACTTTGCGGCAGAGACAAGCTATAGTGGTGACTACTGCACTGCGGCAAGCTAGACAAATCAGCCCTTTATCTGATTTTGCAGCAAAAGATTTGAAAACTGCTTGAGGTTATGTTATACTTCAAGAGAAGACGGGGCGTAGCTCAGCCCGGATAGAGTGCTTGCTTTGGGAGCAAGATGTCGCTGGTTCGAATCCAGTCGCCCCGATTCATCTTTCAAATCCACCTAAACTAAAAATACGGCTACAACTGTGCCGAAATAGAATTAACAAAGGGGCGGCTTGAAGCATTTCAAGCCGCCCCTTTGTTTTAAAGTTTATTCCCTAGTTTATTCTTCTTTGCTTATCTGGATACGGTCAATACGTAAACCATCCATTTTGATAACGGCCAAGTGATATTGGTGCAGGCGCACGCTATCCCCAACCTGCGGCACACGCCCTAGCATACCCAAAACATAGCCGCCGATAGTATCGAAAACCTCGTTGAGTTCTTCGGGAACTTTCAGGCCAAACCGTTCTTCGATAGTTGCCAGCGTTACCAGCCCGCTAACCAGAGTTGAACCATCCGGCAGATTTTGAATTTCAGTTTCGGGGTTTTCTTCGCCCTCATCGAATTCATCCTGAACATCGCCAATAAGCTCTTCCAGCACATCTTCCAGCGTTACAATCCCCGAAGTACCGCCGTATTCGTCAATCACTACCGCGAGATGAGCCTGACTTTGGCGCATCTGGGTTAGCAAATCGGCCACGTGAATACTTTCTGGCACATTAAACACCGGGCGAATAATTTCCGAAAGTGGTACATTTTGATTAACCTGAATAGCCGTTACGCTAGTGCCTGAGCCGTTATTATAGCCCGCCGCCGAAACATTCAGAGTAGCATTCTGGCTTTGCACCAATTTTCGGACAAGCGGAAACAAGTCTTTAACGTGAATTACCCCGATAATCTGGTCAAGCGTTTCGCGATAAACCGGGAAGCGGGTATAGCGTTCGTCCGAAGCTTTAGCTACTAATTCATCCAGCGTGGCATCTTCTGGCACGCCCACCACCTCGGTACGGGGCATCATAATCTGGCGAGCAGTTTTATCGTTAAACTCGAAAGCGCGGCGCAGCAAAATCGCTTCTTCGGCATCCAGCATCCCGGCCTGACGACTTTGAGCTACCAGCATTTCCAGTTCTTCCACCGAATGAATTCTGGAATGTTCGTCCGCCGCCCGTAAGCCAATTGCCCGCACCGCCAAGCGTCCTAACGTATTAAGCAGCCAGATAAAGGGCCGGAAAACTCGCAAAAACAAATCCAGCGGGCGAATTACAAACAGCGACGTACCTTCGCTACGTTGCAAGGCAACCGATTTCGGGGCAAGTTCGCCTATAATAATATGCACCGTGGTGATAAACATAAAGGCCAAAGCCACGCTCAGGCCCGTCGCGACCCCCGCACCCCAATCACCCAGTAGCGCAGTTACCGGCGGCTCAATCAAGTGTTCCAGAGCCGGTTCACCAATCCAGCCCAACGCAAGGCTTGCCAGAGTGATGCCCAGTTGGGTAGCCGCAATATAATCGTCGAGGTGGGTGATAGCCTTCTGCACACCCTTAGCCGCACCGCTTCCCTCGTTCACTAATTGGGTAATACGGGTCTGGCGCACGCTCACCAGCGCAAATTCAGCCGCCACAAAAAAGCCGTTCAAGGCCACTAATATCAAAACTATACCCAATCCAATAAAATCCGAAATTTGTACACCCCGTTCGGAAGTAGTCGGGGTTTCCGCCGCCGATAAGACGGAATAAACGAGTTGATGAATACTGCCCAACTCTAAAAATACTCCTTACAAAATTGTTAAATTTACCCGTAAACCCTTATCAAGGGTAGTTAGCCCGCCTAAACGATTTTTTGACGGTCAAGCCGTAAATAAGCGGGCGGTAACGGGCCAACCAGTGGCCTTAAATAATCCAGAAAAGCCGGAGTGACAAAATTGCCCGCTTCGTTCAAGAACCCTTCCGGCATCTTGCGCTCGATATTAGCAATTCGTTCCAGCGAAGTCACGCCATAGCCGCAAGCATACTCGCCCTGCGGCCCGCTTTCCCGCAATAACGTCACCATTTTATCGCTTTCCCCCGCCAGAGCGCGACGCATTGCTTCTGCTCCGGCTTGCCACGCTTCGTCCAAATCTACTTCACTGACGCAAAGCATACTCATTCGTTGCAGCGTACCGGGCTTATCAAACCGGGCGGTCAAGTTTAGTTCGCTCATAATTAGCGTTGTCAAATAATTGGCTGGGCCGTGAAAATAGCGATGACCGAAACTATCCACAAAATACGGGTCGCCTTGCGCCCCAAGCGGTTTGCCCTGCGAGTCTTTAACCGTCTCACCTATTATTATTACGCAACGCCCGTGATTTTGATACACCTTTTTAACATCATTTAAAAACTTGTTCGGGTCTAATCTTCGTTCGGGGGTATAAATCAAATGCGGGGCATCTTCTTCGCGTTCCTTGCCCAAAGCCGCCGCCGCCGCCACCCAACCAGCGTTCCGGCCCATTACTTCAATTAGCTTTATCGGTTGAACCAAACGAGCCGCTTCGGTGTCAATCCCGCTATCCCGCGCCGCAATTGCCAAATAGCGGGCAATCGAGCCATAACCGGGACAATGATCCATATCGGGCAAATCGTTATCAATCGTTTTGGGAACGCCCATCGCGTAAAACTCGTAATTCTCCGCTCCGGCCATTTGTGCCAGACGATGACAGGTGTCCGCGCTATCGTTGCCGCCGATATAGATAAAATAGCGAATATTGTGCTTTTGCAAAATCCGCAAAATCTTTTCCCGCTTTTCGTCATCCAATTTGTAGCGGCACATCCCCAGAGCCGCCGCTGGAGTGCGCTTTAAGTGTTCTAACTTTTCGGGCGTGCCGACCTGCGAACGCAAATTAACTATACGCTCATCCAAAAGCCCTTGCACTCCGTCCAGCATCCCGTAAATTTCGCCAACGTTTTCGCTTTTTAAGGCTTCGGCGACCACTCCGGCCAAACTGCTATTAATTACCGCCGTTGCTCCACCCGACTGCCCTATAATAACATTCCCTTTTAACACAATAACTCCTGTAAATGCTAAAGATTTAGAGACCTCTTAAAAACTGAGGGTCGCGCCAGTCCCATACCCGCAAACTTACGTCGGTAGGAGGATTAACATTCCACTGGTAAACCTCGAAATTAGTCGCACCTCGATAATGAATGAAAAAGCTGATTACTAAGGCAATTGCAAAAATAGTAGAAAAAACAATTTTATAACGATTTAAAGTTTTGCTTAATCTTTCAAGGACAGGAATAAGAAAATAAACAAAATAGGGTATCACGTCGCTAAAAATGCGCGGCCCATAAGAATGTCCGGCCCACCATACCACCCAAAAGGACACCGTTACCCAATGCAGCACTATAATTGCTACCAAAAAGTGATCGAGCAACTGGATTTGGCGGCTACGCCATTTGAGAAAAAAGCCCCAAATAGAAAACAGCAGTATCGGCGTAAAGATAAACAAGCCACGCGAGGGGCTAACAACTGTACCAGCCAAAGCTTCGGGAAAGGTAGCAATAGAAAAGCCCGAACCAACCCCGCTACCTCGATAATAAGGTGAAAGTAAATTATGATATACCGAAAAATTAAAAGCCACAAAAGGTATAGCCACAACTAGCGACCAGAGCAAATAAGCCAAAAAATAGCGGCGGAACTGGATTAGCACGAAAAGCGAAAGCAGCAGCACCGACAGGCTATTGGTCGGGCGGCAAACAAAAGCAAAAGCCAGCGGAATAGAAGCAAATTGCGCCCAACGCGGGTTACGATAGGCCCGCACTAAAAGATACAGCGTAATAGACAAAGCCAGCATGGACGGGCCGTGTTGCCATAAAGCGCGGCTGGCGGTTGACCAGGCCGAAGTACAAAAAGCTAAAATAAAAGTAAGCAAAAGTGACCAGCTAATCCCAAGAAAAAGCCGAGCTATCAAGTAAATGAAAAGCGCGGTCAGGGCGACTATTACCGAAGCGACCAGCAATTCGACTCTGAAGTAATTCGCAATTACGTTATAACCAATTTTATCCAGCCCAAAAACAAAAGGCACCGCCAGCAAAGAGGCACCAATCGGGTAAACGCTATAACTATAATTATCAATTTTATCAAGAATTATGGTCGAATCAGTTTTTTCTAGCGGGTCGGTATACTGTTCGATGCGGGTATTGCCTTGCTTAACAATACTTTGGGCAGTATGAACCGACCAGCGCGAATCAGAAGAAGTTATAACTTTGCTAAACTGAAAGTAAACCAGAAAAACTGTTACAAAAATTAGAAGTAATATCAGCCAGGGATAAGACAAATAAAACTTTTTCACGAGGCGGCATCCTCTAAAAGAATTGCATAACTTTCCGGCTGTCGGTTGTAAACTACATCAGTGCCGGGAACGCTTAATTTGGTGCGGCTGGCAGCCACCAGAATTTGTGCGCTAACGCCCATCGGTTGATAGGGCAAAGCCGGAGCGATAATTGTACCGTTGGGGTCAACAATCAAGGCGCACCCGCGCTCGCGGCTCTCCTCGTCCAGACCGCCGCCAAAAGCTTCAAAAGGAGTGGCGCATAGCACATATACCCGGTTTTCTCCGGCGCGGCTACGGGCCAGTTGGGGCAAACCAAAGCCGCTTTCTGCACCCGGCAAAACCGCCCGCGTCGGCCACAAAATCAGATCTGCTCCGGCCAGCATCAAGCTACGGGCGACTTCTGGCGCGTAGCCGTCCGCGCCAAGCATAACGCCAATTCGCGCCCCGCTTTCTCCTGGCAATTTTACCACCGGGCCAATTTCGGGGGCAGCTGTCCATTCGCCTTCGTCCTGTGGGCTAAAATGGCTTTGCCGCCATTGGCCGACTTCTTCGCCTTTGGAAAAAAGCCGGGCGGTTTTGTAGCGTCGTCCGCCTTCGCTTTCAACAGCCGTCGCCAGCAAAGCTACGCCGCTTAATTTGCTGAGGCTGCGATAAAAAGGAAAAACCAAATCGCCTCGGTAAGCCGCTTCGTCAGCCAGCGCGGGGCTAACATCGGGCATAACAGCCAGTTCCACTCCTTCGCGGGCAAACTGAGCGACTAGCGGGCGGATTGTCTCGCCCATTGCCTGAGTAGTTTCAAAAGGGCGAAATTGGGCTACCGCCACCCGGAGTTGGGCGCGTTGCGGCACAATCGCTTCCTGTAGCAAGCTGTGAATGGGCAAAGTTTCGGTAGGGGCGGTTAATTTTCCGTATAATTCGGGGCGACGCGGGACAGCAGCCAGAGCGCGGGGGGCAAGTTCGATTTCGGCGAAAACAATTGCTTCCCGGTCTCCCGATGCTTCGGCTACTTTGCGCCCATTTGGGGCGATAACACAGCTTCGCCCGGCATAAAGCACTGTGCCACGTTCCAGGCCAACTTTATCCGCCGCCACGCACCAAACCCCGTTCTCGTAGGCACGGGTCGGCAACATATAATCGGCCTGAGGTTGGGCCAAATTAGCCGCATCCGTCCCGTAAGCAACCCAGCAAGTCGGGTCGAGAATAATTTGCGCTCCGGCCAAAGCCAGACTTCGGGCAATTTCAGGGGCGCGACCATCGGCACAAACCAGCATCCCAATTCGCCCGATAGCCGTCTCGAACACCGGGTAAGACGAACCAGCGCAAAACCATTTGTTATCAAAATGCCACAAAATGCTTTTGGCCGTCCGTCCGATAATTTCGCCATCCGGCCCGATTAACACCGCTTCGTTATAAATTAGCGGGACATCGGATGTTTCCGCCGGAGTTGCTACCCCAACGCACAAATGTAATTTGTACTCCCGCGCTTTTTCGGCAAAGGCAGGCAGGGCATCACCGGGATAATTCGCCTTGAACTCCTTGAAACTACCCAAAACGTAAGCCGGATAGGTACATTCGGGAGTAACAATTAAATCGGGCTGGTGAAGTTGGGCCGCCCGACTAATCAAGGCCAAAGCTTGCGAAAGGCTTTCACGGGCCTGCGCCAGTTCCAGAGCTTGCAATTGGAGCGCGACGATTTTTAGCTTCATAAATTTAGTTTATTTTCGCCTTAATATTCGAGCAGGGCCTTTACATCATAATTGGGCAATTTGGCCCGGCCACCCAAAAAGCGTAACTCAATCAGGAAAAGCAGCCCCAGCACTTGCCCGCCCAATTGCTCGACTAATTTCGCGGTTGCCCCGGCAGTCCCACCAGTTGCCAGTAAATCATCCACAATCAAAACGCGCTGGCCCGGATTAATCGCATCAGAATGCATTTCCATTGTATTTGTGCCATATTCAAGGGCGTATTCAGCCGAAATAGTGGCGGCAGGCAATTTGCCCAGCTTCCGAACTATTACAAAGCCCGCACCCAATCTATCGGCTAAAGGTGCGCCAAAAATAAACCCACGCGATTCAATCCCAACCACAATATCAATCTGCGCGTCCCGATACATCGCAGTCATTTCATCAAGGCTATAGCGAAAAGCTTCCTGGCTTTGCAGCAAGGGCGTAATATCTTTGAACAAAATTCCGGCTTTGGGAAAATCAGGTACGTCTCGAACATAATCGCGCAGATTCAAACCAGCTCTCCTTCATACTAAACCTACTAAAAGTCAAATCAGACTAACAATCAAAACTTCTACCCGTAATTATAAGGCTAATTTGCCATTTCAACAACCTGAAAAAAAAAGCTCTCGAACAGATTAGTTCGAGAGCTTTTTGTTACCTGTTACCTGTTACTTTTCTACTAAACCTGGCGTATCAGGCGGTAGCGACGCAAACCCAGAGTAAGCCCGGCCAGCAGCAAGCCGAAAATTGGTAGTTCGCCGCCGCTTTTTGGCAAATTGCCGGGTTGGTTCTGTTCGCCGGAAGGCTGAGTATTAGCGGCCACCACCGGGGTAAAGGTCGCACTGCCACCCTGCTGACCCGCCGGGGCAATAATGGCCGCCGCTTGCGTAGCCGTAAGCGGGGTAGTATTGGCCGCCGCAGCCGCAGGTTTGGGAGTGGAGGCAACTGCTTTGGTATTGGTTGCACCGGGTTGAGCCTGAACAGTATTGGTTGCGCCAGTCCCCCCTACGGGGGCAATTGTGATTGGCGCAGGCGTTGGCGTGGACGGGAACGGAACAGGCGTTACTCCACTACCTAAAACCCGGAAAACATACTGATGATTGGAAGTACCTGTACCGAGCGGGTTCTGGATATTTACTACCGCGCTATAGCTGGCATCGGAAAGCGAACCGGCGGGAATAGTATATTTGGTAGCTCCCCCTAACGCGCCGCTATCGTGGGCGGGCGTATTATCGGCACTGCGTAGCACTCGCACCGAATAAATATCCTGGCTGCTGCGGGGCGACCAGGTAAAATTGAAGGGGGGAGTAAGTATTCGATTGGAATTTCCGGGGTCGCCCAGCGTAACATCGGTTACATCGATGTTACTTAATCGGAAACTGCCTCCGGCAAAGCTGAAAAGATTTGTATCGAAATTGCGTAGCACCCCACTACCGGGGTCAGGATTAGTAAAGCGCACGTAGTAATACTGGCCGGAAAAATTGCTCGGCACCGAAGCAAAGAAATATTGATTGGTACTATCTACTACGGTATCACGTACAATAATGTCAGGTGTACCTGTCCCGGCACTACGCAGAATTAGCAGCACCCGGCTACCCGCCAGCAAGCCGCCACCACTCACCGAGAACGAGCCACTAATTACCCCGCTGGAGGATAACGTCCCGGTAGGAGTGGCCGTCGAGCCGGGCAAAGGTGTAAAGGTTAGTACAGGCGTGCCAGTCGGCAGCGTCCCGGTAGGAGTAACCGTAAAAGTGGCGGTAGCCGAGCCGGATAAAGTTGGTGTAAAAGTTGGTGTACCTGTATCGGTGGTGGCCGTCCCGATAGCGGTAGCCGTTGGTAACGTCCCGGTAGGAGAAGGCGTAGAAGTCGGCGTAAAAGACGGAGTAGGCCCACCCGGTGTAATCGTCGCGGTACTGGTGGCAGTATTAGCTGGTACTGCCGTATTGGTGGCAGTGTTAGCTGGTACTGCCGTATTGGTGGCACTATTAGTCGGTGTATTAACGGCAGTATTGGTAGGAGTAAGGGTCGGCCCGCCCGGTGTGATAGTAGCCGTATTAGTAGGGGTTGGCCCTTGCGCGGTAGCCGTAAAAGTCGCCGTTGCGGTAGAAGTTGCGGTCAAAGTTGGCCCACCCGGTGTAATGGTATTAGTAGGGGTGAGCGTCGGCCCGCCCGGTGTATTAGTAGCGGTATTGGTTGGGACGTTAGTAGCGGTATTGGTAGCAGCACCTACCGTATTAGTAGCGGTATTGGTAGGAGTTGGGCCGGGTGTAGTCGTGGAAGTTGGTTGAGCAGTATTGGTGGCGGTAAAGGTCGGTACTACGGTACTGGTGGCGGTATTGGTTGGGGCAGGCGTATTGGTAATACTTACCACAGAAGTAGTCACCACATTGGAAGCAATTGATTGCAGGGGGCTATTGCTGACAGTACCTGATGCACTGTTAGTAATAGAAGTACCGGCGGCTGTCCCAGCTTTGACCTGAACGTTAATAGTAGCGGTAGTAGATTGCCCGTTATTAAGCGGCCCGCTAAACACCACCCTATCTCTGGTCGGGCTAATTGTTGCGGTTAATGCCCCCCCGCTTGCATTTACTATTGTTACCTGCGTTGGGGTTATATCTGTAACAGTAATAAAATCATTTGTCCCACTGGTATTGGTAATAACCAGAGTATAAGTTAAAGTATCACCAACGGCAGCCTGAACCGCGCTAACGCTTTTGGTAATAGTTAATACGGCGGCATAAGCTTTGGAGGGAAAAATAGTATCCATTACCAGCGTAAGCATAGGCCAGACAATCAGGAAAAACGCCACGCTCAATCCGGCTAATTCCAGGTAAGTCCAGCGGGCCGGGCCTGTGCGATTATTATTTCTGCTGCCTCGATTGGAATTCCTCATGGTGACGTTCCTTTTTGTTTGGTTTATCAGATTTAGTTTAATTTTTGGCTAAAAATTTCAAATCTGAAGTTTAGCCTTAATTATTAAACGACGGGTCGCAAAGCCAACCGGGGTACAGGTTATGAGCGTCGCGGTTGGCTCAATTGTCGGGTTTAAGACCTCAACGGCGGTTGGCCCAACTTCGTTTATTTCGCTAACTACATACCGAAATACTTCGCTATCAGTAAAAACTTCAAATCTATCACCGGGTTGCAGCTCGTTCAGGCGCAAAAAAACGCTGCCCCGAATATCGCGATGTCCGGCCAGAACCATATTGCCAGTCTGACCGGGATTAGCCGTACCCAGATGATGCCCTACCGCAAAATCCGCGACCTGCCAGGTTCCCAAATCTACCGTTACTTCCCGAATAGGGCTATCCAACCCGATTTTAGGAATAACGATGCGCCGGGCGATAATCGCCGCCAAATTATCCTGGACGGTTGGCCCACTGGCATTAATCGGGCGTGGCTGAACAATCATTGGGGTCGGGGTGGCGGCGATTACAGGGGTCGGGCCAGCCGGAGCAAGCGTTGGCGCAGGAGTTGAAGTTGGAACAGGTGCAGGCGCGGGCGCGGCAGTAGTAATTGCTTCCGCCGACGTAGTTAATTCTGGAATTGGGGTAGTGGTTGGAACTGCGGCAGCAGCAGTTATTTCAGGGGTGGCGGTGGCTTTGACCATAATTACTCCCGGTGCGCTGGCACTCAGCAAAAGCCCGTCGGCTTGCAAAGGGGTAAAGCTGGTTTCGCCCGAACCGCGCCAGAAACCAAGCCAATTAATCGAAATCCCGAATTGTTGCAAAATCCAGCTACCAACTACCAGCAGCACCGCCAGAATTACCAGCCCTTCCAAAGTATAGCCGATAATATTACGCCATTGCGGGCCAGTTTCACGCTTGCGGCGGGCCTTGCGGGGCTGCACTTCTAACCCTAATCCGGCAGGGCGAAATCTTTGTTCGCTTACATCTTTTGGCACAGGGCGTGGGCGGTCAGATTGCTCTTTTCGCTTTTTGGCCGATTTGGAAGTTAGTTCTTCGGGTTTTTCGGGCAGCAAAACTTTGTCCAGAGCAGGACTAGGCCAATGGCGGCGGGCCTCAGCCTGTTGCGCCCGGCTAATCAAATCCTCGATTTCCGGCAAGGAAAGTTTTCCCAAATCGGGCAATTGACCCGTCTTTCTGGGCTTATTTGGCTGTTGTTCCGGCTTTTCCAAAGTCTTTTCAGCCTGCCTACCCAGTTATTACGCCAAACGAAAAATTGCTTCTTCTTTCAGTGGAATAATCGGGAAGGGAGCTACCACACATTCCGCGCTAACCGCTTGCTAACGGCTTAATCAACAAAACTAACAATACGAGCTACTGTTAGATATACATAACTAAATTCGCTAGACATAACATAGCATAACACCCTTGATTTTGCAATAGGCTAAAAGTATGGGAGTGCCTAAACCGAGAGAGTAGTGATGTAATCAAGGGCAAAAAGGAGTAAAGCAATGACTAATCCAGTTTGCCCGCTCTGTCAGCAAAATCAATCTGTGATTAAAGCGGGCTTTACGACGGGTCGCTCCCAACGTTATCGCTGCCAGCAGTGTTAGGGTTATTTTACCCCCAATCCCAAACCGTTAGGCTACGATGCTGAAATGAAAAAGAGAGCGGTTCAGCTTTATCTGGAAGGGACTTCTTACCGAGCAATTGGTCGCTTACTTGGCGTTCACAACCAAAGTGTCATCAACTGGGTCAAAGCTGCTCAAGCTCAATTGCCGCCCCAGGTTAGTGACCAAAGCAAGACCGACTATATCGAGGTAGATGAACTTTTTAGCTTTGTAGAAGCCAAAAAAAAGGATCTGCGT
>JBBQGP010000095.1:0-19746 GCA_038323095.1 Chloroflexia bacterium | reverse complement strand
CCGAAGCATCCCGGTAGCGACTGCCCGCTTCACCTGATCCACAATTTGTTTGAATATTGGCACGCCGCTTTTTGCATCTATATCAATCCAGATAGCCATTACGCTCCCAATTCCCTATTTCTCTACGTTGTATTGTACTATTCTGATAGTACAATACAAATCCCTTGTTGTCAAGAGGAAAGGTAAAAAGGAATTAAAAAAGGTAGCTGGAAAAACACGCTTTTCCAGCTACCTTTTTTAATTCCTAAAAAACTTTACGTGTTTGCGCGAAACCTACATATCGTATTTTTTGAGGACACGTTTGGCGAAGCCGGGAACGAGCGCGTCTTCGTGTTCGGGGTATTTGCTACGGATAAAGTGCAAATTTCGCGCCCATTTCATCGTAAGCGTGCCGCGTGCGAATTCGACCCCTTTCAGGCCAAAGTTCGAGACGATAAAGGTGATTAGCTTGATGCGCCAGGCCGGGAGCGGCACAGAACGGGGCGGACGACCCAGCATTTCAATATACCGCTGTACAATTTTTTCGCGCTTGCCGGATTCTTTAATCGGGCTAAATTCCAGATAGGGACGGAGCATTTCAAAAAGTTCTTCGCCCGTTTCGGTGCGAACCAAAACCCATTGGCTCGGCATGGGCGCACCCAGGTAGCCAATCGTCAAATCCGAGAGAGCGTTGGTGTAGTCAAAGCAGCTCATGCAACTGTCGGGAAAAATATCCGCGCCTAATTTATCCATGGGCAAGCCAAAATAACTTACTTTTTCAACATTGCCGTTATCGTGCCGCAGCCAAACCTTGTAATCCGGCATAAATTCCATGTGTACTACTGTATCCGCCGATTCGCTGATAAGCCCCATAAATTTCATCAAATTCTGGTAGCTCACAATATCGGTACAGGGCAGGCCAATGCAATAAATTTTCTCGAAGGGCAATTTGTGCTGAATAGCCCGTAAAGCGTGGGTCTGGCAGCCGTTGCCGATATAGGCAATGCGCTTCAAGTTCATTTGCTCGGCTTGCTTGAGAGCCGAAAGGTTATGCGACAGGCATGGTTTGTTCCCGGCGGCGGCCCGCACTTCTTCCGCCGTAGTCGCCAGCGTTGGCATAGGCTTAAAGCGTGTGCCGGGATGGGCCTGGACGCAAATTACCCCATCCACCAGCTTTTTTTCGAGCAATAAAGTCGCCAGCGAAGTTACAATTCCGCTCCATTGCGCTCCTTCTACCGGCTTTGCCATCCGCGCCACGTACATCCGGCGGTAAACCCCGAACATATCCTCATCACTCCCGGCTTGCCGCCCGCGCCCGTGCAGATTCTGCTCCAATTCTTCATAGCGGTTTTCGACAAAAACGCAAGCTTCGGCCAATTTATCGCGGTGGTCGGTATAGCACAACCCACATCGGCTACACATCAGGGGCTTGCGCTTTTTTTCGGCCTCGTCACGGCTATAAAATTCGATTTCGCCTTTACGCTGAATTTGAATTAAGGGCCGATTCTCTAGCTGACTCATATAATTTCCTTTTAGTCCAAGTTAATCCAAGAAGCTTTATAGCAGTAATTTGTAATGTTTCAGGGGTAGAAAAAGCTAATTTAGCTTAACCCAGGGTGGCCTGAGTGTCTGTAGCAGTTACTACCGAATTCACCCTGTTACACTTCACCAGCCCGAACCTGAGCTAAAACAAAAGGTGAGGCACAGCCACAAATCGATTTCTCTTTATTTTATACCAGTCAAGGTTATACCTTCGATAAAAAAGCGTTGAGCCAACAGAAACAAAATTACTACTGGTAGCATTGCCATTAAAGCCGCCGCCATCATCAGTTCCCATTGCGGGTTGAGACTACCACGCAAAAAGCGGATGCCCTGTGCTACTGTATACAAACTTTGGTCTCTGATATAAATTTGAGGGGTCAGGTAATCGTTCCAGGTATTCTGGAAGGTAAGTACCGCTACCGCCGCCAAAGCTGGCAACACCAAAGGAGCCATAACCCGATAAACAATCTGAAAAGTATTCGCACCATCAATCCGGGCCGCTTCTTCCAACTCGATTGGAACAGTCAGGAAGAACTGGCGGAGCAAGAAAATATTAAAAGCATTGCCGAAAAAAGCTGGAATTGTAACTGGCAAAAGCGTATCTATCCAGCCCAACCAATTGAAAAGAGCGAAAGTTGGCACCATTGTTACAGGAAAGGGAATCATCAAGGTTGCCAGTAGTAACACAAACCAAAATTTTTTGCCGGGAGCTTGTAGCCGGGCAAAGCCATAGCCTACTATAGTGCTGGACAAAAGCGTACCGATTACGTTTGCGACAGTAATGACAATACTATTCAAGTAAAGCTTACCAAAATCTAGCCCAGTGTAAGTTAAAGAGCGTGGATAATTATTCCATTCCGCCGGATTGGGCAATAAATCGGGCGAAAAAACCTGATAACCCGGTTTGAGCGAAGTTAGAACCATCCAGATTAGCGGGAAAATATATAGCACCGAACCAACCACCAATATCAGGTAAATTAAAATTTGGGGCAAATTCTTGCTCCAGGTTTGCTGCTTCCAGGAAATAGCCTGAATATTATCGGTATCAAAAGAAGAACCTTTGGAAAACATTATTTTTCGTCTTTGCCTCCTCGCTGACTATCATAATAAACCCAGGCGGATGAGGAACGCACCACCAGTAAAGTAAAGGCCAGAATTATCAAAAATAAAATCCAGGCCAAAGCTGAGGCGTAACCTGCTTCCTGATTTTGGAAAGCCCGCCGGTAAAGATAAACCAGATAAAATAAAGTTGAATCAAGTGGCCCGCCCCCGGTAGCGACGGCAGCCGTAGTATAACTTTGGAAAGTCTGAATAAGTACCAGCACCAGATTAAAAAAGATAGTTGGGGTTAGCATCGGGATAGTAATATAGAAGAAACGAGCCACCGAGTTTGCGCCATCCAAAGCTGCCGCTTCATAAAGACTGGGAGGAATATTTTTTAAGCCGGCAATATAAATAATCAAGCTACTGCCCATTCCCCACAGGCTCATTATTACCAACGCTGGCAGAGCGGTATTTGGGTCGGAGAGCCAGCGCGGGCCTTTGATACCAAGCCAACTCAGCAGATTGTTTACTAATCCTCGGTCAGGCTCAAATAGCCAAACCCATAAAACTACATAAGCTGTGCCGGAAAGGATGGCGGGTAAATAAAAAATTCCTCGAAAAAAGCTGACCCCTTTTATCTTCTGGCTCAAAAGCAAGGCTACCCCTAGCGAGATTAGTTGTGAAAGTGGTACGTAAAAGGCGGCAAAAGTGAAAGTAACCCGCAGGGCCGTCCAGAAAAGTTCATCATCCAGCATACGCTCGTAATTACGTGCGCCAATCCAGCTTATTGGGCTAAAATAATCCCAGCGAGTAAAACTCAAAAAAAAGGAGGCCAGCATTGGTCCGGCAGTGAAAAGAAAGAAGCCAATTAGCCAGGGAGAAATGCACAAATAGAAAACAAGGCTTTCCTTCCGACGCAGGCTGGAAGGCGGCCTTGAAGAAGTGTTAAAAGTTATTCCAGGTTTCAAAAAGCGCGAAAGTTTCAAGAATGAAATACCTCCAGCCTGACCCAAAAGGAGAGGCTTGTGCAAACCTCTCCTATCTGGCAAGAATATTTATTTGCTTGAGTCGATTTTGTCCTTCAAGGCTTTGTCAGCTTTGGCGGCGGCATCTTTAAGGACGGCGGCTGGGTCAGCTTTGGGGTCGGTAATCACTTTAGTCAAAGCGTCGCCCAATTCTTTAGACCCGGCACTATTCCAGTAAGGGGTGAAATTAGCTGTAATTGGCTTAAAGTAATCGGCCTGAGCCGTCCAGACTTTATCCAAAGAGCTGGTGCTTTTGGCGGCAATTGGTTGGAGCGGAGTAAGACCCCAATCCTTGAAGAACTGACCACCTCCATCCGGGCTGACAAAGAAGCTCAACACCTTCCAGGCGGCGGCTTTATTTTTGCTCTGGGAATAAATCCCAAATCCGCCCCAGTTAATTGCGTTAGCTTTGGCAGCACCCTTTGGCAAACCAACCAGACCAATTTGGTCAGCCAATTTTGGATTTTTGAGTAAATTTGCCTGCGGCCAACGACCATCCAGCATCATTGCGGCAGTACCATTGGCAAAATTATCGTTGCCACCCTTCCATTTATTGATGTCAGAAGGAGGAGCAGCTGCCCCGTTACGGTACAAATCTGCTACAAACTGAAGGGTTTTAACAGAGGCATCACTATCGAGATAGCCCGAATACTTGCTACCATCCTGAGCGATAAGAGTTGCACCCTGTGTAAAGGCCAGGGCTTCAAAGCCACGTTGCCAGGCGGCAGTCATTTGCACCCCATACTGACTGACTTTCCCGCTTGCGTCTTTAACAGTCAACTTTTGGGCCGCATTCTTGAAATCGTCCCAGGTCCAGTTATCAGTGGGTTCGGCTACCCCCGCCGCTTTGAAAAGAGCCTTGTTATAGTAAAGGGCCACTGGGCTAAAATCTTTGGGAAACAAATACTGCTTGCCATTTTGCTGGCCGGGTTGCAAAACATTGGGCAGGAAAACGCCGGTATCGAGTTTAACACCCGGCACAGTTGTGCCATTAATATAAGGGGTTAAATCCTCATAAGCACCTTTCTTCACAAAATTGGCTACTTCATCATCGCCAATAAAAATCAAATCAGGAGCTTTGCCTGCCGCTATTTGAGTTAGCAGCGAACCATAGTAATCGGAGTCTGTCACCGGCTCAACCTTGATTTCAATACCAGGGTTAGCCTTCTTGAAGGCTTCGATAGTCTGGTTATAAGGGGTAAGCCCGTCGCCACTATCTCCTGTACCAATCCGAACGGTTACAGTTTGACCACTGGCGGCAGCCGCAGCAGTAGTCGCGCCGGAAGCAGCCGCAGCAGTAGTCGCGCCGGAGGCGGCAGCCGCAGTAGTCTGGGAAGCGGTAGTAGTATTATCGCCACAGGCCGCCAGCAACCCGCATAGAAAGATAGCCACTAACCCAAAGGTTAGTCTGGCTAATTTGTTAGCCATATTAAAATACTCCTTTTCTAACTTAATTATTCAGATTTGGTACTCAAGCAATGAAATAGAGTAGAAATTATCATTAGCAGAGCGATGGTAGAGTAGTTGCTTATTTTCAGCTTTTGCAGACCCAGAATAGCAGAAGTTGCAAGCATTTGCAATTGTTTTTAAATGTGGTTTCTGTGTATAGTGAAGTATCATGCAAAAGTTGGACAAATCGGTTTGGCTTGCGAAAAATTGGATAAATATGTTAGTATGCACCTATCTTCCAAAAAGATAGGATGCCAAACAGTATCGCCGCCATTTTCTTAGTTTTTGAGGCACAGTTTTCAGGTTGCTAACCAAGTTTGAACCCTTACACAGCGTTTGGTTTGAATTTAGATGAGTCTACCTGAAATAACGTTACCCCGCGAAAAAGTGAAAACACACTTGTATGACTCAAGGAGGAGAACAAACACAATGAAGCAACAAGGCACTCGTCCGATGCGCTGGTTTGCTACTTTCATTTTCGGCCTGTTGGTGGCTGGAATGTTGGCAGCTTGCGGTGATTCCACCGCGACTACTGCTCCAGCAACTACCGCCGCTACCACTGCCGCAGCCGCTACTACCGCAGCTGGGGCAGCCGCTACCACCGCAGCAGCAGCCGTCGCTACCACCGCAGTTGGGGCAGCTACCACTGCCGCAGCAGCAGGAGCGGCTACTACCGCCGCCGCCGCCGCTTCGACTGGTGGGAATGCAACTGGCGTAACCGATACCGAAATTACTTTGGGTGGCTGGGGGCCGCAAAGTGGCCCGGCAGCAGCTTACGGGATTATTGACCGAACCATTGATGCTTACTTTAAGAAGGTAAACGCGGATGGCGGAGTCAATGGCCGCAAAATCAAATTCATCTTCCAGGATGATGCTTATAACCCGGCTACCACTGCAACCGTAGTGAAAAAGCTGGTTGAGCAGGATAAGGTTTTTGCCTTCGTCGGTGGGCTGGGAACAGCGCACAATCTGGGCGTAATGGATTATCTGGTACAAAACGGCGTACCGCATATCGCTCCGGCAACTGGCTCAACCGCGATTTCTACTCCCTTCAAAAAGCCTATTTTCGCCCTGCAAACTAACTATACTACCGAGGGTGCGCTTTTGACCCGCTATGCCATCGATAGCCTGAGTAGCAAGAAAATCGCCATTTTCTATCAGGATGACCCGTTTGGCAAGGAAGGGCTGGACGTTATTTCCAAAACCGCCGAGGCCAAAGGTGTCAAAATTGCCGATAGTGCCAAAGTTTCTTACCAGACGACTGATAAGGATTTTAGTAGCCAGGCTCTGAAATTGCAGCAAACTGGCGCGGATACTTTGTTCTTCTGGTCAGTTCCTGGCCCGACGGCAGCTTTGATGAAGGAAATTGACAAAATCGGTTACAAACCAACCCTCATTATGAGCGCGGTAAACAACGATAGCAGCCTTTTCAGTCTTTCGGATAATACGGTAGACAAAGCCTGGACTGCTTCCTGGTTGCCCGATGTGGCTGACCCGGATAATAAAGACGCTAAAGTTATGGCTTTCCGCGATTTTATGGCTAAAAATTTGCCAAACGAAAAGCAGGATAGCGGTTTTGCGGTAAGTGGCTATGCCGAAGCGCAATTGGCTGTCGAAGCTTTGAAACGGGCTGGCAAAGACTTAACCCGCGAAAAGTTGATTGTGGCAATGGAGAGCATCCAAAGCTGGAATGATAGCATGGCCTACAATGTTAGCTATTCCGGCACTTCCCGGCAAGGTCAAAATGCAGTTTACTTTATGCAAGCCGATGCCAAACAAAAACGCTTTATCAAGAAAAGCGATTTCCTTGAGCTAAAACCTCAGTAAAACTTAGTTTTGGCGCGAACGGGAATTGACTGTTCGCGCCATTTTGTTTATACTGAAAAGTGAAGTTACTTTATCAATATAATTAAGATTTCTAATTCAGGAGTAATAAAAAGGCTCGCATCCAACGCGGATACGAGCCTTACTTCTTATTAAAAGTTACTGACGAACGGCTTGTCCAGTCACCGCTCGATAGATACCGACAACGACAATCGCGCCGATTACCGAGAACAAAATGCTGGTTAAATTAAAGCCAGTGACAACATCACTGTTGAGTAAGAGGCTACCAAGCCAGCCACCAACGAATGCGCCAACAATACCCAGCAAAAGGTCGGCTAACAAACCACCCCGGCCACCGCTCATAACCAAGTTAGCAATCCAGCCGGCTACCAAACCCAAGAGCAACCAGATAATCAGACTCATTTGACAGTTTCTCCTTGTAAAAAACTAAATACTTTTCTTCCGTAGCCGACTGTATTTCCTGTTACAGCCTGCTTTTCTGTTTCATTAGCGGCTCCGTTGAGAGCCTCTTTTATTCTTTCTTGCTACTTATCAAAGCATAGACTGTGCCAGAATTGGGCAAATTTATCGAAAAATCTAAGTAACTGTTCAGATGTAGGAGGGATTTCTAATCCCGATTTTACCCAAATCCGTCTTATCGGGATTAGAAATTCCTCCTACATTGACGCTGGCTCAATAGTTACACATCTAAAAGATAAAAAAAAGCGAGTACCGCTATGTACTCGCTTTTTTACTCTTTAGTATTTGTCCCGTTGTCCCTGACAGGACACCTGCCCTGCATCTGTGAACTTGTCCCGTTTTATAAATTCCAACTACCACGCAAAAAAGTTCGGGCAAACCAATCTAGCGTTTAGATTCGTAAGCCTTTTTCAGAAAACCTACCGCGTTAGCAAAATCGCCCCAGTGTTCTAGAGCTTCGCCATAGGCTTTGTAAACATCGCCCAAAACGTAGGGCATATTAACTTTTTCCAGCAAGCTAATGGCCTGCTCATAAAGCTCACGAGCTTTATCGCGCTGGTCAAGCTTGGTGGCTACTTCTGCCGCCAACTGCAAAGCCTTACCTTCGGCCAATTCGTCTCCGGCCCGCTTTGCTTCGCTAATAGCGCGTTGACTAATGTTTTCGGCTTCGGCCAATTCGCCCTGTTGCAGGCGTAAGGCCGCCAAAGAAGTATAAGTCAGGGCCAAATCAGTACCGCTCAGGGTATTTTCGGCCTGTCCAACCTGTACCGCTCTGGTCAACACTTTTTCGGCTTCGTCCACTTGCCCCAGGGTTGCCAGCAATTCGCCAATGCTTGCGCTCAGGCGTAAAACTTGGCGACGCTGGTTTAGCTGTTCGTACAGGCTCAGACTGACCTGACCGTAAGCCCGCGCCCGCACCAAATCGCCTTTATCATAATAAGCCTGTGACAAGCGGGTAAAACTATCGGCCCGACTTTCGGGTTTTTCGGTTTCTTCTTCGGTTTTCAAAGCTTCCTTGAAAATCTCGACGGCCTGATTATTATGATTAAGGGCTAAATGGTCCTGGGCTAACCCGGTTAATACCGCCAGACGAGTTTCGGGAGTAAACAAATCGGGGTTAGCTTCGATAACTTCCTTGCAAGCCTGATGAAAAGGTAGAGCCTGGTCTGCCAGTCGTCGCGAGAACAAGGTATTACCGAGCAAGTAACGCAGTTCTACTTCCAGAATGGTTTGCTCGGTTTTGGTTGCCAGCGTCAAAGCTTCTTCCAGTTCAAGGCGTGATTGCTCGACTTGCTGGTTGTGCAAATAAACTGTGCCAAGCAACCGTCCCAGCAAAGCCCGGTCATATTCGCTTAACTGATGGCGTGGAATAGCATTTAGCATCTGCTCGGCGTTAGACAATTCTTGCTGACCTTGCACGCCAGAGAGATGAGTAGCCCGCTCTACGACGAGTTGAACCTGCAACAATTTGTCACGCATGGCGTTAGTGAAGCTGGTTTCAGGGGAAGAAGCAGACCGATTATCGGTGTCAGTTTCGCCGTCGGCTTCGCTATTTAGCGCACCGCTACCGTAGCCGCCATATAGAAAATACTCAACTGGTTCGCCCAGTCTTTTGGCAATTAGCTCTAAAGCCTTCAGGCTGGGATGAATTTTGTCGCGTTCAATTGCCGAAATATAGCTGGCAACATACTGTGGCCCGGCTAATTCTTGTTGGCTCAAGCCTAATCTTTTGCGGGCCAATCGTACACGAGAGCCGAGGCTGTTAGCCGCTGCTTTCTCCGCCACCGATTTTGGTGGGCGTACTGGCACTCCTCCATGAGCTGCCCGTAACTCGGCTAAAGAGCGTCGTCCCCGTCGTTTGGGTCTATCACCTAAGCCGGCGGACACCACTACTTCAGTGGGCGCATTAGTCATTTTTGTACCCTCAATATTCTTTCTTGGGAGCATTCAATTTCACTGGGCGTGAAATATAGCTGATGCAGAGTTTGGCAATGACGTAATTACTTCTATTGTAGTCTAATCACTAATAATGTTTGTTTAGTTCTTGATTAACTATCTAAACAGTAAATTGTTAATTAAACAACAATCTTAGACTGACGTTAAAGTATTTATTTATAATAATTTTATCAAAATAATCAAAAAAGTCAAGAGAGTTATATTAAGTTTACATAGAAACATCAGCAAATTTACAGGATTACGGTTTTTTATGTTTATTATAATCCTAAATTTCGGAACTAATATTATCTAAAAAGTTTGAAATGATTTTAGATTGTGCCTGTGCTTCCAACAAAAAAGAATCGTGACCATAGATAGATTCTAAATTGAAATAATTGTAGCTGAAATTATTCTGTTCCAGAGCCATTGCCATTTTAGCTGATTGTTCAGGGGGATAAAGCCAATCACTTGAGAAAGAAATGAGTAAAAATTGAGCAGAGGTTTTGTTAAAGGCAGCCACTAAATTTCCTCTTTCATCCGTAAAATCGAAATAATCCATCGCGCGAGTGATATATAAGTATGAGTTGGCATCGAATCGGGCGTTGAAAATTTCGCCTTGATGCTGCAAATAACTCTCAATTTGAAATTCGGGGCTAAAACTATACTGATAATTTGAAGAATTTTGCAATCGTCGCCCAAACTTTAATTCCATCGAAGCTTCGGATAAATAAGTAACATGCCCAATCATACGGGCTACTGCTAACCCTACTTCCGGGGGAGTTTGACCCGGCCCGTAGTAGTGGCCCTTGTTCCAATTAACATCAGCCATAATAGCCCGTCGCCCGATTTCGTTCCAGGCGATACCCTGAGCGGTGAGGGCAGGAGCGGTAGCAATCGGCATAGCTGAGGCTACCGCATCAGGATAAAGCGCACTCCAGGCCAAAGCTTGCATACCGCCCATTGAGCCGCCTACCACCGTCAAAAGCCGTGGTATGCCCAAATATTCAAGTAGCCGCTTTTGCACCCTGACCATATCCCGCACGGTAATAACCGGGAAATCGAGGGCGTAGGGCTGGTCGGTAGCCGGGTTTAGCGAAGAAGGCCCGGTAGTACCCTTGCAGCCGCCCAAAACGTTTGAGCAGATAATAAAATATTTGTCGGTATCAAAGGCTTTGCCTGGCCCGACCATTATTTCCCACCAGCCAATTCTTCCGTCTTCGGCCTGAATTCCGGCTACATGGGCATCTCCCGTCAGGGCGTGACAAATCAGAATTGCGTTAGTGCGTCCAGCGTTTAGCTGGCCGTAAGTTTGGTAGGCTACTGTGATTGGGCCAAAACGCTGCCCACAATCCAGCAATAAACCGCCTTCGCCCGCGTCCCCAAAGCTAAAGAACTGAGTTTCTACTACCCCTAAAGGGCTGGTCTTTATTTTTGCCATTTCAACTGGCTCTCCTCTCAAGATAATAGAGCGATTATAGCATAGCAAAAAGGCCGACAAAGTAGTCGGCCCGTTTGCTCTTATCGTCTCAAGGGTTTAAGCCTTGCTAAGAGCCTGGTCTAAATCTTCCAGAATATCGTCTACTGTTTCGATGCCAATCGAAAGCCGGACGAAATCAGGGGTTACGCCGGTAGCAAATTGTTCGTCAACAGTTAGCTGTGAATGGGTCGTGCTGGCCGGATGAATTACCAGTGATTTGGCATCGCCGACATTCGCCAGTAGCGAGAATAAAGTTAGGTGGTCAATGAACTTACGACCAGCTTCCAGTCCGCCTTTAATGCCAAAGCCAATAATTGCTCCATAACCCCGGTCTTCGTGGTACTTGCGGGCTAAGGCATGGGTGGGCTGGCTTTCCAAACCAGGATAATTGACCCAATTAACTTTAGGGTGCTTTTCCAGAAATTGAGCAACTTTGAGGGCGTTCGAGCTATGTCGCTCCATCCGAAGCGGCAAAGTTTCAAGGCCCTGCAAAAACAAAAAGCTGTTAAAAGGGCTGACCGACGGGCCTAAATCTCGCAAAAGCTGGACACGCGCTTTCAGAATATAAGCCAGATTGCCTAAATCGGTATATTTCAAGCCGTGATAGCTTTTGTCCGGCTCGGAAAGGCCGGGAAATTTACCATTGCCGTAATCAAACTTGCCGCCATCTACAATAAGCCCGCCAATGCTTGTACCGTGACCGCCAATAAACTTGGTGGCGGAATGAGTTACAATATCCGCCCCCCATTTTAGCGGTTGCACTAAATAAGGGCTGGGCAAAGTGTTGTCAATAATAAGCGGGATACCGTTTTCGTGAGCAATAGTTGCCACCGCCTCAATATCGAGGGTATCGAGCTTAGGATTGCCGACGGTTTCAGCATAAATAGCGCGAGTTTTCGGGCCAATCGCTTGCCGGAAGTTTTCGGGATTGCCGGGGTCAACAAACTTGACCGAAATACCGATTTTGGGCAAGGTGTGGTGGAGCAGGTTATAGCTACCACCATATAGGCTGGCCGAAGAAACAAGTTCATCGCCCGCGCCCATAATATTTAGAATTGCCAGAAATTCCGCCGCCTGACCGCTCGCTACCGCCAGCGCACCCACACCGCCTTCGAGCAAGGCCACGCGCTGCTCAAAAACATCGGTAGTCGGGTTCCCGATGCGACTGTAGATATTGCCGAATTCCTTGAGGCCAAACAAATTGGCGGCATGCTCGGTATCGTTAAAAGTGAAGGAAGTGGTTTGATAAATAGGTACAGCCCGTGCGTTGGTAGTGGGGTCGGCTTTTTGTCCGCCGTGTAAAGCGAGGGTTTCAAAGCCAGTTTGCCGTCTGTTTTCGATCACCATATGCTAGTCTCCTTTTGACTATGCTAATTAAAAAGTGAACAAGAAGCTACATTGGCAAACACTGATTGTAAGGTTTAAAGTAGCTTTCCAATCGTGTTTCTCTACAATGTGTATCCAGTTTGTCCAGAATAATCGATTTAAAGGAATTTGTCAAGCCTGCGTCTAAAAGAGCAATAAAAAACAGGAGGCATAACCGTCCTCCTGTTTTTTACTCTTAAATTTCGTCCTGTTCGGATTCTTCGTTGAAATCCTCGTTTACTTCGCCTTCTTCCTCGTCACCATCGTCATCATCATCGTCAGCAGCAGCGTCGTCCGAACCTTCCTCTTCGTCCTCAAAGCCATAGCGTGTAACGGCGGTGTCCTTGATGTAGGCTCGATAGCCCGCGCTGCCAGTTTTGGGCGGGAAAGAAAGTTTACCACGCTGGGTGGGGTCTTGATAAGCTTCACGGATAATAATCTTTAGCTGCTTATCGCCAACGCTAGTAACCCAGGCCATATAGCGATTGCCCGACTCAATAAAGCGAATCAAGCGCAAAGCCAGCTTTGGTTCGACATGACCCAGCACTTCGCCTTCTTCGTTTTTGACCAGCAAAAAGTTATTTTTGCCGTCCAATTCGAGCGTTACCGGGTCACTGGGGGTGAGTTTTGCCAGTATCGAAGCAGGAGCAAGACCTATCAAATTAGTCACGCCAGTTTTGCCGGTCTCTTCGATAAAAGCACTGGGTGCAATCGCCGGAGTAGCGGTTGAAGCAGCTTTAGGCGAAGTAGATCTGCCGCCCGCCGCCGCAATTGCCTGAGCCAATCGCTGCAAATTCTTCTGGGCAATACTATTGCTGGGGTCATTGCGAACGGCTTGCTCGTAAGCTTCTTTGGCTTCGTCAAAACGCTTTAATTCCAGGTAAGCTTTGCCTAGCCGATTCAAAGTTTCGGAGTCATCGGGAAAAACGGCCAGTAATTCTTTGTTGACCTGTACTGCTTCTTCCCATTTTCCCGCCGCCGCCAGCCGGATGGCCGCATCTGATTTTTGCCGTCGAATCCGGCTCTTATCGTCAGGTTGATATTGGGTCAACTCTATTTCCCCCTGTTTCCAAACTAACAAGTAACAAGTCGCTCTTTACTTATTATTTGTTGGTTAGCGTTAGTGTTAATTTTTGGCCTGGTTTAATTTCCTCGACTGGTTGAAAAGTTTGCAACGGTATAAGCTTGGGCGTTGGCGGCGTTCCGGCCACCCGACCTACCAAAGACCATGGCCCAACTTTCTCGATTGTAATATCTACCAGCTTGCCTTTCCAATCCAATCCATCGTACTCCGGCCCGGTGGGGCTATCGAAAAAGACCGGCTTGTTAGTGCGACTGCGGCCCTTCCATTTGCCCTTCTCGCGGCTTTCTACCAAAATTTCCACGTCCTTGCCCACAAAGGGAGCGGTGTATTCGCTGGCGATTTTCTCCTGCAAATGCTCCACCGCCTGCAAGCGTTCGTGCTTGACGTGAAGTGGGACATCATCTTCCAGGTTTTCAGCCAGCGTGCCGGGACGGGGTGAGTAAGCTGCGACGTGGACTTCGTTAAAGCGCAATCGTTCCAGCATTTCATATGTACGCTGAAACTGCTCTTCAGTTTCACCCGGAAAGCCTACAATAATATCGGTAGAAACCGAAACGTTCGGCACAGTTTGGCGGACTGATGCCGCCAATTTTTCATAAAAGGCAACGGTATAAGGCCGCTTCATGGCCTTTAGGATAACATCGTCCCCGTGTTGAATTGGCAGGCTAAAATATTCGCACACTTTGGGCAAATCGGCGACAGCCTTAATCATCTTCTGACTCATCATTTTAGGATGACTGGTTAGCCAGCGAATTCGCCATAAGCCCTCAATCTCGTTGACCGCCTGCATCAAATCAGCTAAATCCGGGCGGTTCGGCAAATCGTGACCGTAAGCATCAATGGTTTGGCCCAGCAAAGTAACTTCTCGCACGCCGCGTTTTACATAGCCCTTGATTTCGTCCACAATTTCCTGAATAGGGCGGCTCTGCTCTTTGCCGCGTCGCAAGGGAACTATACAATAGGAACAGGTATAATTACAACCATAAATAACCGAAACAAAAGCAGTTACGCCAATTTTGCTTTGAATCGTAGCCGAGCCGGGCAAAGCCGGTTGTTCGCTGCGTTCCGGCAAAATCTCGACCAGACTTTGCGGGTCAAGTGTATCAAAAACCAAATCTACTACCGGGAAACGTTTATATAACGCGGCCTTGCCTTCGTCGTTACGGGGAACCATACAACCCGTGACCGCTACTACTAAATTCGGGTTTTTCTTTTTAAGTGGCATAAGAGAACCGAGTTTGCCCGTTGCGCTGTCTTCGGCTCTTTGCCGGACGCTACAGGTATTGAGCAAAACTACGTCGGCTTCTTCCAGCTGCTCGGTATAAGTGTAGCCGGTTTGCTCCAAAGCGTTGCCAATTCGGATAGAATCGGCGTGGTTCATCTGGCAACCAATTGTCCAAACGTGATACTGTTTCATTGTTTTAATCCATTTTTGTTAAGGCGCGCCAAAAAATTTTCGTAGCGCATTATATCTGAGTCCGCTCGCTATTACAAGTATTGCCTTGCTTAATTTGAGCGAATTATACTTTATTTCGGTTCAGATTGTAGTCTTTTTCTTCCCTTTTAGCAAAGTTTGGCAAAAACTGAATATTGCAGGCATTTATCCCTGGCTCCTACGCCATATCGTCACCCGAAATCTGTAGTACGTAGTTCACACTACAGATTCTTATTATCGCCCGTCTTATAATTCGAGCAAGACGCAGATTCGCCTGTGCTGTCTTTATTAGCGTCCTTCCCTGCTAATTGTAATCCAAAACCAAAAATCGGTGAAAGTTGAAACTTTATGCGGATAATTCTTTATGTAGGCAAAGGTGGGGTGGGCAAAACTACCATCTCGGCGGCTACTGCCGTAAGACTGGCGCAAGAAGGGCAGCGCACCCTGGTTGTAAGTACCGATACCGCTCATTCTTTGGCCGATTCGCTTAACGTGGAACTAAAATCCACTCCCACCAATATTGCCCCAAATCTTTGGGCGCAGGAAATCAACGCCCTGGACGAAGTTCGCACTAACTGGAACAAACTGGAAGGTTACTTTGCTAATATTCTAAAAAAGCAGGGCGCGAATGAAGTAGTCGCCGAAGAATTGGCCTTGCTACCCGGTATGGATGAAATTATTAGCCTGCTCCAAATCTGGAAGCACGCCCGCAGTGGCGAATATGATAACGTTGTAATTGATGCCGCCCCTACCGGGGAAACCGTCCGGCTGCTGAGTATGCCCGAAATGTTCAAATGGTACGCTGACCGGGTCGGCTCCTGGCATGACCGTACTCTGAAATTGGCGAAACCCTTTATCAAGCCGCTAATGCCCAAAGCCAACATTTTTGAAGCTATCCCGGAACTAGCCAAACAGGTCGAAGAAATGCGCCGAGTGCTAGTCAATCCAATTTATTCTTCTTATCGAATTGTGCTGAACCCCGAAAAAATGGTGGTCAAGGAAGCCCAACGCGCCGCGACTTACTTGAGCTTGTTCAACTACCCAATAGACGCGATTGTTTCTAATCGCATTTTGCCGGAAAGTAGCAACGACCCCTTCTTTGGCGCACTTTGCAAGCAGCAGCAGGAATACCGGGATTTGGTTTACCGTTCTTTCGCCCCCCTGCCGATTTTTGAAGTACCGATGCAACCCGCCGAAGTGGTTGGCCTCGAAAAATTAGCCGCTTTGGGCAACTTGACTTACAAAGACCGCAGTCCCGGCGAAGTTTTCTTTCGGGGCGCGGTGCAGGAAATTGTCAAAGTTGATGGTGAATACGTTTTGCGAATGCCTTTACCCAACGTCGAGGTAGACAAAGTGAATATGACCAAAAAGGGTGATGAACTAATTGTCGAAATCGGCAATTTCAAGCGCGATATGCTGTTACCACAAGCTTTAGCCCATCGTAGTGCAAAAGGCGCACGCTTTAAGGATGGAGTTTTACAGGTGCATTTTAATTAAGGTCAAACAAGGCCAGCTCTACTTGTTACAAAGCAAACATATACGGAGAAAAGGTTGCTACTATGCCCACGAGAGTCATAATTTATAGCGGCAAAGGCGGCACGGGCAAAACTACGATTAGTGCTGCCACCGCCGCCCTGATAGCCAGTCAGGGTAAGCGAGTTTTAATTATTTCCAGCGACCCGGCTCATTCGCTTTCGGATGTGATGGGGCAAGCCATCAGCCGGGAAGAATTGACCCCGCTTGCGCCTAATCTGTTTGGCCTTGAAGTAGATACTATCTACGAAATGCGTAAGAATATGGGCGGCTTTCAAAAGTTTGTCGCCAATACTTACGAGGGGCAAGGCATAGATAAAAGCGTCGCTGCCGAACTCAGCAACCAGCCCGGCATGGACGAGATTTTATCGCTCAATCGCCTGTTAGTGGAGTACCGAAGCGGCAAATGGGATTGTATTATCGTGGATACTGCCCCTACCGGCAATACTTTGCGCTTGCTCGCTTACCCTGAAATGATTATTGGTGGCAATACCGGCAAAAACTTTTTCAAGGTCTATCGCGGCTTTAGCAGTTTCGTGCGGCCTTTCCGTAATAGTGGCCCAGACGACGATTTCTTCAAAGAGGTAAACAACCTCATGGATATGATGAACAACTTGAGTGCGTTCATCATCAATAACGACGTTTCCGTCCGGCTGGTGCTAAACCCCGAAAAATTGCCGGTTATGGAAACCAAACGAGCTTATACTTTCTTGAGCCTTTACGGTATCCGGCTGGATTCAGTCGTAGTCAATAAAATTTTGCCCAAAGATAAAAAATTGGGAGCTTACTTTGATTACTGGGTAGAATTACAGGCCAAATATCTGGAGGAAATCGAAACCTCTTTCGGCCCAATGCCTATATTCCGTTCGGTTTTGGAAGATGACGAGCCGATTGGGGTAGAACGTTTGCTAACAGTCGGGGCAAAGCTCTTCTCGGAGGCTTCGCCAATTAACCAGCTCTACAACCGCCAGCTAGTTTGGGTCGAAGAGATTAAGGCGGGTAAAGCAGCCAATAAAAAAGATTTACAACGTCCCCGTCGCTGTTTATGCGTGTACTTGCCCTTTATTGACGAGCAGGACGAAATTTATATTACCCATCTGGGAACGGATGTAAATATCTCGGCAGGCCGGGTGCAACGCAATGTTAGTCTGCCCCGCATTCTGTTGCAAAGCGATTTGGACGGCTACTATTACGATGACGGCGTACTTCGTCTCGAATTTGTGGAGAAAGCACCCGAACCCGTCGAGGAAATCGCCTGGGAGGACGACCCTTTCTTTAGCAAAAGCGGCGTTTAAAAGAAGTTTTGAGTTTTGAGTTAAAAACTACCTGGTATTAAAAAGATTGCGGTCTTTAACTTAAAATTTAGAACTCAAAACTCAAAACTATTAATCCTTTTGTGCTATTCGTGTGATGGAAAGGGCGGCTTAAAACACCGTCCTTTCCCATTTGTGGTTTATTAAGTTCCAGACCGAGCCAGAAGCAATTAGCCAGTCGAACAATAGCGGCGCGGCGGCAGAAACACCCGTACCAATCGTATAGAAGAAAGCGATTGCCATCGCCCGGATTTCGAGCGGGAAAACTTCGCTAACCATCCGTTAGGCCGAGCTTGCCCCTGCCGAAGCAAAGAAGAAGATAACCGACCAGGCGATAGCATGGGTAACGGCATTCAGGATACCCTGAGTAAACAAATAACCCGTAATCGCCAGCAAGATGCCGGGAAAAATATAGGTAAAGGCATATTATTATCATATAAAAAGATGAATTAACGAACAAAATAAAAAGGGATACTATTTGTACCCCTTGCGTCGAAAATTTTGATTAGGATAGTTGTTATTTAACAAGCTGTTTCAGACTATCATAGCCTACCCCCGTGAGTTCTTCGGAGACTTGCCAGAGTTGGCGGGCGGCGTTCTGGTCGTAGGAACGAGCGTTAGAACGAACCTTAACCGGGTAGCCGTACATTTCCATTAAGCCACCCGGCCCGATAAAATCACCGCCCTGCACGTTGGGAGCTGTTGCGGCATAAAGGGTGGGTAGTGCGCCCATTTCGGCACTTTGGGCAAAAAGGCTATTGCCAATCGCCGAAACTCTTGTGCCAATAATCGAGCCTTGCATACTCGGCCCGACCATCTGCAAATTGGTGGAGGAATAGCCGGGATGGGCAGCCACGCTAACAACATTTGATACGCTGGCTGCCGACAATTTGCGTTGCAATTCGTAGGCAAAGAGCAAATTGGCGAGTTTGCTTTGACCGTAAGCTCCCCATGAATTGTAGCTCCTTTTAGATTGCAAATCGGCAAAATCTACTTTGCCAAAGCGATGAGCGACGCTGCTGGTAGTTACGATTCGGGCTTTTTCGGCCTTGAGAATAGAAGGCAGCAGCAAGCCAGTCAGGGCGAAATGACCCAAATGATTTGTGCCAAATTGCATCTCAAAATTCTCTTTAGTCTGGCGGTAGGGAAGTGCCATTACTCCGGCGTTGTTGCACAGAATATCCAGTTGCGAGAATTGGTCGGCAAAATTTTGGGCAAATCCCCGAACTGAACTCAAATCGGCCAAATCCAGCGTCATTAGTTCAATTTTTGCGTTTGGCAGCTCGTCCCGAATACGGGCGGCGGCTTTTTCAGCCTTACCCGCATCCCGGCAAGCCATAATTACCTGAGCGTTTTTGCGGGCCAACCCGCGCACTACCTCATAACCCAGACCGCTATTTGCCCCGGTCACAACCGCGATTTTCCCGCTCAAATCGGGCATCTGGTTGGCCTTCCAAAATTGGTTACTTGACATTTATTTTTGCTTCCTTTTGTCAATCTTGTCTACTTTGCTTTTATCACACCCGGCAAATTATAACAGAGCGATTTGAACTATGTTCATTAGAAAACTTTTGTAGATTTGTACCTGTCTACGCTTAATGTTAAAATAAGCAAGATTTTCAGTAACAAACGGGAACAGGAAGTGGAGCAAGCAAAATGGAATACATTGAGCCGGTTGAAATCGAACTAAAGCGCGAGGAAGGCCGGATGCTGGTAGAGTGGAACGACGGGCATAAGGGGTTTAATACCTTTTTGAGATTGCGCTGGAATTGCCCTTGCGCCGCTTGCCGGGGCGAAATGGGCGTACCGGGCCGTCTGGCCTTTATCAAGCGGTTAGAGCCAAACGAATATCAAATGGAAACGCTCGAAGCGGTGGGCTTGTATGCTCTCAAGCCAGTCTGGAAGGACGGCCACGAAACGGGGCTGTATACTTACGAGCATTTGCGGGATTTGTGCGAATGTGAACAATGCATGGCCGAGTATCCCGACAAATTCCAGAACCATCAATTGACCAATCCCAGGAAAAAACAGGAAAAAGCTTTTATTGTAGAGCGAGAGCAAAAATAAAGACAGGATGAAAAATGGCATATCAGACGATTTTGTTTGACCGAAGCGAGGGGGTAGGGCTGGTAACGTTAAACCGGCCCGACCAGTTGAACGCTTTTACGGTGCAAATGCTGCAAGAATTGATGGATGTTTTTCGAGGTATGGAGCGTGACCCCGAAGTTCGGGCCATTATTATCACCGGGGCAGGGAAAGCT
>JBBQGP010000094.1:0-20040 GCA_038323095.1 Chloroflexia bacterium | reverse complement strand
GCGAGACGGGATGGGATTAAACTTTACTTTTTGGCGGCAAGAGCCTTATCAACCGCCGCTTTCAAATCGTCGTAGCTATTAATCGTGCCGGGCGAAGCTTTGCCGCCAGCCGTTACAAGCTGACCATCAATTGCAAAACTGGGCGTAGCGGTAACGCCTTTTTGAATTACTTTGGTGGCATCATCGTTGACGGTTTGGCGGTATTTGCCGCTATCCAGACATTTGTTAAAGTCGCCTGGGTTCAGCTGAAGTTGGGCGGCCATTTGCTTCATACGGTCTGCGGTGAGTTTCCCGGTATTTTCGGGAAGCTGGTTAGTGTAAAGGGCATTGTGAAAATCCCAAAAGCGTTTTTGGTCAGCCGCACAATAGGCCGCTTCCGCCGCCACGTGCGATTCTTTGTAAGCTGAATTTTGGTCTAAAAAGGCCCAGGTTTGAAAGACAAACTTTACCTTGCCAGTTTTAACATAATCATTCTTGAAATTGCTACCGTTATTTTCTTCAAACTGGCGGCAAGCCGGACACTGGAAGTCGCCATATTCAGTCACAGTAATCGGCGCGTCCGAGGCACCCATCGTAAAGCGTTCATCTACGGACGTTTTATCGGGAATGCGGGCGGCAGCATTGTCAGCTAAAACTGTATTAGATAATTCAAACTTGGTCGGCTGATTTAATACCGCGATAATCAGGCCGATAGCCCCGATTGTAACAAGAGCAATCAGACCAATTGCAATATACTGATTGCGACGGCGAGTAGCCTGACGCTTTAAGGCGGCCTGTTGCTTGGGAGTAAGCTTTTTGTCGCCGCCGCTTGCAACCGGGCGGGTAGCGGTTGCGGTGGGTTTGGGTAGGACGGTAGGATTGGGACGCGGGGCAATTGGCGCAGTAGCAGTTGGTTTGGACGCAGAAGCAGCCGAAGCCGAACGATTGCTATTTTGCGGTTTCTGATTTTGTGAGTTGGGACGATTATTGCCCGCTTTTTTATTCTTGTTTTGATTAGATTTCTGGTTTGCCATTAGAAAAAAGACCTTTACTTGGGAGCAAATAGCCGGTAGCAAATTGCTTTCAGCCCTGAAACTCCTAATCTCACTTTATTTATTAACTCTTCACAAGTTTTCGCTCAGATAGACGGGCCAAAGGTTTTAACTTGTTTTAACCTTATGTTTATTTTACAACAAAAAGCAAGCAATAAAAACCCATTTAACTAAAAGTCTGGTTAAAATAATTGCTCTGCTTTTTCTGGATTAGGTGGAAAAAGCAGAGCAACCGAACTGGCATATTAATAGAAACCCGAAAATCAAAACTCAAAACCGACTAATTGCTGCTAAAACTGGAAAGCTCGGCCCAGCGTCCGATTTGGCGGTATTTATCATAACGGGCATCCAGCATAGCTTTTATGCCCGCTTCGCCCTGCCCGGCATAGCGGTCAAGCAAATTATTTAAATTCTGGAGCAAAGCTTCTTTAACGGTAGCCATCAAAACCGGGCGGTCAGTATGCGCTCCACCTTCCGGCTCAGGCACAATTTCATCAATAATGCCAAACCCTAACAAATCCGGCGCGGTAATTTTCATGGCTTCGGCGGCGGCAGGAGCCTGAGAAGCATCACGCCAAAGAATCGCGGCACTGGCTTCGGGGCTGGCGACACTGTAAACCGAGTTTTCCAACATCAGCATACGGTCAGCCACCCCAATTGCCAATGCCCCACCGCTACCGCCTTCACCTGTCACCAAAGCTACAATTGGCACAGGCAAGCGACAAAGAGCCATCAGATTTTCGGCAATTGCCATTGACATACCGCGCTCTTCGCTTTCCTTGCCGGGATACGCGCCCGGAGTATCAATAAAAGTTAGAAGCGGCATTTTGAACTTGGCGGCGTGTTCCATCAAACGCAAGGCTTTGCGATAGCCTTCGGCGCGGGGCATCCCAAAATTGCGGACAATATTTTCTTTGGTATTGCGACCCTTCTGATGGCCCAGTACCATTACGCTATGTCCGGCAAAGTTAGCCGGGCCACCGACCAGGGCGGCATCATCCCCGAAGCGGCGGTCTCCGTGCAATTCGACGAAATCTTCACAAAGAGTATTAATAAAATCAAGGGCGTGCGGACGCTCGACGTGGCGGGCCAAAAGCACCCGCTCCCATGCTTCCGAATGAGGTTTGCGCTCTTTCTCAGCAGAAGACGGCTCAATTTTGGCTTTTTTCTCGGCTTTTGGGGCAGTTTCTTTAGCTTTATCCCTGTCCTTTGGCCCAATTTTCCGGGCGGGTTTATCGGGCATACACCGCCTCGCGCGCTTTCATCAAAGTTTCAGAAGCTACCCCATAAAGCTTGAGCAAACTTGTCAGGGTAGAACTGAGTTCTTTGCGTGGCACTACCCGGTCAACCATACCGTGTTCCAGTAAAAACTCGGCAGTCTGGAAACCGGCGGGCAATTTTTGTTTGGTAATTTGCTCGATAACGCGCGGCCCGGCAAACCCGATTAAAGCCCCTGGTTCGGCCAAAATTACGTCGGCAACACTGGCATAAGAAGCAATTACGCCGCCGGTGCAGGGGTCGGTCAAAAGCGAAAAATGGGGCAATCCGGCTTCACCCAAACGGTTCAGGGCCGAGGTAGTTTTTGCCATCTGCATCAGCGAAAACAAACCCTCGTGCATCCGCGCCCCGCCACTGGCTGATACGGTTAGCACCGGCACGCAACGTCGCACCGCTTCTTCGACCAAACGCACCAACTTTTCACCAAAAACACTGCCCATTGAGCCGCCCTGAAAACTAAAATCGCAGACTGCCAGTGCCAGAGGCAAGTTTTGCAAGGTAGCAAAGCCGGTCATTAAGGCTTCGTTCAGCCCGGTTTTGGCGCGAGTTTCGGCAGCTTTAACCGGGTAGGGTGGCTCGGCCAAACTCACAAAATGAAGGGGGTCGTCGCTGATTAGCTCGGCGTTAATTTCTTCAAAGCTGTTCTCATCCACCAAAAAATTTATTCGTTCGTGGGCATTAAGCCGGAAGTGATAGTTACATTTTTGGCAAACTTTTTTATTGTTTTCAAGTTCTTTGGAGTAAATCAGCTCTTTGCAGGACGGGCAACGTGTCCACAAATCGTCGGGAATATCAGAAGAATTTTTACCTTTGCCCGGCTCGCCACTGGCATCTGCCGCGCCGTGTGTCCGATTCCAGGTAAATTTTGGCAAAGGCCCGTGTTGTTCGGATGGCTTTGCCTCGCTTGTCCCGGACGGCTCCGCTTCGCCTTGCCGGGTGTTTCGTTTAAATAGCTCTTTCAAAATCTGTCCTCGCCCTCTCGTACTCTCATAAATAGACACTCATACTAAACCCAACCATCGGCTAACCATGTACGCAGCGACATTGCAGCAGTTCCAGAATGGCGTGACATCGGGCTGTTTTCCTTTGAGCAATCTTTAATCACTGCTATTATAGCATAACGTCCTAGCCAAAGTCAGCAATCCAGAACAAATCAAGTACGGCACAAATTTTTGTAATAAACCTTGTTGAAGATTTTCACAGCAGACTTTGTATGATTAAAGGTAATGGGCGGTTATTGGTCGCTCAGTAGCTAATCAAGGAATTTTTGTAAAAAATAGCCAAAACTGATAAACTTGAGTTATGCGAAAAAATAAACCAATTGAAGTATCCGCGCCCAACCAGGCACGGCTGCCCTATCAGGTTTTGACCCGGCGGGAACTTAACCGGGCTACTCTGTCCCGGCAATTACTTTTGGAACGAGCTGATTTAGATGCTCTGCAAGCTATCGAAAAATTGGTCGGGCTACAGGCTCAAATTAATAACCCGCCTTATATTGGCCTTTGGACACGGCAGCAAAATTTTCAGCGGGAAGAATTAAACAATTTGATGGAGCAAAGGCGAGTAATTCGTACCGCTTTCATACGTTCGACTTTGCATTTAATAAATGCAAATGATTATTTGCAATTTCGCCTTGCCTTGCAGCCCGCCCTGGTTCGTGCTTTGCAGGCTTTCTTCGGGCCACGCGCCAAAAATTTGGATAACGAAAAACTGATAGCGACGGCAAAAGCTTTTTTGACGGAGCAACCCCGTACAATGGTGGAGTTAAAGGCTAAATTACTGGAAGTTGAACCAGGCCGCGACCCGGAAGCTTTAGCCTATCTGGTACGAACTTTTTTGCCATTGGTACAAACCCCGCCGGGTGGTTTTTGGGGCGTAGGCGGTAGCCCGGCTTATGCACTTGGCGATGTCTGGCTAGGTGGCTCACTGGCTGCGGAAGATTTGCGAACGCTGTTTTTTCGCTATTTGGCGGCGTTTGGCCCGGCTTCGATTAAAGATTTTCAGGTTTGGTCAGGTTTAATCAAAATGAATACTGAACTAGAGCAATTTAAGGCCGAACTGAAAATTTACAAAGATGAGCAAGGCGGCGAATTATATGATTTGCCGGATACGGCTTTACCTTCGCCGGATGTAACCGCGCCCGTCCGTTTTTTGCCCGAATACGATAATCTGATTCTTTCTCATGCTGACCGTTCGCGTTTTGTACCAGATGCTTACCGTAAGTTAATTTTTCTTTCCGCCGGAAGGGTACGCTCGACCTTTCTGGTTGACGGCTTTACTGCCGGAACCTGGAAAGTGGAGAAAACCGGGAAATCGGCCACGCTGCTGCTTGAGCCGTTCGAGCCAATTCCCGCTTCGGTTTTGCCTGCCCTGCTCGAAGAAGGCGAATTATTACTTCGTTTTATCGAAAACAACGCTGATGAGTATCAGGTACGCTATTAAGCCGCTAGTAATCAAGAAGAAGCATTAAGGGGCTTGCGGGCCATTGTTTCAATAAACCAGCCCTGACCTTGCTTTTCGCCGGTTAATTGGCTATATAAATCGCTCATCATCTGGTCAAATTTTGCCTGGGTTATTACTCCGCGTTGTACCAAAATCCGGCCTGTTCCCCGCGCTACCATAACCATATCTTTGAGCAGCAATCGTCCAAACTTGGTGCCACCTCCCACTACGGTAGCGACATAATTCGCCTGAACGTTTTCTGCTCCGGCTTCCTGTAACCAGGTGGCTTCCTCATATCCGACATTCAGGCCGGGATTAACCGTCATAATCATTTTTGTGACGGCCTGCCCAAAAAACCTGAAAGTAGGATGAAAATGCTCGAATTCGGCGTGGAGGCGTACCAAATCACAACTGTAAAAATAAATTACTCCACCCGGCTTGAGAGCTTTGTACAACTTCTCAACGTGTTGCCGAGCTTGAGGGAGATGTTCTATAACCAGACTGGCATAGATAAAATCAAAGCTGGTTGGTTGCGGCTCGCTTTCTCGTCTCAAAAGAGTGCATTGTTCGAGCGGATTTTGGCCGTCGTGAACGTAAAAATTAAGGTAAGGGCGCGGCGGCTTGGAAGATTGAGCATATTCTTCGGCGGTTATAATTGCCACCCGGTTTTTATCTATCCCGTTCAATTCTACTCCGGCTAATAGACCGCGTGCTTCCAATAGTTCGGCAAAATCGTGCAAGAACAAACCTTCACCGCAGCCAAAATCCAGCACTCTCGCTGGTTTAACCGCATTTTTAGGAGTATTGGTAAATTGGGCGAAGCGTTCTGCCAGCTTGTACTCATCCAAAGCGTGTTGCATATGCTCCACAACATAGGGCTTCATTCCAGCGTGCTGCACCGCTAACCGGGCGCGGTCATCCATATCGTCGGCAAACACATATTCACGAAGAGCTTCTAAAGACGAAGCCGGGTTAAGGGAATTTAAGGGAGCTTCTACATCAAGAGTAATGTCTGACAAAGAATTGTTGTTCATATGATATTCCTGACTGCTAAAACTAATTTACTCAATTCTGGCGCGATTTTAATTGATTGAGATAGAATATTACCGCTTTATCTTATATTTAAAGTCAACCTTTGTAAATGGTATATTTTTTAACAAGCATCAGCAACACAAATTAGCCACAAGGTTTGCTTTAGGCTTGGCAAATTGGGTATAATAGAGGAAATTGCTGTGCATCAAACCGCTTCCGGGCGGTAAAACAAGGCAAACCGAAAAAGGAAGTTGAATCAAAATGGATAAAAAAGCACTGGTAGCCGAACTAATAGCTATTTTTGGGCCGGAGGCGGTTTTGCATACGCCCGAAGATATTATGGTTTATGAGTATGATTTTTCAATAGATTCGCATTTGCCCGAAGCGGTGGTTATTCCCAGCACCACCGCGCAAATTTCCAAGCTTATGGCTCTGGCTGCCCGTGAAAATATCCCGATTACGCCGCGTGGGGCGGGAACTGGCTTGAGTGGCGGCTCGATTGCGGTGCGCGGTGGGGTAGTAGTTTCGATGGCCCGCTTGAAAAACTTATTACACTTCGACCCGGCTAACCGCTACGCCGTTGCCCAACCCGGCCACGTCAATTATGAACTTAGTGCCGAAATCCATGATAGCGGCTATTATTTCGCGCCAGACCCGGCCAGCCAGAAGGCCAGCACGCTTGGCGGCAATATTGCCCTGAACTCTGGCGGCCCGCATTGTTTGGCTTACGGTACGACCACTAACCATATTTTAGGGCTGGAAGTGGTTCTGCCCGGTGGCGAAGTGGTGCGGATGGGTAGCCCTGCCCCAGACCGTCCCGGCTACGATTTGACTGGCTTTAACGTCGGTAGTGAAGGCACGCTTGGTATTGTCACCGAAGCTACCGTTAAATTGCTGCGCTCACCCGAAGCGGTACGGACTTTTCTGGCTCTTTTCCCCGATGTTGAAACGGCAAGTCTGGCGGTATCTGCCGTTATTGGCAGTGGTGTAGTTCCGGCAGCCCTCGAAATGCTCGACCAGGTAATGATAAAGATTATCGAAGAAGGCTTGCACGCCGGCTATCCCCCCGAAGCGGGCGCGGTTTTGCTGATTGAAATTGATGGCCTCAAAGAAAGTCTGGACGAGCTAAACGATAAAATTGTCCAGATTTGCCGCGAAAATGGCGCGTTCGACATCAAAAGTGCCAGCGATGAAGAAACTCGTACAAAATTATGGTACGGGCGCAAAAGCGCGGCGGGCGCAATCGGGCGGCTTGCCCCTAATTTCTATTTGCATGATGGAGTCGTGCCACGCTCCAAATTGCCTTACGTTTTGCGCCGGATTACCGAAATCGGTCAGGAATATGATTTGCTGATAGCAAATATTTTTCACGCCGGAGACGGCAATTTGCACCCCAACATTGTCTTTGATGCCCGTATTCCCGGTATGATTGAAAAAGTAATGGAATGTGGCGAGAAAATTTTGCATCTGTGCGTCGAGGTGGGAGGCACAATTAGCGGGGAACACGGCATTGGCACGGAAAAGCAGGAATATATGTCCTGGATTTTTAGTGAGGACGATTTAGAGGTAATGCGGCGGGTCAAGCATGTTTTCAACCCGGATGATATTGTCAATCCCTGGAAAGTTTTTCCGACCAAAAAGTCTTGCGGCGAAATGTCTCTCAAAATGCGAATCCTCAAAAGCAAGCCCGGTATGGAAGAAGCCTGGATTTAAGGCAAGAATAGGAAGGGAACAAAGGGAGAAACCCATGATTGAAACGACCAGAATCCCGGAAATAGATTTTGGGAGCTTGCAGGGTATCGCCGGAGAAGACGGCCTGACCCGTGATCCGCAGCAGCTTGAAGCGGTAGTAGTAGACGACATCAAGCCGCAAGCGATTGTCCGGCCTGAAACCAACGAACATGCGGCGGCTTTCCTGAAATTTGCCTATGACAACAATTTGAAAGTGGCAATTCGGGGCGGCGGCACAAAAAGCAATTTAGGCAACCCGATTGCCGGACTGGATTTGATTTTATCTACCGAACGCATGAATGCGGTATTGGAATATAGCCCGGCGGATTTGATGATTGGGGTACAGGCCGGAGCGAATTTGCAGGAAATCCAGAACCAGCTTGAATTAAACGGCCAGACCTTGCCGATTGATGCGCCTTTGTCGGGACGGGCCACGATTGGCGGGACGATTGCAGCTAATAGCAGTGGCCCGGCCCGTCTGCAATTTGGCCCGGCTCGTGACTGGCTTATCGGCGTGCGCTACATCTTGCCCGAAGGCTTGATTGCTCATGCGGGCGGGAAGGTGGTTAAAAACGTGGCGGGCTACGATATGATGAAAATCTTGCTCGGTTCGCTCGGCACACTGGCTTTGATTACCGAAATGAATTTCAAACTGCTGCCTTTGCCCAATACTGCCAGCACTCTGGTTGCCGCTTTTGGCGAGACCCGCACCGCCTGTGAGGTGGCCCTCAAGATTATCGAGGCCGGGCTTTTCCCTAACGCCTTGACGGTAGTAAACAGTCAGGCCGCCAAAACGCTGGGGCTAGACGCGCCTGAAAACGCTGTACTGCTTTTGGCCGAATTCCGCAACACGAAGCAGGCCGTCGAACGTCAGCTACGTGATAGTGAAATGCTTGGCAAACTGCATAATAGCCTTAGTAGCGAACGGGTGGACGAATGGGCCGACCAGAAAAAGCTTTGGCGGACGATTAGCGATGCGGCTTACACTAGAGCGCGAGGTGAGCAAACTTTGGTGTTAAAGGCCGGAATCTTGCCCGCCGATACTGCTGCTTTGTTGGAACTGGCCCAAACTACTGCCGCCGAAACCGGGCTGGAATTGGCGATTATTTCTCAGGCCGGACACGGTATTACTTATTTTTCGGCCAACTATGAGGATGAAGCCGCCGCCGCTCAATTCGTCAAAATTATCGCGGGTAAAGCCGAAGCGGGACAAGGTTCGATTGCCCTTGAAAGTGCGCCCCTTACCCTCAAGCATAAAGTCGGTGATGTTTGGGGTAATGCCCTGAGCGAAGGCGAAATCAAGCTGATGCGGGCTATCAAGGCCAAACTTGACCCTAAAAGTGTCCTTAATCCGGGCCGCTTTGTCGCCAAAATTTAAACTTGGCCTTGTTTTCATTAAATTTTTAGTTAGTCCTATTGTCAGGCTAGTACCTTTGGTAAGCAGCACAGGCTTGACCAATTTGCTAAAAGTACCGCCAAAGTCCTACTAGAGTACGTTTCTTAATGCAATTTGTAATGTTGAAGTAGTATATTGTTCTTAACCGAACCGGGTCGTTACAGTGGATGCTCGTTTTAACCTTCTTTTTGATTAGCTTCCATTTTACTACTTTACTATTTTACTTTCTGAAACCAACTTTGAGTTTTACAAAGATTGCAGATTGGTTATATCCGTGAAGCGAAAGGATACTAAAATGAACAATACTACTTCTTCCCAAACTCATCTGGACATTCGTGATTTGCACGAGCAATTAGTGCAGCCAATTACTTATCTTAATGCCGCTATCGAATTATGGGAAATGGGCTTGCATCTGCCCGAAGATATGGAACGGATGAAAGAAGAAATTCATCGTCTGGTCGAAGTCGTCCGTGATATGCAATCCCAAATGCGTACCCAAAAGCTTACTTTGGTGACTACCGCCGCCTGATAATTTGTGCCGAATATTGTTCCATCCCTAAAATAGCATCGGGATAAACTCCCGCTTGTTTGGTTGTTCCTTACCCTTGCATGTTTGTAAAATTAGCATTAAAATATTAGTATAGTTTTGTCCTAAAATCTTACAGAGCGGGGTACAGTGTTTGGTTCGGGCTTACTTTTCCTCTGGCCCAACCATCAAAGCAGGGAACTAAAAACGGAACAAAAGAAATGGAATTACATAACAAGCAACTAGGCTCTTATCAGCTGTTGGCCCTTATCGGCAAGGGCGGCATGGCCGAAGTATGGTCAGGTACTCAACTTAGCCTGAACCGCGAAGTTGCCATAAAAGTTATCCCCAACAAAAAAGATGAATTACGGTTGGCTGAACGCTTTGAACGGGAAGCCCACGCTGTCGCCCAACTCGACCACCCGGCCATTTTGCCTGTAATTGATTATGGCAGCACCGATGAATACTTGTACTTGATAATGCCTTATGTGCGTGGCGGCAGCTTGCTGGAGCGTATCCGGCGCGAACCGCTTTCCCGTATGCAGGCTTTGCGAATATTTGAACAAACCTTGAGTGGTCTGAGTTATGCCCATCGTCAGGGAATTATTCATCGTGATTTGAAACCCGGTAACATTTTGCTATATCAGGATAACCGGGCGGTAATCGCCGATTTTGGGGTGGCGAAAACCTTGAAAGAAGATGTGAGCCTGACCCAAACCGGGGTGGCGGTTGGTTCGCCTGAATATATGGCTCCCGAACAATTTATGGGCCAAACTACTGTCCGCACTGATTTGTATTCAATGGGCGTAATTCTTTACCAGCTTTTGACCGGGCGACCCCTTTATTCCGGGACGACCTCGTGGGAAATTGCTATGCGCCACATGAACGACCCTTTGCCTTTGCCACATCCTCTTATCCCTTTGCCCCTTGAGCAATTTCTGAACAAAGCTTTGCAAAAGCGACCCGAAGCCCGTTTCGCCTCTGCCGAAGATATGGAAGCGGGCTTGCATCAGGCTATTATACATTTAAGCCAGGCCGAACTCGATTTCCACCCGGCCATGTCTTCCCGACCCGGAGCTACGCCGCAGGGCGCACTTCAGTTGCCGACTACGCCTTTACGAGTTTCGCAACCCGATGTCCGGCCCATACCGCCCCAAACTCCCTTACCTGTCGCCCAATCTTTACCCCAGCCCGCGCCTTTAGCTCCTGCTCTCGCCAAAAAACCAGCTTTCAAATTACCCTTGATTGGTCTGGGTGTGCTTGGCTTAATGCTAATAAGCGTCGGGATTTTGTTTTTTGTGCTTAATTCGGGGGTCAAGACTGGCAATTCTACTACCATTAGCCCTGCCGCCGTCGCGCCTGCCTTGACTGCCGATTCCAGCCGTCCTAGCTTCCGGGTAATGATAAATCCCCAAAATGGCACAAAAGTTTCCGGCATCGGCCTGATTACCGATAATGGCAATAATAGCGTGACAGTTACACTCGAAATAAGCGGGTTAAAGCCGGGCGACCATCACAGCCATATTCATCAGGGAACTTGCCTTAATCAAGGGGCAATTAAATTCCCGCTTAACGATTTAAGAACTACTTCGGACGGTAAAGCTACTTCGACTACGATTGTTTCGGCCAGCCTTGCAGCTATCACAGGTGGCGGCCTTTACCTGAACGTCCATAACCAGGCAGGTACACCGACTTACGTAGCTGGTTGCGCTGAAATTGCCGCCTAGTGCAACCACTACCCGGCTCATCCGTTCTATATTCGAGGGCCAAGCAGGGGTTTGGGGTGCTTCTTGATTGATGGTACTTAAAAGTAGCGGATACCTGGTATCCGCTAATACCTCAATTTCTTCCAGCTCCGCCCCTGCCAACCACCCTCTTTCCCCCCTTTTCTGGACAATCCTCCCCTCTCCCTTTATAATGCGCTGGATGTTTAGTTTCAAGTTTCAAGTTGTTAGAAAAGATACGGGACATAAGTTCCTCTGTGAAACCTCTGTGTTTTCTGTGGTAAAAATTTGCTGGCTGTCGGTAAACTAAACTTGAAATTAATTACTGCTCAAGGGAAATTTGGATGTCTTTAACCGAAACTTCGCCTGAACAAAAACAGGCTGAAAATAATAAAAGTTCGCGCAAGCCTAAACCTTATTTCGGATTAGGGTTAGCTTTGTTGCTAATTCTGGGATTGGCCGGGTTGGGCCTATGGGCGGCTCAATTAAGCGATGATAGCCCAACCATTACCAAATCTGGCCCGACGATTACCGCCAATGCTTCTGCGGCTAATTCTGTCCCGGCGAATGGCGAAATTTTCAAGATTTATGATTTGGTGGTTGACCCCGCCGACCATCAAACCCTTTTTGCGGCGACCTCAAGCGGGTTGCGCCGTTCCAGCGATGGCGGGCAAAGCTGGACAGATATTGATGACTTCAAGAACCAGCCAGTTAGTGCGCTGGCTCTGGACGGCGACGACCCGGAACGCCCAATTTACGTTGGAACGTTTGGCAATGGTCTTTTCCGTAGCCCCGATGGTGGCAAAACCTGGGTTAATTTGGGCCTGAAAAACCGCAATATCAAAGTAATCGCGGCTTATCGCACTGCCGTTTACGTCGGGGTGGGCGGAGCGTTTGCCGGAATGTACCGCAGTAGCGATGCGGGCAAAACTTTCTTGCCTGCCGATAGTGGCAGCTTGCCGCCTGATATTGATATTCGCACTATTGCGATAGATTTTGAAAATCCTTCTAATGTTTACATCGGAACGGGCTATACGCAAGGGCGCAAAACCGAAGATTTGGGCCGGGTAAAAGTTTCGCGGGATAGCGGGCGAAGCTGGAATAGCGTTGGCACTTGGGTCAGTGGCGGCAACGGGCCAGACCCGCTTACCCCTGTTACTGTGCTGGTATACGCTCCCGGCGACAGGCTTTATGTCGGAGATGGCAATAAACTTTATCGCCTGAGCCTTGACCGGGGAAGCTGGCTTTCCGCCGGTAACAACTTGCCCGAAGGTGTTTACGGCGCGGCGGTTGACCCGCAAGTACCGGGAATAGTTTATGCCGTCGCCAAAGAAGGATTTTACCGCAACACAGGCGGGCAGGATTGGCAGAAATTGAGCGAGGCCAAAACCAGCCCGCTATTCAGTAACATAAGCGCAAATCTAAACGCTTTTGCCACTCTCGTCCCGGCCAGTACCCATAGCGCAGCGATTTCGGTCAATAATCTGAGCAGCACTTATCTTTATGGAATAGATAGTGCCGGACAGTTGAGCGGTTTCGAGAACCGCGATTTTGGCAAAACCGTAGTTGCGCCTGTACCGGGCTTTAAAGAGCCAGATTTCTCGGCTTATAATGGGGTAAACCCGGCGGCCCGGATTGACCCGCCTGCACCTGATACTGCGCCTGACCTCGGACGAGCTTATTTTTCGGAAACCGGGCATTATCTGGTGGGCGGCTTTAAGTATTATTGGGATAGAAATGGCGGGCTATCTGCTTTTGGCTACCCGCTTACCGAAGAATTTTCAGAATTCATTCCTGGCCTGAACTTAACCCGGACTGTCCAATATTTCGAGCGGGTGCGGCTAGAATTTGACCCCAACGCCAAAGCCGGGCAAGAAGTTTCGGTGGGGCTTTTGGGCAAAGAGGCAATCGCCTTGAAATATTATGTGCCGGGCCGCTTTATTCCAAATACCCGCGACCAATCGTATTTCCCCGAAACCAAACATACTGTGCGGCTGGGTTTCTACCAGTTTTGGAGCAGAGGTGGGCTTGGTCGCTATGGCTACCCGCTTTCGGAGGAAGTGGACGAAAAAAGCCTGCTAGACGGTAAAACCTATACTGTCCAGTATTTCGAGCGGGTCAAACTGGAATATAACAAAGATACCAAACAAGTGCAGTTGGGCAGTTTAGGTCGGGATATTTTAATCAAGCGCGGCTGGCTGAAATGAAAATACTTTAAGTAGCAAGGGTAGTAACAATAAAGAGGTAAGTTTGGAGCGACGATGCTCCGAAGCGGTAACAACCTTGTACTAACTGATAAACATGCGGTAAGCGTCGGCTAGGCGGGCAAGCTCTTGCGAGTTTTGGGCCTTTGCAGCTTTGTCCATTTCTATCAGAAGATACTGGCGGACTTCTTCGGCCAACTGACTACCCTGATGCTGCCTTTGCGCGTTCTCAGGTGCTTCATTTTTCTCGATGTTTTCCAATCTTTCCAAAATTAGAGTTTCTGGCATATTAACCTCCTTTCGATTTTATTTTGATTGCGGTTAATCCCCACATTTATTGTGAGAAATTTAACAAATCAATCGTTAATAATATAACAATCTTTGAGGCATTTGTCAAGGTCTTTTTCAGGATGCCAATACTACTCTAACGTTCGGCACATAAGAAACAGGTCGGGCAATACCAAAATTGCCCAACCTGTCTAATCCAAAATACTAATTAAGCGACGTGAATAAAACAATCCTCGATTATCGTGCTAACTTTTTGGCCTAGCTCCTGAGCAAAACCGTCGCCCTGCTGCAACTTGTTTTCCAAAGTTTCGAGAATATCGTAAAACAAGCTCCAGCCCTGCGCTTCCTGCTCATACTGGCGTTTTAGCTGGCTGTCTTCGCCCTGCACAAAGTTAATAGCCGTATTAATCCGTTGTGTCCCCATCGTGATGAATTCCAGCCCGTGCTGCTGGTTGCCACTGGCAAAGAAGCCATCCGCCTTGAAGCCAAAGCGTAAATACGCCACCGTTTGTGGGATGCGCGAGACAAAGCCGCCCGTGAAAGGGTCAATTTCGGCTTTCAGGGAGCTAATGTCGCCACCAGTCAGGGCGCGGGCATAGGCCGAATAATACAACAAACGGATGTAATCACCCGTAAGTTTGCCCACAAAAGCGGCTTGCATGGCTTCCTGAGCAAAAGCTTCTTTGTCGTGGCGCATAATCAGGCCGTCCTGGTGAACATAAGCCAGCCGCGTCCCCGGTTCTGGAAAGACCGAAAGAATGTACGCCTGGTCTTCGGCTCGCCCGATAAACGAAGGGGTAAAGGGACGGTAGCGGCGCAAACTATCCACCAAAATACCGTTTGTCCCGCCCGTCACGTGGATACGCTGGATACAACGGGTTTTGCCGTCTATCGCCGAATTATCCTCGTAGCGGGTCATCATTTCGGCTTCGGTAGAAAGAGCCTGGGGTAAGCCACTAAAGAAAATGTACTCATCGGGGGTCAAAGCGCGGTTGGGGAACAGCACATCGGGGTAAAACAAAGATTTGGCAATATCTTTTTCATTGACCAACGCCCCGGCAATCATACCAAGTTCCACCGGTTGACCGTCGCTATTCGTGCCTTCCGCGCCCCAAAGCGGGGTTTTGAAGTGTTCCAGCATGGATGACCCGGCTTGCTCGATTAATTCTTTTTGAGGGAAAATCTGGTCTAGGTCAATCTTGAAAGTAGCTTTTACTTCGGGCTGGGAGAACAAATTCCAGATAGCCAGAATTGCCTTCAAGAAAGAATAATGGCGGCCATATTCGCCGTCTACCCCGAAAATCTCCAAAAGCTCCTGAGCATCCTCGCGCCCCAGATAATGCCGGGCCGCCGGAACAAGCACTTCGTTAATAATGCGCTGCGTTTCGGCTTCACTAAAAGCATAAATATTCAAATTCTGGAAAGCCTGATAGTGGCTCAATTCTTCTTCCAGATATTGCTTGGCGACTTCCTGCAAACCCTTGTGCGTCACCGAAACCGATAGGACGCAGCTAACTTTTTGACCGAGCCTCAAATTCCCTCTTTCGCGTTCGACTTCAAGGGCCGTTTCCAGACCGCGCAAACCGTAAAGCACTTCGTTTGCTTCCGGCTCAATCCCGATTGGAATCGGGTGGTCATACCAGTAAAGCTGTGGCTCGTCCGTCATTTGACTGATTTTTGTTTTTAGTTCGGAGCTGAGGGGAGTATTATCGAGCGTTTTATGCGAAAGCGGGACGGTTAGCAACACGTTGGAAGTGAAAAGTACCTGACTGGCCGGGTCGGATAAGGGGTTCTCGGCCAGCTTGTTGATAGTTACGGTGCGTTTGGCCCGCAAATCCTGGACACGCTGCTCCTTATTGTCCTGAATATTGGTTGCTTCGGGATAAAAAATTGACCAGCTATGTTCACTCAAAGCCTTGCTATCGGGGTTTGACTGGTTCTGGGCCAGCCACCCGGCCAAATTTTCAAGATTAGCGGCAAAATCGGGATACTGCTTTATCGCCGCTTCGATTTCCCGCTGAATCCGGCCTACTCCCTCACGGTAAAACTGGGCTACTTTAGCCCATTTGGGCGAACTGGCGGCGGTTTCCAGCAATTGCCGGGCCGCTTCATATTCGGGGTTTTTTTCGCCCGCCAGCGTCATCAAAAAGGCACTGTTCAGGGATTGAGCCAGCTTTGCTTCATCCTTAATTGCTTCATCAAAATGAGTTGCCATTTGTTGCAAATCGCTTGCCTCATGGCTACCTTTCAGGCTTAATAAGGCATGTACTACCGCCTCAAATTGCTCATTCATTATCGCTTCACCTTTTCTTTCAAGTTATCAATAATAGCCGCAAATAGCCCTTACCCGCCCTTCAAAATTAAACTTAAACAAATTATAGCACACTAAAAAAATTTAATTCTTGCCTGTCTTTAAGATTTTCATCTCGGAAAGCTGACCTTTTTATTGCAAAGGTTTGGTTCGAGCTATTTTTCTCCTGCCAGGTTGACTTATCCCTTGAAATATCTTACAATTGAGTTAAAGAATTAAGCAATTGTTTGATTAAAGACTTTGTTTAGGCTAAATTATTAAGAATAGCAAAAGGGAAAAGCATGGCAATAGAGAAAATGCCGGTAGAGGTTGAGGACGCGCCCAAGACCCGGCAGGAACGCAAAGTTCATATTCTGGAAGCGGCGGTACGAATAGTCAGCCGGGACGGTTTTGAGGGAGCAACCACCCGCACGATTGCCGAAGAAGCCGGGGTCAATATTGCCATGCTCAATTATTACTTTGGGGGCAAAGAACCGCTTTTGAATGAAATGCTGGCTCATTCGGCGGATAAAGTTTTGCAGGGTTTGAGCGTATCGCTGAACCATAGCGGGACAATTGGCGAAGTGTTGCGGGCCGGGTTTGAATCGCTCTGGGCGGCGATTTTGCGCTACCCGGAGCAACTGCCTTATAATATGGTAATGCGGAGTAATTACGATGTGGAAGCCCGTCGCCTGTCCCAAAAGCTTTACACCGATTACCGTAGTATGTTAGTCGAACGCTTGCGGGAAACGCTGGCTCGTTCTGGCGAAGAACTGAGCGTATCTTTAGAAGATTTCGCCCGGCTAATTGTGAACGGCTACAACGGAATTACTCTCGATTACTATATCAGCCAGGACGAAGCCGCGTCTGAACGTCAGCAAAAGCTGTTGCTGCAAACCCTGCTCACGCTGGTTCGCAAATAAGCTTTTGTATAAACAGAAGGCTCGAAGATTCTTGAAATCTTCGAGCCTTTTACTTTGAGTCAAACTCTAATTTAACGCTTGTTTTGCTAAAACCTGGTTTTTATCCAGTGACGGAGCAATATCTTGCAAACCCCGCCCGGTAAAGATAAATTCCAAAGCACTTTAAACTCAAGCTCAAAACTACTTAATCCAGCCGTTCGACAATCGTACCGTTCGCCATACCGCCGCCTTCGCACATGGTTTGGAAGCCAAAGCGTCCACCGCTGCGTTCCAACTCATAAAGCATGGTGGTCATAAGGCGTGCGCCGGACGCGCCGAGCGGATGACCCAGAGCAACCGCTCCGCCATTAATATTGACCTTTGACAAATCGTTGTCGTATTCTTTCTGCCAGGCCAGCACCACACTGGCGAAAGCTTCGTTAATCTCGATAACGTCCATCTGGTCAAGGGTCATGTTGGCCTTTTTAAGAGCCTTTGCCGTCGCCGGAATTGGCCCGGTCAGCATCATTACCGGGTCTACTCCGGCCATTACGAATGAGACAAAGCGGAAGCGAGGTTTCAGGCCCAAACTTTCGGCCAAGCTGCGTTCCATAATCAGCAAAGCCGCCGCGCCATCGCTAATTTGGGAAGAATTGGCGGCGGTAACTACGCCTTCGGGGATAAAGGCTGGTTTCAGTTTCGCCATGCCTTCCAGCGAAGCGTTAGGGCGTACCCCTTCGTCGGTATCGAAAACTTCGGTAGTACCGTCCTCGTTTTTAACCATAATTGGGGCAATCTGGGATTTGAAGCGACCTTCACTAATCGCCCGCGCCGCCCGTTGGTGGCTTTCGAGGCTAAAAGCGTCCAATTGTTCGCGGCTTAATCCCCATTTTTTAGCGATTAGCTCGGCACTAATCCCCTGATGCACCAAACCGTTATCGTAGCGTTTGTTCATAAGCGGGCCGAAAGGTTTACCAGGGCCAGCCCCGCTTGAACCCATTGGTACGCGGCTCATAAGCTCTACCCCGCAAGCAATTACCACGTCATTCGCCCCGGCCATAACTGCCTGTGCCGCAAAGTGGACGGCCTGCTGGCTACTGCCGCACTGTCGGTCAATCGTAGTGCCAACCACGTCTTCCGGGAAACCGGCGGCAAGGGCCGCATTGCGGGCGACGTTATAAGCTTGTTCGCCGACCTGCCCGACGCATCCAGCAATCACATCTTCAATTTTAGCCGGGTCAAGCTGATTGCGCATAACCAGGGCGTTCAAAGTTTCGGCCAGCAAATCCACCGGGTGCCAGCCCTTCAGCTTGCCATCACGCTTGCCTACCGGGGTGCGTACCGCATCTACAATTACCGCTTCTCGCATTTTAATTCTCCTCTTTGAGTAAGCATTTATCTGGTAAATCTCTATTTTCACAGGACTAGGCTATTTTATCAATTTGGGCCGCTTTTATCAATTCAAAAAGCGTCGCTGACTGATAGCCTGCGCCAATCAATAATTCATCAGGGAAAAAAGCGAAAGAAGCGGCCAAAAATGGTATACTTGGCGATATTATACTGATAGATTAGAAATTGATAGACCAAAAATTGACAGGTTAAAAACCTGCCCAAACTAAACGAAGAAATCTGTTTTGAGTTCCTCCTCAGCTTTTCCAGCATCGTCCTGTTTTTGATTAAATCTAACTCAAAACTCAAAACTTAGAACTCAAAACTCAAAAACTATGATAGAAGATACCAAAATGCGCCGCCAATACCGGCAGCTCAAGGCCCAACACCCCGACGCGGTTTTGCTCTTTCGGATGGGCGATTTTTATGAAGTGTTTAACGAAGACGCTTTGCTCGTTCACCGGGAATTAAACCTGACGCTGACTACCCGCGACAAAAAAAGTGCTGAACCCTGGGACATGGCCGGGATACCTTATCACGCCCTCGACAAATATTTGCCCCGCCTGATTGAACGTGGTTATAAAGTGGCGATTTGCGAGCAGATGACCGAGCCGGGCAAAGGTTTGGTCGAGCGTGAAGTTATCCGGGTGGTTACACCGGGAACGATAATTGAGCCGACCATGCTTTTGCCCAAACGCAATAATTATTTGGCGGGGCTATGGCTGGACGAAAAGACGAAAACGGCGGCTCTGGCTTATACCGATATTACCACGGGTGAGTTTTTCTGTACCCAGTTTTCCGAGCGCGATTTGGAAGAACTCAAGCTAAGTTTGCGGCAAGAGCTTGGCCGACTGCATCCGGCGGAATTGCTTGTACCCAAGAAAAACGAGCGACGGACACGGCCTGAATTGCTTTTCGCGGTTGATACCGAAGATAGTGACGGGCTTCAGCCCTACCGGGAGCTTTTCGCCCAACCCGAAGCCGGGCCAATTCTTACCCCTTATGAGAGCCGTTTTTGGAATGAAGATGTAGCCCGGCAATCTCTTTTGGAGCATTTTGAGGTCGGGTCGCTGGAAGGCTTCGGGCTGAACGAAAACTTCGGGCTGGCGATTCGGGTAGCCGGAGCAATGATTGCCTATATTAAGGAAATGCAAAAGGGTTTTCTGGCCCAGCTTTGTCCTCCTGTTACTTATATTACCAAAAATTATATGGCCCTTGACCAGCAAACCCGCCGCAATCTGGAACTAAGCGAAAGCGGGCGGAGTGGCTCAAAGCGCAATTCGCTCTATGGCGTGCTAGACCAGACCCGTACCAATATGGGTGGGCGGATGCTACATCGCTGGCTGAACCAGCCTTTACTCGAACTGCCGGATTTGCAAGCCCGTCAGGATGCAGTAGCGGCTTTCTTTTCCCAAACTGCCTTGCGCGATGGCATTGTTGCTTTACTGGGAAGTGTGCAAGATATTGAACGCCTGACCGCCAGAGCCGCTCAGCGGGTCGCCTCGCCCAAAGAGCTTTTCGCCCTTAAAGAAAGTTTGGAGCAAGTGCCGCCCATCCGGGCAGTATTGGAAGAAAATTTTAATACCGCCCAAACTTTTGCCTTGCAACTTACTGCCCTTGACCCCTGCGCCGATATTCTGGAGCTAATTACCAAAGCTCTGGTAGACGAGCCGCCAACCAAACTTGGCAAGGGTACGGCGGATAACCCGGTGTATGCCATTCGTTCCGGCTTTAGCCAATCGCTTGACCAGCTAAAACAAAGTGTCCAGGAAGCTAAAGAATGGATTGCCGATTTGCACAAAACCGA
>JBBQGP010000093.1:0-20250 GCA_038323095.1 Chloroflexia bacterium | reverse complement strand
GGTGCAATTGGTTTGTGTTTTGGTTTGTATCAGGCTAACCAGTGGTGGCTCAAGCGGCAGTTGCGGCTGACCGATGTTGCACCGATGGCGGTTTATCAGCGGATGGTGAAATCAGCCAAACGAGCCGGGTTAAAAACCGGGCAAACTGCCACTCCCTACGAATTTGCGGCTTATCTGGGACGCAAGTTGCCTTCGGTACGGGGTGAAATCCGTTCCTTCACCGATGGCTTCGTGCGACAGCGTTACGGCCCGCAGTTGGCCGATGAGGAGCTAAAGCGGGAATTGGCCGAACTGGAAGCGGCCCGCGCTCGTGTGGCTTTGCTGGAAGAACAGGGCGGCCAACCCAGTTACCGCGAACTGGAAGAATTGCGCCGTAGCCAAACGGTATTGCTGCAATCGCCGGAGCAAATCCGCGAAATGTGGATTAGCTACCAGCTTGGCATTATCGCTTATACCCGCCGTCGCCGCACCAACCGCTACACTCCGCGTTTCTTCCGCAAGCTCTACGCCCGCCTGAAAGGGTTACGCCACAGGGTAAGTAACAAGTAGGAAGTCGAAAAAAGGAAGTCGGAAGCAGAGAAACTGATTCCGACTTCCGAAACTATTACAATCTTGCTCAAACCCTTCACCGAAGTAAAAATACTTCCGACTTTATACTTCCAACTTCCTACTTGCCCCTAATGGTCGGCGAGGCGGGAGAAGTGCCAGGCCAGGACGTAGATGTTCATGACGATGAGCCAGATGTCACGGAGGCTGAGGTGAAATGACAGCAAATCCTTGTTTGGCTCAGAGCCTCCCATACGGCCCAAATCGTATTGCAAAAGGTACATAATTACCAGCAGCATCACCACGCTTGAAACTCCGGCAAAGGTAACGATTTTGTAGGATTGATGCATTTCCCGCTCGTACAAATAGCGGACGTAGCGCACGAAAAGTACCAGCCCGTGAAAAGAAATTACCGCCACCAGCGAATAAAGAGCCAGCGAACGCAGCAATTCCCCAACCGCCCCTAGTTGGCCGTTTACCAGGTAAATACCCACGCCCAGCGTTAGCAGGGTGTTAGCTACCACTATTAACACTGAGGCGGTAAATTCGGTCATCAAAAAAATAATAGGCGAATATTGCTTGAAGCGGGGACGGTAAAGGCGATGGGGCAGGGCAAACGATAGCCAGAAGCTAAGGCAAGTAAGCAGAAACACGCCGCCTACCGCCAGAGCAACGGTTTGGCCGGACAAGCCCGAACCATAATAATTATAGGCGAAGTAGATTAATTCGGCGTAAAGCGCACCAAAGGCCATGCTGCTAATAGCGGCAAAAACGCGGTGGCGGTTAGTAACGGTGGGGATAATATCAGTTTGTGCTTTGTCCTGACCGCCCGCGTTGGCGACAGAATTACCCTGACGTGAGGGTAAAAAATCAGTTAGCTTGTTTAGCATAATGTGTTTTGGTCATCCATCCTTGAAATTTTAGCAAATTCCGGCCTGAAGAGGAGGCGCAGTGGGATTATTTTAGCATTTTTAGGAAAAATAGCAACCTGACTATTCTGATAGCAGGGAATTACGGCGCATCTGGCTGCGTTCGGCATCCAGATAAGTTTGCAAAATAATAGCGGCGGCGGTTGCGTCAATACTCTGGCGTTTCTTTTGCCGTTTTTTCATGCCCGAATCGCTTAAAAGGCGGTCAGCTTCAACGCTGGTTAGCCGCTCGTCCATAAAATCGATTGGTACGTCAATGTATTTCTGCAAATCCTCACCGAAATCTCGCGCCCGGCCCGATTCGATACCTTCCTGCCCGTTAAGTCGCAAAGGCAAACCAATAATAACACGCCCGGCCTGGTGTTCTTGCACCAGCCGAGCGATTTCGTTTAAAACTTGTTCAGAATTACGGACATAGATAACGCCAAGTGGGGTAGCAATCAGGCCAGTTTCATCACTTAAAGCCAACCCGATTCGCTTGCGGCCAGGGTCAAGGCACAAGTAGCGCACTATGCGCCGGGAGTACCAGTCGGGGCAGGACTGGTAGTAGTGGTCGGATTAGTCGCACCGGGAGTAACAGTACCGACCCCCGCCGTGATTGTGCCAGAAGCCGGGCCACCCGTTGCCGGAGTAGTGGCGGCATCGCCGGGAGTAGTAGTCAGGTCAATTTTGCTGGCTTCCGGCATTTTGTCGCCCCGCACATTGCTTACATCAATCCGGTCAATTTGCGGATAGTTAGTATTAATAACTTGCTGTACTTCGGCAATAGTTTTGCCCGCCACCTCGCTTTTGAACTTGTCCAAATCAATTGGACTATAAGTCAGGGCGGATGCCGTTACTGGAAGCCGTAATCGTCCGTTTTCCGAAGCAATTTGCCCGGCGTTAGTGATTTTGATACTAGTCGGGTCTACTTTTAGCTTGGGGTCGCTGACCATCTGGTCTTGTACCGCCCTTTGCATATCAGATTTGTTATAAATATATGCTTGCGGGTTAATTGTGCAGCTACCGCTAAAAGTATCCGAAACATCCCCTGGATTTTTGGTAAACTGGCAAGACGGGTCGCCGTTAGGGATAATTTGAATATCCTGAGTGGCCGGGTTGTACTTGTCCTTCAGGCTGTTTTGAGCATCGTTTTGGGCCTGTGCAACTAATTGCTTGCGTAAAGCGTCCTGGTCTTCTTTAGAAACGACCTTAACCGGCTGTTCCGCGCCGCCAGCAATCGGCCCGGCTTGCGCTCCAACCGCACCATTGTTCAAATAAAAGCTAAAGCCATTGGGTAAATTACCCACCGACCCGGCTTTATCGGCTACAATCACGCCACTGGCTTTACCCGTTCCACCGCCAAAAGGATTACCCGCCGGAATACTGACGGCATCGCGCAAACGGTAAGTTACACCAGTCGCCCGGTTGGTATAGATTACGGTACCCGCGCCATAACCAAAAGGTTGAGCCGCGCCATTCGAGAAGTTAATCGTACCCTGAGCAGTGCTGGTCGGCTGCAAGCGACTACCAAAGGCCGGGTAATCGGCTTTGGCCGTAAAAGGCGTAGCAGTTATCTGGGTTACAGGCAACCGTCCGCCGGTACTTGTGCCGCCGGGCTGGTTGCCGGGATTATTGGAGGCTGTTCCGCTCACTCCGCCCGTATTAGAGGTATCCAACAGCAAGTTTACATTACTGTTGACCGGGTTAGTTTTGTATATTACGTTAAGCCTGGTGTTGGCTACCGGGCCGCCCCCGATTATCGGCGAGCCACCGTTACCATTGTTACTATTAAGAAGCGAGAGCAGTATAATCAAGGCTACTGCCACCACCAGTATCCCGATAATTAGGAAGGCAAGAAAGGTAGTGCGGCTGCTCTGGCGGCGGCGGCGGTCTTTTTCTTCGGGCGAAAGTTCGGAGCGCATCCCCATTCCGCCACCGCTAGTTCGTTCTACCGGGTTCAAAATTTTATTGACCCGTGTTCCCAATCCAGCAATTGCGGGAGGCATCCCTACCCCCTGCCCTCGGTTTCGGGCTGGTTTAGGCTGCCGATTCCCCCGGCTGGGCCGTCCACGTGGGCCAGGAACGTCGTCCAGTTCATCATCACGCCGCACACCGGGCCGCCGGAAACGGTCCGCCGCCGTATCACCGCTTATCTGGGGAACTGCCGGAACATCATCTTCATCGCCCATTGGCGGTTCTGCCTGTGGATTGAATTGGAAGCCAGACGATAAATTGGGTGCTTCATTACTATTAAAGATGCCGGTACGCATGGCCTCTTCGTAAGTCATTGTTCGGCCCTCGGTGCTTGCGCCGCCCGCAAAATCAAAGCCCGGTTCGGGCGCAATTGGCGGACGAGCCGGAGCAGGTGGGGGCGTAGCTGGCATATCATCAAAGAAGTTGGCGACGTTGTTTCGGTTCAAAACCGCATCGTTATTATTGAAATCCATTCCCGGCCCGCCATTATTACGCATTGGTGGCGGCTGAATCGAAGGGATGGACATATCAGGAATATCATTGAAGAAATCCTGGGGGCTACGCGGCTGGGCAGGCGGGGGCGGCATCGACTCACCTCGATTTGCCCCATTGCGCGGCATAGCGGAGGGGGCGGCATTGTTTTGGGGCTGGCCCGGTTGCTGCACTACAAAGCCGCTCGGCGGGGCTTCAAAAACGGCGGTGCGCTGCGGCATTTGGGCTGGAGGCATCGTAATTTGCTCGGTAGAATCTCCGGCGAAATCCGCAAAAGTGCTATCATCGTCCGAATCGCCACCATTTACCCGGAAGCCCAGCAATTTAGCCAAGCCTTTAACCGTTTTACTGCCACCTTCAAAAGTTAAATTTAACCCGTCGTCCCGTGCGGCTTTACGCAAGGCATAAAAATTGTCTAAAGTTTGCAGCGCCCGCGTTTTACTGGGCAAGACCAGCACCACATCTTTGGAGCGGGACTGTTTGAGTCGCGCAATCAATGACTCTAAATCTTCATTTGGGTCAACTCGTACCTGCTCTTCGCCCATGACCTGGTGTCCTCCTGCCTGTTGCAGTCAATTAGCAATAAACAAAACTTTAATGCTTATAGCAAATGTTTGTAATCAATGTCCCGGCTCTTATTTGTTCAAAACTTCTCGAACCAAATCAACTGTCAGAGCCAAAGCCTCGTCCAGCTTGTTTGGATTGGTGCCACCACCCTGCGCCATATTGGGTCGTCCGCCCGCCTTGCCGCCGACTGCCTCGGCAATTGGCTTGATTAAATCTCCGGCTTTTAATCCTTTATCGATTAAATCCGGCGTAACCATTACCAATATACTGGGCTTTTCGTTGATGACTGCGCCAATCGCAACTACCCCGCTTTTCAGGCTATCCCGCAATTTGTCGCCTACCCCTCGCAAAATATCGACGGTGGCAGCATTAACTTTGGTCGCCAGCACTTTTGCTCCAGCGATGTCAACCGCCTGATTGAGCAATTCGCTCGATTGGTTTTGAGCCTGTTTTTGCAACATATTCTGGACTTCGCGTTCAAGTTCGCGCACCCGCTGTTTTAGCTGGAAAGCCTCTTCGCCGACGGCTTCAGGCTTAACCTGCAAGGCACTCGAAGCTTTGTCCAAAGCTCTAAGCCGTTCCTGCACCATTTTCTCGGCGTATCGTCCCGTAACGGCTTCTATCCGGCGTAAACCGCTTCCAATACTGCTTTCGGCAGTAATAACCATTAGACCGATTTGCCCGCTCCGCTTGAGATGTGTTCCGCCGCAAAGCTCTTTGGAATAATCGCCCACCGAAAGTACCCGAACGGTATCGCCGTATTTCTCGCCAAACATCATTACCGCCCCGCTTTTGCGGGCTTCTTCAAGCGGCAATAGCTCGACGCTTACGTCTAAATCGGCCCGTACTTTTTCGTTTACAATTCGCTCGATTTCAAGCAATTGTTCCGGGCTTGGCTGGTTCGGGTAGGTAAAGTCGAAACGCAAGCGGCTCGGCTCGACCAATGACCCGGCTTGCCCGACCATATCGCCCAAAATGTCTTTTAGAGCCTGATGTAAAATATGGGTGCCGGTATGGTTGCGGGCCGTATCCAGACGGCGGTCTTCTTCCACTACCGCTTCGGCGACATCCTGTAAAGTGATATAACCTTCGACTACCCGGCCCTGATGTACAATTACATCCCCAACGGGTTTATAGGTATTTTCGACCAAAAAGCGGCCTGCTTCGGTCTGAATATAGCCCTGGTCGCTAACCTGACCGCCGCTTTCGACGTAAAAAGGGGTTTCGGTCAAAACCACTTCGGCATCCTGCCCGGCTTCGGCTTGCTGTACCCGCTTGCCGCCCACAAATACCGCCAGGACAGGAGCATTGAAAGTTGTACCTTCGTAGCCCTTGAAAGGGGTAGTTCGGACATCCAGAGCCTTGTATTCTTCCATATCCGGGCGATTGGTGGCAAAGCGGGCCAAACTACGGCTGGCTTCGCGATGTTGCTCCTGAGCTTGCTCGAAACCTTCCCAATCAATCTTGAAGCCGCGTTCGCTGGCAAGTTCGCGGGTCAAATCGGGTGGAAAGCCGTGCGTACTAAAAAGCTCAAACACGTCCTGCCCGTTAATCAGCAAGCCGCCTTCGTCTTCTGAACCAACTTCCGGCCCGGTATCCTGCAAGCGATTGTCCTGCGCGGCATTAAGCGGGTTCGCCCCGATTAGCAAATCGAAGCGGTTGAGGCCACTTTGCAAAGTTCGCCCAAAGCTTTCTTCTTCCTGCTCGATTACCCGAAAAATATGGTCGCGGCGTTCGCTAATTTCGGGGTAAACCTTGCCCAGCATATCTATTACGACCTGGCTGGTATTCCGCAAAAAGGGTTTTTCCACCCCCAAAAGCCGTCCATGACGGATAGCCCGGCGCAAAATCCGGCGCAAAATGTAGGAACGGTCTTCGTTACCGGGTAACACGCCATCGGCAATCAGGAAAGTAGCGGCCCGGCTATGGTCGGCAATTACCCGCAACGAAAAATCGGTTTTTTCGCTTTCGCCGTATTTCTTGTCGCTAATTTCGGCGGCTTTGAGGGCAATCGGGAAAAACAAATCGGTTTCGTGGATACTGCTTTTGCCTTGCAAGACCAGCGTCAGGCGTTCCAGACCCATGCCCGTATCAATATTCTGGCGGGGGAGTGGCACGTCTTTACCGTCTGGGCCTCGCAAAAACTGCATAAAAACCAAATTCCAGATTTCCAGATAGCGCGGTGAAATACCAACAATCGCGTTTGGGTCAGGGTCTACTTCTGGCCCTAAATCATAATAAATTTCACTATCCGGCCCGCATGGGCCTGTCGCGCCCACTGGCCCCCACCAGTTATCCTGAATGGCGGTAATGCGGCTTTCCGGCACACCAATTTTCTTTGTCCAAAGTTCGCGAGCTTCGTTATCGCTGGGATAAATCGAAGGGAAAAGTTTGCTTTCGGGAATTTTGTAGCGATTAGTGAGTAGTTCCCAGGCAAAGGTAATCGCGCCTTCCTTAAAATATTCGCCCACCGAAAAATTCCCCAGCATTTCAAAGAAGGTCAAATGGCTGGGGTCGCCTACTTCATCAATATCGCCCGTCCGAAAACATTTTTGGGCAGTAGTCAAAAGCGGGCGGGGCGGAGTTTGCAGGCCCAGAAAAAAAGGAGTCATTTGCTGCATTCCGGCAGTCGTTAATAAAACCGTTTTATCATTGGCTGGCGGCACAAGCGAAGAACTCGGTATATGTAGATGTCCGTTTTCTATAAAGAAATCTAAAAAGATTTTTCTGATTTCACCACTAAGCATAAAAAGGGCCTCATCTCTCCCGTAAAAAGCTGGAATTCCACTTCAATTGTAATTTATGTCTACTTGTTTTGTCAAGCAATTAATTGCAAAAAAGGGCCGATTATCTTGCAAATTCATAAATAGGCTTACGTCAGCCCGGTTTTTTGGCCGAGATTTGGACGTAATTTTGCTATAATTATAATACAACATCTGTACGGCATTTTGCCAGTGTACTGCTATATTTGTACTGATAGTAGCATGTCGCTTTTATCTTACAACGCAAGGAGTTTTCTATGACTGAATTTCTTCGGTCAGGGCGCACTATTTCTGGTCGTTTTGCCCTTGCTCTGCTCGGTTTACTTATATCAACTTTGCTATTGGTTGCTTGTGGCGATAATTCCTCATCGCAAGCCACTCTGCCTAGCTGCACCCCAACCACTACCAGCATTGCGGCTGGTGCTGCCACTTCTAACGCCGCCGCCGAAGTACCCGTTCCGGCGACGGTGGGAGTTCCTGCTTCGGCCCAGCAAGTGCTGGATAGCGTCGGCCAGCAAACTACCAAAGTACGCTGCCTGGCTTTCAAGGATAACGTCGGCAAATATTTTATGACCCGCGATGCCTTAGCGAAATACCAGCTAGAGCTTTTCAATCGCGATAACCCACCTGAACAGATTGCTCAAGCCGAAAAGACTCTTGAAACTTTTGGCTTTGTGCCGTCCAATTTTGATTTAGCCAAAACTTATAATGCTTTGCAGACCGAGCAGGTCTTGGGCTTCTATGACCCGCGTACCAAGAAATTCTATATAATAGTAGACCAGCAGCCCGATAAAGTCGGCCCGCTTGCCAAATTTACCGCTGCCCATGAATTAACCCACGCTTTGCAAGACCAAAATTTTGATTTGCAAAAAGTACGCCCCCTGCGCCAGCCCGGTGCTACCGAAGGCAACGACGATTTAGATTACGCCTTAACTGCCCTTATTGAAGGCGATGCGGTGAATTCGCAAACGCTATGGGTGCAGGCCGGGAATTTGAACCAGCAAGAGCTAGGGCAAATCCGCAAGGAAGCCAGCCAGGTTGGGCAAAGCAGCCTAAATAGTGCGCCGCTTATTCTGAAAGATACTTTGAGTTTTCCCTATCAGGAAGGGTTTACTTTTGTGCAGGGGATTTTTCGCAAGGGTGGCTATGAGGCCGTGAATAAAATGTTTACCGAAAAGCCGCCACGCTCAACCTCCCAGATTTTGCATCCCGAAAAATATGATAAAGGGATTGACCCGGTTAAAGTTGATTTGCCTTCGGTGGTTGATACACTCGGTAGCGGCTGGAAATCAGTTGACATAAATACAATGGGTGAATTGCAATCTCGCATCTGGCTGAACGGTATTTTGAATGGCGACCAGGCCAATACTGCGGTAGAAACCTGGGCAGGAGACCGCTATCAGGTTTTGCAGGATGGGCAGGGACGTTATGGTTACGTCTGGCGTTCGCAATGGGAAACCGAAAAAGCGGCGGGCGGTTTTCTAAGAGCAGCCTCGCTTTATAATTCCAAACTTTACAACCTTTCGGGCGAAACTATCGGCCCAAAGCGAATCTGGAGCAGTGCCGATAAAGAAGTAGCCGCTATTCAGAAGGGCAATCAGGTACTTTTAATTGTATTGCCCAAAGGCAGCCCACTTGACAAAGTAATGGGGAAACTAGGTTTTTAGGCGAATATTACGGGAATATTACGGTTGGATGGCTCATTTTAGCCAAAATAGTATATAATTGAACTGAAGCAAGGCTTAGATTCGTAACGTTCCACTAAAAACATGGAGTTTAAAATGAAGGCAAATCAGGCTAACGAAAGCTTGGAAGAAGAGCTTTTCAGGTTACGTTCGCGTGTAAGCGAACTCGAACAATCAGAGCTTGAGCTACGTCATGTTAAGGATGAATTGCAATCTAAAGAACAACTTTTGCACTTTATCCTTAACAACACCCCCAATGTTATTTTGGTTAAAAACCTTAACCATCAGTATGTTTTAATTAATCGCCTCTATGAGAAGCTTTTTAACCTTCAACCCGGCTGGATTTTAGGCCGAACTGATTACGATATTTTTCCACGGGAGGTTGCTGCTAATTGTATCGAATTTGACCGTCAAATAATGGAATCGGGTAAAGCTGTAACTTATGAAATGCAAGTGCCGCTGGAAGACGGCGTACACACTTATTTTGAAAACAAATTCCCGCTTTTTAACCAGGAAGGCCAGCTTTACGGAATTGCAGCGATTTCTACCGATATTACCGAACTCAAAAACACCGAAGAAAGCTTGCGAAAGCGTGAGGCCGAGCTACGCCAATCTCAGAAAATGGAAGCGGTAGGGCGACTGGCCGGGGGTATTGCCCACGATTTCAACAATCTATTAACCGTAATTTTGGGTTATGCCGATTTAATATTGCTTCAATTGCCTGAAAACGACGCTTTATATAGTGACGTGGTCGGTATAAAAAACGAAGGGGAGCGGGCTGCTTTGCTCGTGCGGCAATTGTTGGCTTTTAGCCGACAAAGCGTTTTGCAACCTAGAGTAATTAATCTGAATGAAGTAATTGGCAGTTTGACCAAATTGCTAAAGCGGCTGATAAACGAAGATGTAGAGCTTATCACCAATTTAGATGCAAATTTGGGCAATATTAAGGCCGACCAAAGCCAGCTTGAACAAGTAATAATAAATTTGGCGGTGAACGCCCGCGACGCAATGTTCAGCGGTGGCAAACTGATTTTGGAAACTTCTAATGTGGAATTGAGCCAGGATTATGCCGATAACCATCTTTATGCTAATCCTAGTCAGTATATTGTGCTGGCAGTTAGCGATACCGGGCAGGGTATCCCTGATGAACTTAAAACTAAAATCTTTGAGCCGTTCTTCACTACCAAAGCACAAGGTCAAGGCACTGGATTGGGCCTTTCAACTGTCTATGGTATTGTAAAGCAAAGCGGCGGTGGCATCGAAGTTTACAGTGAACCGAACAAAGGCACAACCTTTAAGATTTATTTGCCTTTGGTTAATGAACAAAAGACCGCTAGTATTATTTCGCCTCAAACATCCTCTAACTTAAGCGGGACTGAAACTATTCTGCTGGTAGAGGATGACTCCAGTATTCGGCAGCTAATTGCCAAAATCTTGCTCAGTCATGGCTATAGGATATTGGAAGCGAGCCGACCTAAAGAAGCCCTGCAAATTTGTAAAGATGCCATCGAACCAATTCATTTAGTCTTAACTGATGTAGTAATGCCAGAAATGTACGGCCCGGATATGGTAAAGCAGATTCAGCAAACTCATCCTGATACCCATATAATTTATATGTCAGGTTATACTCAGGGGGCATTAAGCAGCCAAAATCTTCTCGAAGCCGAAGCAAACCTGATATCCAAGCCTTTTACCTCTATTACCGTTTTAAGCAAAATACGCTCAGTTTTCGGCAACCCCAAAATTTGAGATTCATCAAAACCCTCTTGACAAACTTTAGATACTCGGCTATAGTTTAGATGAAATATGAAAGTAAGACTGAAAGCTTGGTTAAATATTGGCAAATGTAAAAGAACCAAAAATTGAAATCGTAGTCTCGCCCGTTTATGACGTAATTCGTGGACTCTCGGTAGCGGCAGGGACGATACAGGAAAGTGCGGATGAAAAGCAATTAGCCTTGAAAATACGTAACAAGCTACGCCCGCGTTTGCTGGCAAATTTGGACAAATTCTTTGATGATTTGTGCTATCCCGGCGTAGGTTTACTGAGTTTGATAGGCGAAAATTTTCACCGCGATGTACCAACTTTTTTGCAAAGTTTAGCCCAACTACCCCGTACCGATTTGGCGATTGCCTTGCTTTCTTTTGGCAAAATTTTTCGGGGTAATTTGCGGGTAGAAGCCCGTATCGAAGAATTATTGGCTGACCCGGCTTTGCTAACCGAACACGTCGAGAAAAACATGACTGTTCCCGCCGAAAAAGTGCCAGGTTTGGTCGAATTGGTAATTAATACTGAGGAAAGCCGGGAAAATCTGGCGGAATTAATCGAACATTTCTGGTACGTAATTCTGGCGGGTGAAGCCGAAAAACGGGTGCAAATCCAGCAACAAATGGCCGAGCAAGCTCAAACCAGAATAAATCAAATCGGTTCGCTAAAATTTCTGACCAATTTGACCAATTTGTACTTGACTGACGAAAAAGACAATTACGAGCGGGTGTTACTCGCTCCCACTTCGTTTTGTCCGAAAGGCGTGCTGGCAACCGATAATAAAGAAGAAACTACCCTCGTGGTGGTTTTTGGGCCAGAGCATACAGCTTTATCAGGTGAAGAAGATAACAGTAAAAGTGATTTGGAAAGTGTTACTCCCGCTTCGATTGCAGCCCTTTACAATGCTTTGAGCGACGAGACCCGGCTAAAAATCGTAAAAGCTTTGATTGAAAAGCCGCATTATGGGCAGGAATTAGCTAAAATTTTGGGCGTATCTAACGCTACGATTTTTCATCACTTGTCTTTACTAGACAAGATTAACATAGTTCATTTTGAACGAATTGAGCATCGAGTTTACTATGTACTGGACGTTGAAAAATTAAACTTATTGCTAGAACAGGCGGCAAATTTTTTCAAATCTGGAACGCTTTCCAGTCTGTAAATTCTTTAGGGCGCATCTTGCTAAAAGCAGTGCGCCTATATTTAACGGTATAAGTTTAGATAAAAACTAATATAATTTCTAAAGTTTAATTAAAATATATTCTAAAAGGAGTGCAATAATGTTAAACTATAACAACAGCTTTGAACTAAACCGTTTGCATATGGCCGAGATGCAACACGAAAAAGCGGGTCAAAGGCTGACCGATACAGCTTTGCAAAACCAGCAGGGTAATTGGTTGAGCCGGTTATTAGGCTGGAGCAAAACTGAAACGCGCCCGGTTGCCCCGCAGTCGGAAGTAGTCCCGGTTTTTTACCTTAGCCCGGAACGGCGGGCCGAAATTATTCAGCAGGAATGGGAGGTTTCGACTGTTTGCGAACCGCTTCCTGAAAAAGATTAAATCCACCAAACTTGCAGGACAACCGCTTCGGCAAAGGGGCGGTTTTTTTTGTATTTCTTTGTTATGTTTTCTTGATTTTGAAATATTAAAATGGTGAACAACGTTACTAATTTGCAAGTTTTTCCAGCATAATGTATAATCCTGCCCAGAATAAATTAGCGGAGTGTTAAGTTTCGGATTAGCTCTGCTGTAGCTTAGATAAGTCGCTTTAGCAAGTGCCAGAAATCTATTACAAAACATTCTCTAGCTCAATCTCTCAAATATAGCAATTAAATTTGCTAAAATTTTGAATAAAATTGGCCCGACAAGGGTAATGGAAAAATCAGGTTAGCCAAAGCAGTCTTGCCTGTCTTTTTGTTATAAGGCGCGTAATTGCTCTGTAGCTTTGGTCTATCAAAACCTTTTTTACCCTAGATTTGTGCTAAACTCGATAATTAAACTCGATGTGGAAGGTGTATCAGTTTAATGCCAGCTTTGCTTGAAGTTAAAAACCTCAAAACCGTTTTTAAGACCAGCGAAGGCGTTGTCAAAGCCGTTGACGATGTTTCCTTTACAATAGATAAAGGCGAGACGCTGGGGGTAGTAGGCGAAAGCGGTAGTGGCAAAAGTGTCACGGCTCTTTCGATTTTACGCTTGATTCCTAATCCACCGGGCCAAATTGTAGGCGGGCAAATTTTGTTCGAGGGACGTGATTTGCTCAAGCTGAACGATAAAGAAATCCGGCAGGTGCGCGGTAAGGAAATCGCCATGATTTTCCAGGACCCCATGACCTCGCTTAACCCGGTGCTAACGGTTGGTCGCCAGCTAAATGAGCCGCTTATGACCCATTTGGGGATGAGCAAAGAGCAAGCCACTAAAGAAAGCATTGATTTGCTGAAAATGGTCGGTATTCCTAACGCGGCTGACCGTATCAAAAGCTATCCGCATCATTTTAGCGGTGGGATGCGCCAGCGCGTAATGATTGCAATGGCTCTGGCTTGCCGTCCCAAACTAATTATTGCCGATGAGCCGACAACCGCCCTTGATGTGACTATTCAAGCTCAAATTTTGGAACTTCTAAGCAAGCTGCAATCCGAAACTGGTACAGCCATTATGCTGATTACCCACGCGCTTGGAGTTGTGGCGGGCATGGCAAACCGTATTCACGTAATGTATGGCGGGCATATCGTCGAATCGGCTACCAGCGAGGAACTTTTCGCCAACCCGCGCCAACCCTATACGATGGGACTATTGCGCTCTATCCCGCGTATGGACGAAACCCGGCACGAACGGCTCAAGCCTATCAAAGGTTCGCCGCCCGATTTGGCCGATTTGGTGCAGGGCTGCCCTTTTGTGCCGCGCTGTGATTTCGCGATGGAGCAATGTTCTAAAATCTTCCCGGCCTTACGAACCGTCCCAATTCAGAATCGGTTAGGTATTTACGAAAGCCGCAATACTGGCAGCGTGGCGTGGTCGGCGGCGGATGGCGGTTCGGATACTGCCTCCGAAGATTACGAAAAGCACATGATTGCCTGTCACGCTGAGGTAAATATGGAAACTCCAGCCCCGCGCTCGGATAGTGAAACGGTGGTATCTTAGGATGGCCGAAGAAACAAAAATCAACACTGAGAGTATCCAGATGACCGAAGCGGCTCTGGCAACACTGGGCAAGCCCGAAGCCAGCGAACCGCCAGTTGACCCCGAAGCAATTTTAAGCGTGCGGGATTTGGAAATGCACTTTCCAATTAATCAGGGCATTATTTTTCAGAAGAAGGTTGGGGCAGTACGGGCGGTAGACGGCGTTAGCTTTGACGTTAAAAAAGGCGAAACACTCGGTCTGGTAGGCGAATCGGGCTGCGGCAAAAGTACCACCGGGCGGACTATCCTCCAGCTAAACAAGGCTACCGCCGGGCATATTTACTTTCAAGGCCAAAATATTACCGATGCCAGAGGTGCAGAACTCAAAAATTTGCGTCGCCAGATGACCATGATTTTTCAAGACCCTTATGCCTCGCTTAATCCCCGTTTGACGGTTGCCAATATTATTGCCGAGCCGTTAATTATTCACAAACTGGCCGAAGGCAAGGCTCGTCAGGAGCGTATCGAAGAACTTTTGGAACAGGTCGGCTTGAGCCGCTACTACATTAATCGTTACCCTCACGAATTTTCGGGCGGGCAACGTCAGCGTATCGGGATTGCCCGCGCTTTGGCGGCTAACCCCAATTTTATCGTAGCGGATGAGCCGGTTTCGGCCCTTGATGTATCTATTCAAGCCCAGATTGTGAACCTTCTGGAAGATTTGCAAGACCGCCTGGGTTTAACTTATTTGTTTGTAGCCCACGATTTGAGCGTAGTACGCCATATTAGTGACCGGGTAGCGGTAATGTATTTGGGCAAAATTGTGGAATTGGCCGGTAAAGATGAATTATACGAGCATCCGGCCCATCCTTACACCCGTGCCTTGCTTTCGGCTGTGCCAATTCCTGACCCGAAGGTCGAGAAACGCCGCGCCCGGATTATTCTGACGGGCGATGTACCCAGCCCGGTTAATCCCCCTTCTGGTTGTCGTTTTCATACGCGCTGCCCTCTGGCCCAGAAGATTTGTAAGGAACAAGTCCCGGCCTTCCGTGATATTGGTGGTGGGCATCGCGCCGCCTGTCATTTTGCCGAAGATGTGGCAAGTGGCAAGGCGTTTGACGCAAAATAACTCGCTCCCTCCCTTCCCGAATGGGAAAAGGGGAGAATCAGCTCCTCTGGCGGGGAGGGGGTTGGCGAAAATCAACCCGGAAAAACTATCCCGCAAACGCTGAGGCGGGTTCGGCTAATAACCCGCAAACAATCTTAGTTAGATTGATGTTTGGGTAAATTACTCAAACTATCGGCAAAAACTAATTTTAACAAGGAGAGAGTATCTAATGTTGAAGCTGAAAAAGCTTTATGGAATTTTGGCAGGGGTAATGCTGGCAGCCGTTTTGGTTGCTTGCGGCGACCCAACTGCCACGACTGTTGCCCCCGCGACGACTGCTCCGGCGGCGACTACCGCTAAAGCCACCACTGCGGCGGCAGCTACCACTGCCGCTTCTGCGACGACTGCTGCGGCAGCTACTACGGCGGCTGGTGCAACGACTGCTGCCGGAGTGACAACGGCGGCTGGTGCGACGACTGCTGCCGGAGCGACAACGGCGGCTGGTGCGACGACTGCTGCTGGCGCGACGACTGCTGCAACTGGCGCAGCTACCACTGCGGCGGCGGCTCAGGCCGGTTTCTACAGTGCTGGCGCGATTTCCTTCCCAGATCCGCGCCCGAATGAAACGCTGGCGGCGGCTGGCAAAAAGGGCGGCAATTTGAATTTGGCCGTTTCTTCCGATGCCAAGAGCTTGCACCCTTACCTGACCAGTGATGCCACTTCGAGCGACTGGCAGAGCTATCTTTATGGTGGTACATCCTTGTCCGGCACTGACAACAAAAGCGGGTTGCCAACCGTCAACTTCCGGGCGGCTTCAGCCTTGAAAGTTAGCGATGACAAATTGACCTACACCTTCACCCTAAAAGATGGCAACAAGTGGAGCGATGGTAAGCCGGTAGTTGCGGACGACTATGTTTTTACCTACAAAAATGCTCTGGACCCGGCGAACAAGTGGCCTTACATTGAAGATTATACCGATTTGATTGATACCGTAACTTCGCCCGACCCCAAAACGGTGGTTTTCAAGTTCAAGAGTGCCGATATTTATGCGATTAGCAAAGCGGGTTTGAATCCTTTGCCAAAACATATCTGGGATGGCAAGGATTGGGGCGATGCCGCCAAGAACCCGGAAGTTGAAGCTCCTACCGTAGTAGGTGGTGCCTGGAAACTGAAAGAATGGAAGCGCGGACAGTATATTACTTTTGCACGCAACGACAACTCGACTTTCTACCCTGTTCCGCAACTGGATAGCGTTACCATCCAGATTGTACCTTCCCGTGCCGTCCAGGTTCAAAAGCTGAAAGCGGGCGAACTGGATTTTGTAAACGGTATTACGGCGAATGACTACGAAGAAGCCAAGAAAGCGACTAACGCTACTGTAGTCGAATATTACAGCTTCCAATCCAGCTGGACTTACATTGGCTTCAACTTCCGCAAATCTTACTTGCAGGATATTGAACTTCGCAAGGCTCTGGCTTATGCCACCCCTCAGAAGGACATTGTTGACAAGTTGAACCTGGGTCTGGGCCAGCCGATTTTCTCGCCTGTTCCGTCCAATAGCTCGCTTTACAACCCGCAAACTCCCAAGTACGAATACAGTTTGGACAAAGCCAAGCAAACTCTGTCGGCTGCTGGTTACAAAAATGTTGGCGGCAAGTTGCAGGACAAGGCTGGCAAGGAATTGCCCAAGCTGAAGATTTTGTTCAACAGCGACAACAAAATTCGCGAAGGGATTGCGACGGTAACGCAGCAGACTTTCGGCGAATTGGGCGTACAGCTTGAAATTGTACCGCTTGAATTCCAGACCTATATTGACCAGATTAAGAAAGAGCCGTTTGATTACGACCTCTTTATTCTGGGCTGGCGTTCGACTACCACTCCCGAAACCTTTGACCAGGTTTGGAAGGGTATTCCTTCGCTAAACAGTGGTGCCTGGGATACTGATACCAAGAAGCAGGTAGTTGACCTCTACAAGAAGGCCAATCAGGAATTCGACCCTAGCAAGCGCAAGGACATTATGGGTCAGGTACAGACCTTGACCGCTCAGGACTTGCCTTATATCTTCGTTTTCCAGGTTAAGAACCTTGATGTAATAAGCAACAAGTTTACTTACTCGCCGACTAATAATTTTGGTATTAACTATAACCAGTACACCGACTGGAGCTTGAAGTAGTTAATTTCTCTCGGTAAGTTGTAATTTGGTCAGGGGTGCAAGGACGCGCTCCTGACCAAATCGCTACCCGCCGATTCATCCCGGAACGAATGGCAAGAGAAAATGAGAAGATTTTTAATTCGACGAGTAATACAGTCAATTGTACTGTTGTTTGCGATTATGGTAATCAGCTTTGGGCTGATGCACGCTGCGCCGGGTGGCCCTTTACGCTTGCTGGCGGAAGACCCGCGTATGAGTGCGGCGACGATTGCCGATATTGAGCGGCGGCTCGGCCTGAACGACCCGCTTCCGATTCAATTCGCCCGATGGCTATGGGGCGTGATACGGCTGGATTTTGGTCAGTCTTTCGTGGACAAGCGGCCTGTAATCGCGATGATTTGGGATGCAGCAATTAATACTTTTTGGCTTTCTGTCGGCGGTACTATTTTGGGATTACTTGGTATTCCGATTGGAATTTATGCCGCCCGTCATCGTGGGAAACTCGGCGACAACGTGGTTCGAATAATAACTGTAATTCTGAACGCTGTTCCCCACTGGTGGTTAGGTCTGCTAATAATAATTTTGGTGTCGAATATTGCGATTGGCGGCGGGCCAAAATTCTTGCCGCTTGGTCAAATGTATACGATTGGCAACGACAACATCATTGACCGACTCTGGCATATGATTTTGCCGGCGTTTTTGGTATCGCTGACTTATATTATTGTCTTTACCCGTTTTGTCCGTTCGCAAACTCTGGAAGTATTAAATCAGGATTATGTGCGAACCGCCCGCGCCAAAGGTATGTCCGAAAGCGTAGTGAGCCGCGCTCACGTCTTCCGAAATTCCCTGACTCCGCTTATCACGATTTTTGGTGGAGTTTTGCCGAGTTTATTTAGCGGCCTTATCTTAATCGAGTCGGTATTATCCTGGCCGGGAATGGGGACGCTTTTTATCAGTGCGGCCTTGCAGCGCGATTACCCGGTATTGATGGGTGTTATACTTTTCCTGTCAATTTTGATTGTGCTTGGTAATTTGCTGGCTGACCTTACCTACGGTCTGGCTGACCCCAGAGTACGCTACGATTAATAGGAGTAGGATAAAATGAGCAGTCAAACCGACTTGCGAACGACGGCGAAAAACCTTGATACTTTACCTCCTCGGCGCAAAAACGTATCAAGAGGCTTTTGGGGAAGTTCTTTCAACCGTTTTATGAAAGATAAGGTTAGCGTCGTCTCTCTGGTTGTTTTTCTAATCCTGGTTGTGGCGATTCTTTTCGCCCCGCTAGTAACCCAAATCTTTTTCAGGGGACAAGACCCCAACAAAGGCGATTTGTTTTCCAGCTTCAAAGCTCCCAGTGCCGATCATCCTTTAGGTACAGACAAGTTTGGGCGGGATGTAGCGGTACGCCTGCTATTTGCCGGGCAAATTTCGCTTGCGATTGGCTTTACCGTAATCGTAATCAATTTGTCGCTGGGTATTCTGCTTGGCCTTCTGGCCGGATTTTTTGGCGGCAAGCTAGACGATGGTATAAATTTTCTTGTCCAGATTATGCTGACTATTCCGACCATTTTTATTCTGATTCTACTCTCGGTCTTGATTTTGCCGGAATGGTGGAGTCTGGCGGTTATTTTGGGTTTGACAACCTGGATGGGCGTTACCCGGCAAGTACGCGGTTTGGTTTTAAGCCTCCGAAGTCTGGATTATGTAGACGCGGCGCGAGTTTCGGGGGCAAGCAAGTGGCGAATTATGAGTACCCACATTTTGCCCAATGTAATGTCTATCGTGCTGGTGGTAGCTGGTGGTGATTTGGCCGGAGCAATTTTGAGTGAAGCCGCTTTGAGCTTTCTCGGTTTTGGGGTACGCCCGCCGACGGCCAGTTGGGGTAATATGCTGAGTAACGCGCTGGAATTTTACTCAAAAGCTCCTTTGCAGGTACTCATGCCCGGCGTGATGATTTTTATTACCTTGCTATGTATTTACCTGATTGCCGATGGCTTGCGCGATGCCTTCGACCCACGCTTGCGCTCAAGATAGGAGAATTTCTTGAGTTTTGAGTTTTGAGTTTTGAGTTAATTTACTATAGCTAATCAGAAAATGATTTAGGAAGCGTCTAGCGTCCATTCGCCCTGAAATGAATTTCGGGCTAAGAGACCGCAAGTTGGTTCGCCGAAGGTGGGCTGTGCCGAAACCAACTAATTTAGCTAGAAGCCAAGTTTGTAACAGTTGGTTTTAACCAACTTCCCATTATTTAGCCCGAAATTCATTTCAGGGTGAGACTACCACTAATTTAATTATTCTATTCATTTTTCTGATTACCTGTAGTTCAAAATTTAATTCAGGTATAATGTTTATCTAAACCTAAAGCTCAAGATTCAAAACTCAAAACTCAAAACTTATGAAGTTTCGTGTCATTATTTGCCTGTTTCTAAGTTTGCTGCTGGTGGCTTGTAGCGATGAGCCAGCCAGTACCAACGTTCCTGAACTTCCGCCCGGTTCGGCGACTGCTTCGGCTACCAAAACTCGTGTACCTCTGACCGCTACTCCTGTCGGTACACCCACCCCAACCGCAATTCCAACCAATACTCCCGCTCCTACCCCGACTGCCGCGCCACCCCTTGTCAAAGGTGGCAACGTTACGGGCGGGTTAATCAACGATGCAGTAACTTTGCACCCTTTCAAGCGAAATAACGAAAGCGGCCAGCAATTTCTCGGCTTGCTTTTTTCGGCTTCCCTGACCCGGCGCGATGCTAATACCCTGGCGGTAGTTCCCAATGCGGCAGCTTCCTGGAACGTCAGCCGTAACGATTTGACGGTAACTTTCAAGCTCAAGGATAATTTGAAATGGAGCGACGGCCAGCCCCTGACCAGCGCGGATTATCTCTGGACTTATGAGCAATTGAAAAAGCCCGAAAACGCCTGGCCCTATGCCGCCAGTGCTTTCGCCAATTCCGCCGACGCTAATTCCGAAGGTATCGAAAATATAACCGCGCCCGACCTAAAAACGCTGGTAGTTAAGCTGAAAACCGCCAGTTTTGATATGGTGTCACAGGCGGATGTAATTGAGCCGCTCCCCAAACAAATCTGGCAGGGTAAGGATTGGAACGATGCCGCCAAAAACCCTGAAATCAATAAGCCAAGCGTGGTAAGCGGCCCCTGGCTTTTGAAAGAAT
>JBBQGP010000092.1:0-20384 GCA_038323095.1 Chloroflexia bacterium | reverse complement strand
AACCATTGCATAAGCCATAAACTGGCGGCTGTGTATCCAGCCAAAGCGTAGCCCGGTTGCTGTTCTTGCTTCTATTTTCTCGCCCGTCACTGACATAACTGCACCTCTTTTAAGGGTTGTCGGTTGTCGGTAGTCAGTTGTCGGTAGTCAGTTGTTAGAATGGTTTCGGTCATTACCGCAACTCGCAACTTTGTTCCTACCGACAACCGACAACTGACAACCCAGTTCCCACCGACAACTAACAACTAAACAAGAAATTGGCTCAGATAGCGTTGGCTGAAAATTAGCCCGCGCTGTACTTTTTCGAGTGAACCTTCCCAGATAGGGTCTTCGTGTTCGATACTGATTGGGCCATCGTAGCCCAGCTCTTGCAGGGTAGCGATAAATTTGCCCCAATCTACCTGCCCCAGACCGGGCAAGCGATACCGCCACCAACCTTCGCCCAAATTCCCGACTTCATTTAATTTATCTTTTAATATTTCGGCATCTTTGGCCTGAGTATGCATTACTTTTGAGCCGAACTTTTTGAGAGCGGCGATATAATCAATACCTAACCAGTGCAAGTGTGAAGGGTCGAAATTCAAACCCAGATTTTCCGAAGGCAAAATATTAAAGATTCTTTCCCAAACTTCCGGCGAGAAGGCGATATTATAACCGCTCGGCCATTCGTCCATCATCGGGCAATTTTCGATAGCGATTTTGCGCCCGTGTTCTTCGGCAAATTTCATTAATTCGGGCCATTCCCGCTCGACCAACTTGTAATTTTCTTTGACGGGCAAAGTATGGTCACGCCCGATAAAAGTGCTTACGATTGAAATATCCAAAGCGGCGGCGGCGGCAATCATATTTTTAAGATGGTCTTGACTGGCGCGGCGGCGTTCGGCATCAGGGTGCAGATTATGCCCGCCAAACATAATACCCGAAATTTCAATATTGTATTTTGCCAGCAATTCTTTGATACGGGCCGCCTCGCCTTTATCCCTAGCAACTTTTTGAAAATCTACTTTTGCAGTTTGTGGACGGCCATGCAATTCTATCGCGCCAAAATTTTGCTCACTGGCCCACTTTAATTGTTCTTCCAAATTCATCTGCGGCAAACAGGCGTTTACAAAACCAATTTTCAATCTAAGCTCCTTTTTAGTTGTTAGTTGTTGGTTGTTAGTTGTTGGTTGTTAGAAGAAATTGTTCGTCATCAATTTACTATTACAACCGCTGATTATTTCGTATTGGTTATTTACTAACAACTAACAACTAACAACTAACAACTTTATTGGTCTTTAACGATTCGAGAGCGGCTTCACAGAGCATTACGGCTTTGCGCCCATCTTGTCCACTAACGAAAGGCTGCCCGGTTTCGATGGCTTTCAGGAAGGCGGCGGTTTGGTTGGGCAATTCAAAGGCATGGCCGGTTTGCTTTGTTACTTCGATTTCACGCTCGACTTTATCTTCGTACTGGTATAGGGTTATGCTTACTTGCGGGTTAAGGCTAATATCAACTTCACCTTTCCAGCTTGCTTTCAAAACCCCTTCTGTGCCAGTAAAGCGGATAGAAATCTCAAAATCGTAGGCGGTAATAATTCGAGTTATATTTACATAACTACCGTCTTTGAAATCTACCAGCGCGGAAAAATTTTCAAAAATCTGTTCCTTATCGGGTGTACGCGAACTAGCGCGGGCGTAAATGCTGCGCGGTTCGGTATGAGACAAAAACCAGCTAACCAAATCAAAATAATGGACAGGCTCTTCCAAAAGCCAATTGCCGACTTTAGCCGGGTCTTGCTTCCAACCGCCTGCCCCGCTACGGTAGGGATACCGCCAGAGTTGAATATCCCCGAATTTCGGTGTACCGATTGCCCCTTGTGCCAGCAGTTCCTTGACCTTACCCCAGATAGCAAAACCCCGAAATTCATGCCCGATATATAGCACTTTGCCGCTGGTTTGGGCTGCCGCAATCACATCGTCACATTCATGAGTATGAAGGGCCATCGGCTTTTCCACCAGGGTATGTTTCCCGGCTTCAAGAGCCGCTTTCCCTAAAGGATAATGCAAATAATTAGGGGCGGCGACGATTACCGCCTCAACTTCGGGTCTAGCCAACATTTCCTGATAATCGGTAAAAATCGGTACGCCAAATTCCGCGCCTGCCTGCGCCGCCGTTTCGGGCGAACGCGCCGCCAGTGCGACCAGTTTCGCGCCCGGCGTTTTTTGTATCGCGGCAATATGTTGTCTGGCCCAGCGTCCTGCCCCGATTATCCCAATTCCAATCTCGCCCATAATCTCCCCAATTCTCAATCAAACCGTATTTTGTAGGAGGGATTACCCTTCCCGATAAAGACAAGTTTAGGTAAAATCGGGATTAGAAATCCCTCCTACACCTGAAAAGTTGAAAGTAAGTAGTCTGCTTTCCTACAGACTTGCGACTTTATACTTCCGACTTGCGGCTTTCCCCTCAGTCCTCAGCACTATAACCTGATTGTCTGGCCCGTTTCGATGGCTTTGAGGGCGGCCAGCGAAAGTCGTAAAGCTTCGCGCCCGTTCCTTGCCCCCACTAAAGGTGGGCCGCCCTCCTGAATAGTCCGGGCGAAGGCCGCAATTTGCAAAGCCCACCAGTCTAATCCGGCGTTACTAATTTCTTCGGTTTGGCCCGCACCGTTTAACATAGTTAGTTGCTTGCGGACATCACCCAAAATCATCCCCTGTGGGCCGAGCAATTTGTCGCTGGAAATATCGTGTCCGGCCAGAGCGCGGGGCAAGCCCCAACAGGCCGAAAATTCGGCAATATCGCCCGATTTGTACCTGACAATAACCCCTGCCGTATCTATCGCCAGCTCACCCACTCCGGCTAATTCCGGCTTGTCTTTGGCGAAAATCGTCCCATATCCAGCCACTGAAAGCGGTTCACTTTCAAAAAGATAGCTCCACAAATCAAAATGGTGACACCAGTAATCCAGCAGTGGCCCGCCGTTGACGTTTTTGGCGTGCATCAAAACTTTGGGCCGCACTTCCATAAAATTTTCCGATACGTACATAATCGGACGACCAATCGCTCCCTCGCTGACCCATTTTTTAAGCTGGGCAACTCCGGGCGAGTAGCGCAACATAAAGCCAACCGTCAGGAGTACCCCGTATTTGTCGGCGGCAATTTGCATCGCCTCGGCATCTTCCAGCGTCAGGGCAATCGGCTTTTCGCACAGCACGTGCGCCCCGTGTTCGATAGCGTAAAGCGAGACGGGTGCATGAAAGGCGGTTGGGATGCAGACCGAAACAACATCTGGGCTGGTTTCCTCAATCGCCCTTTGATAGCAGGTGAAAAGTTCGGGTACTTTGGGAAGCATTGCCACCGCCCCTTCAAAGCGGCTCGGCACATCATCCACCAGTGCCACTACTTCACAATTCTCAGTTTTGCTCCAGGCCCGCGCATGACGTATTCCCATATCACCCGCGCCAATCACGCACACCCGTAAATTTTTGCTGGACATTGTTGAGACGACTCCTTTTGGGTTGTCGGTTGTCGGTTGTCGGTGAAAATGCTGTTAGTTGTTTATTACTGGACTACCTGTAAAATTAGGTTAAACTGCAAATCTTGCTTTAGCTGGATTCACCGACAACTAACAACTAACAACTCTAATCTTACCCCTTTAACGCGCCACTGGTCAGGCCGCTAACGATGCGGCGTTGGAAAATCAGGACAAGCACGATAAGCGGAACGGTCACGATAACCGCGCCTGCGCTGATTTGTCCCCAGGGTTCGTTTACATCGCCTACGCCCTGAAAGTTTTGGATAGCAACCGGGGCGGTGTAGTTCGCGTCCTTGCTCATAAAAGTTCGGGCAAAAAGAAAATCGTTCCAGGCATTGATAAAAATTAAAATCGCGGCGGTTACTACGCCCGGCGTAGCCAGTGGCAGCATTATTTTACGGAAAGCCTGGAACGGGGTAGAGCCGTCCACCTCGGCGGCTTCTTCCAGTTCTCCCGGCAAATCCCGAAAAAAGGCTGCTAATAACCAAACTGTGAGCGGCAGATTAAACGTAATATAAGGCAAGAGCAAAGCGGGCAAAGTATTAATCAATTCCAGGTTGCGGAAAAATAAATAAAGCGGAGCAATAATCGCAATGCCAGGAAACATCGAAACCGCTAACACTACTCCCAGCAGAATTTTCCGACCTCGAAATTCAACCCGGCCTAGCGAATAGCCCGCGAATATTCCAATTAGCAAGCAACCCACCGTCGTAACCGAAGCGGCGACAAAGCTATTCCAGATGTTCACTCCGAAATTGCGGCCTTGAAAAACATCGGCGTAATTGTTCAAAGTAGCCGGAATGGGCAGCAAATCGGGATTGCGTTTGTACAAATTGGAAGGAAGTTTGAGCGAAGTTATCAAAAGCCAGACAAACGGGGCAATCGCGATGACCATTACCAGCGTCAACAAGGCGTAAAAGCCCACCCGTCGGGTGTAAAAGCGGGCCGATTTTCGGCGCATAGTTGCAAGCGTCATTGCTTCCTCCTGAGAATAAGTTACAGGTTACAGGTTTCAAGTTTCTCTGTGAAACCTTTGTGTCCTCTATGGTGAAAATTTTGGTTTAAACGATTAGTAGTTATTGGAAATAGACTGCGCCTTAACTAGAGACCAGAAACTTTTAACTGATTAGGCTTGGCGGTAAACAGAAATTGGCGCAGGGCCAGAGCCGCCGCTCCGACCAGCCCGATATTGTCGCCCAAACTACTGGTTAATACCGTCAGGTCAGAGGCGGGCGAGATATTGCTACGGCGGGCCTCGCTTTGAACGGCTTCCATAAAACAATTTGATTTGGACATTCGTCCGGCAATTATTACTGTGTTTGGGTTAAGCACTCTTAGCACATTGGCAATCGCGATGCCGATAGCCCGGCCACCTTCTCGGACGATTTCGGCGGCGATTGGTTCACCACTATCGGCGACTTCAATCAAACTTTCGATGGTTGGTACTGGTTCTGGCAGCCGAGTTTGAGCCAGTTTTAGTAAGGCGGCTTCTCCGGCGAATTGCTCGACGCAGCCTTGCGCCCCGCAGTAGCAGGCTGGGCCGTTCGGGTCAATTATCATATGGCCGACTTCGCCCGCCGCCGCCCCGCTTCCCCAATACAACTCGCCATCTATAACGATACCACCGCCAACGCCCGTCCCGATATAAACCATCCCAATATTCTTAAAATTGTGCGTCCGACCATGCCCAAAAAGTAATTCGGCCAGCACCATTCCGCGTACATTGTTATCTACCTGTACCGGCAAATTAAAAGCCGTTTCCAGCTCGGCCCGAATTGGTACGTTTTGCCAGTGCAGACTCAGTGCGCGTAAGTTTACCCCTTGCTCATGCTCGACCAAACCGACTGCGCCTACCCCTACGCCGATAATCGAACGATTTTCTTTGGCTATGAGGGTTTGGGCTGAACCAATAATTTGCTCTATCGCCTTTGCCGGGTTTTGGTCGGGCGGGCCGAGCCGCTCCTGACTAATGATTTCGCCTTTTAGATTTACCAGACCGAGCCGCACGATACGCGGGGTAATATGTATGCCCAGTACCAACCCGGCTTGAGTATTCAAGTCAAGCGGGACGGAGCGACGACCTACTCTGGCAACCTCAAATTCGCGGCCTTCATCCATAACTTCGGTCAGCAAACCTTCTTCCAATAATCCTCCCGTTAAAACGGTAAGGGCTGCCGGACTTAGCCCGGTTTGCCGCGCCAAAATCAGGCGTGATACCGGCCCTTGATTTAGAATTAGCCGAAGTATCAGCGCACGGTTGAAATATTTGCTGTCGGTATGATTACGACCTTCCATAATTTACTTTATTTTAGCGGGTGGGCTTGCGGTTGCTATACCAGAACAAACCAATTGCCGCCAATAGCACTACTATCCCAATAAAAGTCCAGATAATTTGCCCGGTCATAAAGCTGCCGGGAATAAAATTTAGCCCCTGCCCAATCCAGATAATCCCGACAATTGCCATTAACCCGGCCACTACGAAACTTATTGCTTTTGTTGCCATTACTGCCTGTTTCCAGTTTTGCTTAAATTTTGATTACGTCCAGCTTGATGAGTTCGGCCCATTCTTCCATCTCGGCCACCACATCACCATAAGCCATTACCAGATGATGCTCAAAGCCGCCGTAAATAATCGTATCGAGCAACTTTTGTGCGCTGGATGTGGGCAGAATTTCGGCGGTGTTGCCCTGAAAAAGCAAAGGCGAGTCGAGAGCTTCACCCCTCGTAAGCAAGAGTCGGTATTTACCCTGGCTATAGCTCAAACGAGCCAGCGTTACTGGGCCGGGTTTGAGCGGGAACATGGCAGTTACGCCAACCTTGCGGTTTGAGTGTAACCCGGCCTGCCGTTTGCTCGGCTCTGCTGCCAGCGAAAAGGCGGCGTTACCGCAGTGCCATAGCACGATTGTATTGCGCTTTGTGTCCATCGCCACCAAATCGGCCAGAAAGGGCGGTTGCCCGGTAAAGTGGCGTAAAGCTTTCATTGTAATTGCACCGTGTACATCGGCTTCACAGGCGGCAATCGTGCCGTTTTCGGCCAGAGCCGCCAGCACCCCGCAAGCCGCCGCTCCATGTTCGGTAAAAAATTCCGGCCAACATTTGACCGCCAGCGCACCCAAATTATCCCGCTCGGCTAAATCCCTTAAAACCTGATAAGTATTAGACGCGGTGCAAACTACCTGCTCCGGCAAATCGTCCAACCCGTTCAGGCAGCTTCGCAACATATCCCTTACTGACTCGGTTTGGGTTAAAGCTACTTCGCCCGCCGCCCCGAAAACTTCGCTCAAGTTATAAATCTGGATTTGCGGGCCAATTTCTTTCCAAAGATTTAGCTCGTCATAGCCGCTAGGGTAGAAACCGGGTGGACGACTGCCGACTACTCCCAGCTTTAGCCCGCGCAAAGCTTTGTTAAGAGCCACCGCCGCCGCTCGCCGGGCAATTGGGGCGAGCGTGGCGGGGTCATTTGGCGAACCGTAAACATATTTGAACTCGCGTCCGGCACTGGTCAAGGTGTAGGCAGCCATATTTACGCCACAAAGCGAGTTGAGCCGCAAGCGTCCGGCATTTCCGATTGAAGGTTCGGGCAAAGCCCAAAGCATTATAGGCAAATCCAAATCGGCAAAAAGAGCCGTGATTAAGCTGGCATCGGTAAAAGTTGCCAGTTGCACCACCAAAAGTTCGACCCCTGCCGCTTTTATCTGACGGGCCGCGCTAATCGCTTCGGTTGGGCTGGTCGCCAGTTCCTCGACTGCAATTAGTTCCGACCCGCCAATTTCGGCTAAAATCTGGCGGGTCGTCTGGTATTCCTGCCGGGCATATTCCATATCAAACTGAATCCGTCCCAGTCCCACCAGTCCAAGTTTAATATTTTGAATTTCTTGCGCCATTAGAAAAATTTTCCTGTTGTCTATATTATAACAGCGATTTGACCAGCTAACACATTAATTTCACCGCTAATACTTTTTTGCAAAAACTAAACTTATTCACCTTAATATAGCCGCAAAGGTTCGGGCAGGGCTGGCCCGATGAGTGGCGCGGCATAACGGCGAAAAGCAGTTTCGTTTAGTTCGTCGCCTTCTAAATATTCGGCTGGTATTAATTTTTCGCGCCCGGCAACTTCGCTCAAAGCTACCGCCTGAATTGAGCAATAAAAAGGTTCTTGCTGCACCCGCACCAATCCGGCCATAATCGCGGTCTGTTTTTGCAAGGCGAAATCTACCGTTGCTTCCCCCAAACGAAAAGCTTCGTCCTTATCCACAGGTGAAAGGCAGGCCGCCCCGCGCTGTAACGTTCCTGGCTTATCGTAACGGGTTTTCAGGCCCAATTTTTCTTTGACCAAACGGCACAAATACCCGGCCACGCCTTCGCCTATGCTCAAAAGTGGCTTGCCTACCGGGTCAAGCCCAATTACGCCTGACCCGGCTTCGGCCAAAAATCGGCCCTCAGCATCGCGCACCCCTTCCGAAGCGACCACCAGACAACATTTTTCTTGCCGATAAATTTTTTCGACTTTTTCCAAAAAAACCGCTTCATCAAAAGTTATCTCCGGCAAAAGAATTATATGCGGTGGGTCGTTGGGCCGGAAACGGGCCAGCACACTGGCCGCCGCCAGCCATCCGGCGTTACGCCCCATCGCCTCTATTACCTTGAAATGGTCGAAGCCGCGCATAGTGTACAAATCCAGCCCGGCATCTAAAGTATGTTGCGCCATCCAACGGGCCGCGCTGCCAAAGCCGGGCGCGTGGTCAGTGCCGACCAAATCGTTATCAATCGTTTTAGGCGCACCGACACAATAAAATTCGTAATTTTCGGCTTGGGCGATGCGGGCCAGTTCAAGTGGAGTTTGCATCGAGCCATTGCCGCCAATATAAAGAAAGTAGCGTATATCATAGCGTTTGAGGTAGGCCAGAGCCATATACAAATCTTCTTCGCTGGGCTTGATGCGGCCTGAGCCAAGTGCGCCCGCGCTGGTTCGGGTCAATTGCTGGATTTGCGCCTGGCTAAGTTGGCTAAGGTCAAGCAATTCCTTGCCGGTTAGCAAACCTTCCAATCCACCCTGCAAACCAAAAATCTTGCCATCCAGTTTAGCTTGCGCCCGGCTAATTGCGCCTCCCAGCGTAAAATTAATAACTGCCGTCGGCCCTCCCGACTGGCCTATTAAAATATTCCCTTTAGCCACACTATTACTCGCTGAAGTTCAGTTTTTTTATTTAGTAAAATAATTATAGCGGGCTAAAAAGCTTTGTCAATAGTTCGGCGAAAATCAAATTAATCCAGCCAGCTTTTACGGCGCAGCTTTTGAATAATATCGGCAAGTTGGTCAAAGGCGGCAAGAGGAGAATAACCCAATCCGGCGAAGGCGAGGCGAATTGCTTTAGGAAAATCGGCCCGGCGGTATTGCAGCAACAGGCGGACGGCGATTAGGGCGGCGAAAGCTTTTAGCCTTCCGGCCTGTTTTTGAAAAGGGCGCAAATTTGGACTATCACTTTCCAGGATAGTTTTTACCACGAATTCGGTAGCGGCTTGCATTTTATTGGCGGCTTGTGCATCCCAAAGCCAGACGGGTGAGCCGGTGTAGCGGCCCTGTAAACTGCTACGAGCAAAAGCGGAAAAAATAATCGGGATAAATTTCCAATTCGGATGCAACGTTAAGGCTTGGGCAAGAGCCGCCCGGCTAAGTTGAGCATATTTCTCGCCTTCGGGCCGATTCTGGTTTTGTCCGATTAAGGCGTAATAAGTGTAAGCCTGGCAAAGTTGGTCGGCGGCCATAATCCGGCTTTCGAGCCGCCTCAAATTTTGGGGTAAATCGGGCCGCTTATAAACCTGTTGAAGCAAGCGGGTGTGGTCGTTTAGCACTCGTTCGCTCTGGCGGGTAGTGTTGCCGCTATGCACCCGGTACAGTACGAGAGCCTGGTTTACATGTAAAAAATTCACACCGAGCAGCACCGCCCTAATCCACCAATCCCAATCGCCCACGGTTAGATAAGCCGGGTCAAACGTTCCCACCTTATCAAAAATCTGGCGGGGAAAAATCACGGTTGAGGGGGCGGCTACCGCGCTTAAAAGTAGGCTCGGCATAGCAAAATTGGCGACGCAGGGCGCACCGAGCGGCAGCATTTGCTCATCTACTACTTGATAATTGCAGTAAATTACCGCTTCTGGTTGTCCAGCTTTCTCCCAATTCGCTACCATTTCTTCCAGAAAATTCAATTGCCATAAATCGTCCTGGTCGAGCAAAGCAATTAGTTGCCCGGTCACATATTTCAGACCGTGATTGCGGGCGGCTTGTGTACCGCCATTGGGTTGGCTAATTAGCTGTAAAGCTATGGGCGAAGTACGGGCGAATTCTTCAACCAGCTTCGCGGTATTATCCTGCGAACCGTCGTCAATTACAACAATTTGGGTGGGTGGTCGAGTTTGCCTGACCACCCGCTCCAAAGTTTGGACAATAAATTTTTCGCCGTTATAGGCTGGAATAATAACGCTAACCGAGTTATTCAAGTTTTGCCTAATAAATTTTGTACATTGCCAGAGCTTTTTGCCGTGCTTCGTCGTGTTTTACGATTGGGGCGGGATAATCTTTGCCAATTATGCATCCAGCCTTGATTTGTTCACTCATGGGCATTTCCCAGGGAGCATGAATGTATTTGTCAGGGACGCGCTCCAGCTCTGACACATAGCGGCGAATATAAAGGCCCTGTGGGTCGAATTTTTGGCTCTGGGAAATTGGGTTAAAAATCCGAAAATAAGGCTGGGCATCTGTCCCGGTAGAAGCTGACCACTGCCAGCCGCCGTTATTGGAAGGCTGGTCGCCATCTACCAATCTTTCCCAAAAGTAAGCCTCACCAAGCTGCCAGTTTAGTAGCAAATCTTTGGTCAAAAAGCTGGCAGTAATCATTCGTAAGCGGTTGTGCATCCAGGCAGTAGCGGCAAGTTGGCGCATCCCGGCATCTACGATAGGATAGCCGGTTAGCCCCTTTTTCCAGGCATCGAAATGGTCGCGGTTGTCGGCCCAACGCAACTCGCTAAACTTATTCTGAAAGGCCCGCTTTGCCACATATGGAAAATTCCACAAAATCTGATAATAAAAATCCCGCCAAATTAATTCGCCAATCCAGGTATCCGCGCCTTCACGGGGTTCGGTAGTTTCGCTACGTTCGCGGGCATTGATGGCAGCCCGGTAACACATCCGGGGCGAAATTAGGCCGAAGCGCAAAAAAGGCGAAAGACGCGAAGTGCGGTCTGCTCCCGGCAAATCCCGGCTACCAGCGTAACTTTCGATAATGGGGCGTTTACCCTCGGCCAAAACTCCGGCGAATTCCTTGAGACGGCGTTTGCCTTCATCTTCGCCCGCCGGAAGATACCAGGTTTCCAAAAGCTGGTCGGGCGCGTCCGGCTTTTCCGGCACGGGTAAGCTTTCCAGGTTTCGAGCTTCCTCGCTTTTCAGGGTCAATTTTTCCAGATTTGGCTCGGCCTTGTAAGGTGGCTCCTGGTTGATACGTTCCAGCCATTTTCGCTTGAAGGGGCTGTAAATGGTGTAAACGCTATTATTACCCGTCAAGATTTCGTCTTTTTCAAAAATCACTAAATCTTTGGCAGTACGAACAGTGTACCCGGCTTCGCCAATTTCGCGCTCGACGGCTTCGTCACGGTGGCGGGCATAAGTAGTGTAGTCCCGGTTAAAGTAAAGATGACTGGCCTGACTTTCTTTGAGGACGCGCAATAGCTCTGGCACAATTGGCCCTTTGCGGATAATCAGCCGCCCGCCTTTAGCTTCCAGCTTTTTGGACAAAACGCGCAAGCTATCGTACATAAAAGCCAGCCGCGCCTGGCTAATTTTGGGGTTATCTACTAATTTGGGGTCAAGTATAAAAAGACCGATTACTTCATCAGCTTCGGCTAAAGCCAATGTCAGGGCGGCGTTATCGGCTAATCTTAAATCGCGGCGAAACCAGTGTATTGCTCTTGTCATCAGTATTTAAGCAATCTAGTTGATAAATTAGATTTTAATCGTAAAAAAGTTTCGTCCGGCTCTGGCCTTGATAAAGGTCGAAACCCGGACGAAACTAAAAATGTTAATAATTAACCTAAATTTTACCCGTCAGCTTTTTGTTTAAAGCTATATCGGCCTCGACCATAATTCTGACTAACTCCTCAAAAGTTACGCTAGGCTCCCAGCCCAGCACTTCTTTAGCCTTGAGCGGATTGCCGACTAACAAATCTACTTCGGCGGGACGGAAGAAACGCTGGTCAATTTTCACATATTTTTCCCAATCGTCAATCCCGGCGTGCTTGAAAGCCAGTTCCACAAATTCGCGAATCGCGTGAGTCTCGCCCGTCGCAATCACATAATCGTCCGGCTTTTCCTGTTGGAGCATCAGCCACATACCGCGCACATAATCGGGAGCGTAACCCCAATCGCGCCGGGCATCCAGATTACCCAAACGCAACTCGTTTTGCAAGCCTAAATGTATTCGGGCTACCGCATTCGAGATTTTGCGGGTAACAAACTCAAGCCCGCGTCTACCAGATTCGTGATTGAAAAGTATGCCGCTAGAGGCATGCATGTCATAACTTTCGCGGTAGTTTATCGTAATCCAGTGACCGTAGACTTTGGCGACACCGTAAGGGCTGCGCGGATAAAAAGGGGTTTTTTCGGTCTGCGGCACTTCCATTACCTTGCCGAACATTTCGCTACTGCTGGCTTGATAAAAGCGTATCGGCCAATCGGCCAGGCGAATTGCTTCCAGCATTTTGGTCACGCCGAGCGCGGTATATTCGCCCGTTAGAACGGGCTGTGCAAAGCTGGTTGGTACAAAGCTTTGGGCGGCCAAATTGTAAACTTCGTCCGGGCGAGCGGTTTGAACGGCCTTGATGAGCGAAAGTTGGTCGAGCAAGTCCCCATCAAGTATTTCAACCTGATTTAATAGATGTTCGATGCGGTCATCAATAATAATGCTGGTACGGCGAATTAATCCGTAAACCTTGTAACCCTTTTCAAGCAGAAATTCCGCCAGATAACTCCCATCCTGACCGGTAAGCCCGGTAATTAACGCACGTTTGGTCAAAACAATAAACCCTCCAATAATTAAGTAACAAACTCTATTACTTTTTGCAAATTATCCAGAACTTGCACATCTGGCAAGCTTTTGAGGAAGCGACGGCCATAATTTTTGGTAGCAATACGCTCGTCACAAATCACCACTACGCCCCGGTCATCTTCTTTTCGCATCAGGCGGCCAAAACCTTGCCGAAAAGTTATAATCGCACTGGGTAGCATAAAATCCACAAAACTATTGCCGCCGTTGCCCTCAATGTTTTCGCTGCGGGCCTTTACGATTGGGTCGTTTAGCTGCGGGAAAGGCAGTTTATCCATAATTACCATTCGCATACCGGGCAAATCTACTCCTTGCCACCAGGAGCGCGTCCCGAAGATTACCGCTTTTTCGCTTTCCTGAAAATCAGCAATAATCCGGCTCATCTGGGATTGGCCCTGCTTGAACACCGGCCAGCCCTCCAAATCCCGTAATTCTATTTGTCCCATTATAGACGGGCCGCTTAACAAACGCCAAACCCCTTCCATCGCGGCATGGCTGGTAAACAAAACAAGCACCCGACCATCGGCGGCCTTGAGCAACTGCAAAATGTTATCGGCTAAAGGCTTCCAGCCCTGCCCGGTAACGCTATTGCTGCGTGGTAAAAACAAAGCGACTCTTTCCCGATAATTAAATGGACTTGGCACGATTAAAGTTTCAGGGTTTTGCATCCCAACTCGATGAGTAAAGAAATTAAAATTCTGGCCGTCTGATAAAGTTGCGCTGGTGACAATCACGTTATTATCCTTGAACCAGCGCGAGAGATAGCCCGCCACGTTAATCGGCATAGCGTAAAGACTGTAAGCAGGGGCGGCGGTATTGCGCGGTTGGCCGCCAGTGCGGGGTGAGCCAATCGTCGGACTACCGGGAAAATTGCGCTCGACATAATAGACCATATTCAAATCAGCCATCGAGCTAACTTTTTCCAGCCGTTCGGCCAGCGATAAACCCTGCTTTTGCACCCGCAAGGCTCGTGCCTGGTCTTCTTCGCTTTTAGGCGGCAAATCCTTGACCAGTTGCACAATTAGCTTGATAGCTTCGGCCAATTCGCGTCCGGCCCGCAATTCGTTCTTGAGTAAAGCTCGGTTATCATCCTCAAAATCCTGAAATTTGGCATCGCCAGAACGGTTAAACAAAGCGGCAACGCTGGCCTGTAAATGTTCCAGCTGTTCGTTAGCATAGCGTAAAGGATTGGAATTGACCGCCGAAGCGCGACGCACAATTTCATTTAGCAAAAAGCGGCGACCCGCCCCAATCGTAGCCTGCACCCCATTAGCTTTGGTGGCGTTTTCCTCAAAATTGTGGCCTTCATCTATAATATAGGTGTTGTACTTGCCGGGAATAATTGCGCCTTCGCTCCGAATGTCCAGACTCAAAAGGGCGTGATTGGTGACCACCACGTCGGCAGTTTCGGCTTTGCGGCGGACGCGCAGAGCGTAGCAACGGTCACGGTGGGGACAACGCGCCCCCAGGCAATCCTCGTTGTCGGCACTAAGCAGGGCGCGGCTTTCGGGCGGCAAATTAAAGGGCAAATCCTCGAAATCGCCTGAAAAATTCGGCCCGGCCTCCTGAGCATAGCGTACCGCTCTATCGGCAAGCTGGTCGAATACAATTTTGGCCTGTTCGTTATCGGCACTGTGCCAGCATAAATAATTGCTTATACCTTTGAGGGTAACGTATTGGAAGGGTTTGTAGCCCTGCTCTTTGAAAAAGCGAGACAGTAGCGGCAAGTCTTTTTTGGCAATCTGGTCTTGGAGTGGTTTATGGCTGGTAGCGACCAATACCCGCGCTCCCTGTGTAATAACATTGGATAAAGCGGGTAGCAGGTAGGCCACAGATTTGCCAATACCTGTGCCACCCTCAACTACCAAATTTTTATGATTAGTTATAGCCGAAAGCACCGCCTCGGCCATTTGTAGTTGACCGGGACGGCGTTTATAATCGGGCAAATGCTCGCCCAGGCGGTCAAGCAATTCGCTCATTGCACCATTTTCGGTACTACCAGAAGAGTTCATCCCCAAAATCCGTTAAGCCTGACCATTAGGTAATCCAGGTGGGCCAGCCCGTAGCATATTAGTGCGTACCAATTCGCTGGCTATCTGGACAAAAGTTTCAATCGGAGTATCGGTTAATCCGGCGATTTCCTGAACTGTCTTAGGGCCGCCTACCAGATAACGTAAAATTGACCATTGTTCGGGTCGGATGATAACATCGTTATCGGCCTCATGATTAACCTGTAAAACGTGCTGAGCCGAAGGAATTTCGCGGGTGAAGATAGAAGCCTGTCTTTTGCTGGATTTTTGGTCTTCGAGATATACTGCCGAACGTACCTGCAAAACTGGCAATGATATATTTATGGTTTGAGTTTCGGCGGGCTGTACATTAAACGAAAACACGCCATCTTCCCAGCCAAATAAGGGCAGCAAAGCATTCAGGCCACGCTCGGTTTGTGACCAAGCATCTACTACTTCGCCATTTTTAATAATAACTTCGGCGATTTGGTCGTATTGAGCCAGCGTCAAACGCCCCGTCACTTTTTGCAAATTAAGCGCGGAAAGAATCGTATTAAGTGAAAAGACTTGAAGTTGCCCATAAAGGGCTGTTGAACGCCCGGTTGCCATCGTTTTTACTCGCTTGTCTCTGCTAGTGTTTTAACTACTTGGGCCTCTGTTTGTCACTATTCCATTCCGTGTTTTAGTAAAGAGAGTATAGCACGTTTGAACTGACAGGTAAAGGGTATACCGTAAAAAGGGCCAGCCTGAGATAAGATTTAAAATAAAGAGAGGTGAGCATTTAGCCCACCCCTCTTTTGTTTATGCTTTGAATTTACTCGGCGACTATACCGACTTCTTCGGCATCAAGTTCGCCGCTTTCGTCCAAATCGGTATCGTCATCGTCGTCATCCACAGTGGGACGCAATCCAGCCAAAACCTGGGCGGTTAATTCTTCCTGGTCGAGTTGAGCCAGAATTTCAGGCCGCATTTCCGGCACATCCTCAACGTATTCTTCTTCCAGAATACGCATCCGGGCCATTGCCACATCGTCATCCGGGTCGACATCCAGCAACTCGGCTAAAGGTACCTTGCTCCGCTTCTTGGGTCGATAGCTGGCAACCCCGCTACCAGCCGGGATAAGCTTACCGATAATCACGTTTTCTTTGAGGCCGTGTAATCGGTCAATGCTACCCTGGATGGCCGCTTCGGTCAGTACCCGTGTGGTTTCCTGGAAGGAAGCCGCCGAGAGGAAGCTGTCCACTTTAAGGGCGGCTTTGGTTACGCCCAGCAACACGGTTTGAGCGGTTGCCGGTTCGCCACCTTCAGCCAACACTTTAGCGTTAATTTCCTCGTAGGCAAAGCGGTCAACCAGTTCACCCGAAAGCAAATCAGTATCACCTTGATAATCAATCTGCACCTTGCGGAGCATTTGCCGGATGATAACTTCCATATGCTTTTCGTTGGTGTTCACACCTTGCGAACGGTAAACCCGTTGTACTTCGTCAATCAGGTAACGCTGCACCGCTTCCGTTCCCAGAATGTGCAGAATTTCCTGTGGATTGCTGCTACCACTGGTTAGCGGGTCGCCTGCCTTGACGGTTTGGCCTGGCTGCAAACGCAATTCCAAAGTGTGCGGTACTTCGTAATCGCGTTCCTCGCGTTCCTCGTGGCGAATAACAATCTGGCGGTCATTAACTACCGCTACCTTGCCACTCAGACGACTGGCAACCATTTCATCCGAGCTACTCAAATTGGAACGGGCCAGCACTGCATTCTCGTTTACGTCATCACCGTCCCGGACAGTAATTTCGTAATTCGCCGGAATGTCGTAGCTGTCGTTGTACTGCTCGGTGGAAACGACCTTGAGCTTACGCAAGCCGTTGTCCTCGTGCAATTCGACCACACCATCGATTTCGCTCAAAATGGCCTGAATCTTTGGTACACGGGCCTCGAACAATTCTTCGACGCGGGGCAAACCGCTCGTAATATCGCTTCCGGCCACACCACCAGTATGGAAGGTACGCATGGTTAGCTGAGTACCCGGCTCACCGATGGATTGGGCGGCGATAATACCAACTGCTTCGCCAATATCTACCAACTTGCCGTTAGCCAGGTTGCGCCCGTAGCAATAGCGGCAAACGCCATATTGCGATTGGCAGGACAAGGCCGAGCGGACATAAACTTGCTTGACGGCAGCCCGCCCGATATGGCGGGAACGCACTTCGTCAATTTCCTGATTGCGGTCACAAATCATCTCGCCCGTTTTGGGGTCGTAGATTGGTGCGGCGGCAATCCGGCCCAGAATACGCCGTTCAAAGTTTTCGGTGATGCGCCCACCTTCGTTAGCATCGGTTTCGTTTAGCACGATTCCCTGCTCCGTCTCGCAGTCGTCAATCATCACGATTACGTCCTGGCTAACGTCCACCAAACGGCGGGTCAAATAACCAGAGTCGGCGGTACGAAGGGCGGTATCGGCCAAACCTTTACGCGCACCGTGCGTCGAAATAAAGTATTCCTGCACGGTCAAGCCTTCGCGGAAATTGGAACGAATTGGTAGCTCGATAACCTGCCCGGTTGGGTCGGCCATCAAACCGCGCATACCGCTCATCTGGCTTACCTGCTTGATATTACCTTTCGCGCCCGAAGTTGTCATCATATAAAGCGACCCAAAGCGGTTCAGGTTCGCGCTTACCGCGTTGGAAACCTTGTTACGGGTATCTTCCCAAACATTAATAGTCTGGCGATAGCGTTCAGCTTCGGTCAAAAGACCACGCCGATACTGCCGATCAATGCTGGCAATTTTGCCGTCGGCCTCCCGCAACAATTCTTCTTTTTCGGGCGGAATTTCGATGTCTTCTACACCGATACTGATACCACCTTTGGTCGAATACTTGAAGCCGAGCTTTTTGAGACGGTCAGACACTACTGCTGTGGCTGCCGACCCATATAGACGGTAACATTCCGCGATAATATCACCCAACCGACCCGAACCGACCCAGTCGTTCAACTCCCGGATGTAGTAAGCTTGCAACTTGCGCGGCAAAGTTTCTAGGAACAAAATTCGGCCTACAGTTGTATCAAAAATTCGTCCGTTAATTCGGACATAGGGCAATTCAACTTCGGCTTCGTTGAATTCTACGCCATCGCGTTCGGCCTTAGCTTTAGCGTCCCGCAAAACCTTATCGTTATCGCGTTGCTGACGGTCTGCCACCGCTTCTACCAAATGCTCCGGGGTCTTGACCCGAATAAGAGCTTCGATATGAAGCGAACGCTCGACGCTGGTTGGTGACAGAATTTGGCTGGTTTCGTAGGCCAGCAGAGCTTCCTCGAAAGAGCTAAACAGGCGACCTTCTCCGGCAGAACCCGGCTTTACAATCGTGATGTAATAGCAGCCCAACACAATATCCTGGCTGGGCGTAATTACCGGCTCACCATTGGAAGGGCGCAGCAAGTTGTAAACGCTCAACATTCGTTCGCGGGCTTCCTCCTGAGCGGCCCGGCTCAACGGTACATGTACCGCCATTTGGTCGCCGTCAAAGTCTGCGTTGTAAGCTTTACAAACCAGAGGGTGTAACTGGATTGCGCTACCTTCGATTAGTACCGCTTCAAAGGCTTGAATACCCAAACGGTGAAGGGTAGGAGCGCGGTTTAGCAATACCAGATAATCCTTGATTACTTCTTCCAGCACATCCCAAACTTCGGGCTTGACCCGCTCGACGATTCGCTTTGCACTCTTGATGTTATGGGCATAGCCCTTTTCGACCAAACGGCGCATTACAAAAGGCTTGAACAGTTCGAGAGCCATTTTCTTGGGCAAACCGCACTGGTGCAATTTCAAATCTGGCCCGACCACAATTACGGAACGGCCCGAATAGTCTACGCGCTTACCCAACAGGTTTTGGCGGAAACGGCCTTGCTTACCCTTGAGCATATCGCTAAGACTCTTGAGCTTGTGCTTACCGCTACCCGATACCACCCGGCCACGCCGACCATTGTCGATTAGCGCGTCTACCGCTTCCTGAAGCATCCGCTTTTCGTTACGGATAATGATTTCAGGTGCGCCCAGCTCTTTCAAACGCTGCAAACGGTTATTGCGGTTGATAACCCGGCGATACAAATCGTTCAAATCGCTGGTAGCAAAGCGACCACCATCGAGCTGCACCATTGGGCGCAAATCGGGAGGGATTACTGGCAAAACAGTGAAAATCATCCATTCCGGGCGGTTGCCGCTTTTGCGAAAGGCTTCCACCACCCGCAAACGCTTGGTGGCCTTCTTGCGACGCTGCCCGCTTAATAACTGAATTTCGCTGCGTAGCTCAGAAGCCATTTTGTCCAGGTCAATTTCCTTGACAATTGAATAAACGGCTTCCGCGCCCATTCCAGCCTTGAAAACCGGGCCGTAATTGTCGCGCAATTCGCGGTACTTGTTCTCGTTCAGTAGTTGCAGCCGCTCCAGACCTTCCAGGTCTTCGATTTTGTTCTCAAGCTCGGTCTTTGCTGCCGCAATATCAGCGTTCATCTTGCCCTGAATTTGCTCGACTTCCTGCTGATGGACATACTGCCGCTGGTCTTTCTCGGCTTCGGCGGTATCGGTTACGCCGCTTACGTTGTAAGCTCCGCGCCGCATGATTTCTTCCCGCATGTCCGAAGCGATTTCATCAAATTCGCCAATGCGGTCATCGTTAATCATTTCGCTGGGTCGGGCAATTACCCGGTCACGGAAACCAATTTCGTCCGGCGTAGCTTGATTACGCAAAGCGCGAAGCTGCGCCCGCATCTGCCCGACTTCCTCATCAAATTGTCCCAAATCTTGCTCAAGCTCTTGCTGCGCCCGGTCACGGGTACTGGTCGCACCACCAAGCAAATTGCTGAGTTCGCCTTTAAGAGCGGATTGCTTGTCGCTAACTCTGGCTTGAGAATCGGCATCAAGCTGCTTGATTTTTTCCTCGTGGTCAGCACGAGTTTTTTCAATCATCCGGGCAACTGCTTCTTTGTCCACTTCGGTAATGATATAAGTGGCAAAGTACAGCACCCGTTCCAGATTGCGGGGCGAAACATCGAGCAACAAACCAAGACGGCTAGGCGTACCTTTGACATACCAAATGTGTGACACGGGCGCGGCCAATTGAATATGACCCATACGTTCGCGTCGAACTTTGGAGCGGGCTACTTCTACCCCGCACTTGTCACAGATAACCCCTTTATAGCGCACGCGCTTATATTTACCGCAATAACATTCCCAGTCTTTGGTCGGCCCAAAAATGCGTTCGCAGAACAAACCATCCCGCTCCGGCTTGAGCGTGCGATAGTTAATCGTTTCGGGCTTGGTCACTTCCCCGTGTGACCAGGCTCGAATTTGTTCCGGCGAAGCCAGACTGATACGTATTGCGTTAAAATCGTTTACTTCTAACATTGAGCTTTATCCCCCGTTTGAATAAATAAGAGGGTGGCTAACAGAATTGAGACCTCTTTGTCGTTTTCCTGAAAGACCGCATCTACACCTTAAATAAAAGAAAGGTAATTCTGATTATTGCTAAAGTTTATCAGGGTCTAACCCCATTTTACGAATTTTCTCTCTTAATTCCTCAATTTGCCGCAAAGCCGCTTCCCGTCCCTGTCGTTCCTGCTCGGCTCGGCGTGTTTCGGCTTCGGCCCGGTCAACCCGTAATTCTCCTTCACGGGTGTAGAGCCGTAGAAACTTTCCTTCTACTACCAGCCAGCTATTTAGCTCCTCGCTCCATAGCCAGTTGTCTTCACGTTTGGCAATCGGCTGGTAGTTC
>JBBQGP010000091.1:0-21100 GCA_038323095.1 Chloroflexia bacterium | reverse complement strand
GCTGGGTTATCAAATTTTAATACTTCTGATAATAACAAGTTTTCTTCGTAAGGTTAGAGTATCAAAAATTAATTCAAAATATTAAAATCAGGTAGCTGATGCCCTATATCTGAGATTTAAATCATTGTCTGTGGTTAGTATCTGGGGTATAATATAACCAGCAGAAAAGATAAAGATAGAAATACGAAAATAATACAAATTAGTATAATCCAAGTTAAAAGTGTAAGAGAAAGCAGCCAGCTTTAGTCGGATTAATTTTTAGCCTACGGGCGAGGGACACAGTAGTGGCAGAAGTAATAACGGGTAGGGTGCCGCAGGAAACGCAGTTCGGGCCGGATAAGCCCTATCTTTTAATATTGAACGGCTCACAGGCAGAAACGACGTTAGTGCTGGACAACGAACGGCTTAAAGAACGTCCCCTGATTATGGGGCGGGGCGGCTCTAAAGCTAAAATGCCAGTGGATTTTGTGCTACAAGACCCCAGCAACCGGGCTTCTGCGGTACATGCTTCGATTAGCTGGCGCGAAGATGACGCTGTTTTTCTGCTAACCGATTTGGGTTCATCCAACGGAACGCGCCTGAACGAGCATTTTATTGCCGGGCCAACTCCCCTTTTTCCCGGCGACCTTATTACCTGCGGCACGCTCGAAATGCTGCTCATGCTGCCGGATAGCGCGGGCGAAACTGGTTACGCCCACCCGATACAACGCAAGCGCGGCAAACCACGCTGGGAGCTTTTGGAAGATGGTGAGCCGGGAATTGCCCGCCTGGAAGTAATCGAAAATACTTTACGCGGTTCGCAAGGACAAAGCAAACCGCCCCGGATTGGTTCGTTTTGCCGCCTGACCCCTAAACACCCTTTTTACATTGGTCGCTACGATATAGAAAAAATCGATTTGCAAGTGCTGGACGATGCCGTATCGCGCCGTCACGTTGAAATTCGCTGGACAGATAATTCTTATATTATCAGCGATATGGGGGCAGCAAACCCGGCTCTGGTAAACGACCAGCTTTTAACTGCCCCGCGCCGCCTGAACGAAGGCGACGAAATTGTAATCGGTCAGGTAGTTTTGCGCTTCCGGGCTTCCCGGCGGCCTTACGCTGCCCCTCTGGAGGATTTGCCCGCTTCCAAGAGCGACCTCGAAGGCGGTTTGCTGCGCTTGGCCCTGAGCAATCGTAAACTTGCGCTTGGCCCGGAAGCTTTTCGCTTGCCAATTAATCGTCAGATTTTGGTAGGCCGGGCCGATAGTAACGATTTGCGATTGTATGATGCTTCGGTATCACGCCGCCATGCCCGTATTTCGGTAGAAAACAATCGCTTTGTGGTAACTGATATTGGTTCAGCTAATGGCACAAAAGTAAACGAGCAGGAAATTGGCGGGCCAACTATTCTTCAACCCGGCGATAAGCTAAAAATTGGCGATTTTGTTTTTGATTTTGAAGAAGTGAGCCGAGAAATCGGGCCACAAACCATCGAAGATGTTTTGGAAATTGATAGCGACAGCGACGAAGCAGATTATTCCCAAGAAATTACTCTTGATAGCACCAGTAAACCCAAAGTTCGCTTGCCCCAGCATCCCTTGCTGGAAGGCGAACCCTTAACCCTGGAATTGGGCGAAGCCTCTGATACAACCAATTCCAGTTCTCGGATTAGTAAGCAAAACGAAGTTATTAATCATCCTTTGCGGGCTATTCCGCCTTTTGATGAAATGGATGGCGAAAACTTCAAGCTGCTGTCGCGCTATTTCAAAGAAGTATATTATAAAAGCGGGCAGGAAATTACCCGCGAGGGGCAGGGGCGGGGAGCATTTTTCGTTATTCTGGATGGACAGGTAATTATTTCGCGGGCGTTAGAACAAGGGCGTTCACGTTTGGTATTGGGCGAACTTGGGCCGGGAACAGTTTATGGGGAGCGCACGATTTTTGCCGACCAGCCTTTTGCCAATCGCCTGCAAGCCAAAACCCCGGTTCGCGCTCTGGTTTTGGAAGAAGCAATTTTCGTCCGCGAGTTCAGCCGTAATCGGACGATAGTTTCGTTTTTTCAGCAACAGGTTTCGATTAACTCCGCCGCAAACTGGCTTAAAGGTACACTCTTAATGCAAACTCTGAGCGATAAAACCCGGCAATCTCTGGCCGGACGTTTGCGCTACCGGGTTTTTGCGGCTGGCGAAACGCTGGCGAAAAAAGGCGAACCCTGTGACGAATTCTTCTTGGTAGTGGGCGGCGCAGCGCGGGCTTTTTCGGTGGATAAAAAAGGCGGGGAAGAAAGCCTGACCATTCTGGAAGAAGGTGACACTTTTGGCGATGGCATTGCCGCCCCCGACGAAACTTACCCGATGACCGTCCGGGCGGAACGTTTGGTAGAATGTTACATATTGGCACGGGCCGATTTCCAGAACGTTTTGCAAAAAAGCGGCGACCCGATAGCCAGCCTCAGCCGGGGCTTGAGCGGCTTGCCACTCGGCGCGGTTTTGAACCGTATTCCGCCCTTTAACACTATGCCGCCCCAACTGGTCGCCCAGATTGGTAGCCACTTAAAGACCAAGTTCTTCAAGAAGGGCGAGGTTATCGCCTGGCAAGGCAATCAGTCCATTGCGCTTTATATTATCCGAAGCGGGCAAGTTCAGATGAGCTACAAAGCCAGCGACGGCACACAGCGCAAGGATGCCAAACTTGGGCCGGGCCAATTTTTTGGGGAAGCTTCGCTTTTGCGCGAAACTGTTCACGCTGCAACAGTAACCGCCGTCGAAGATTGCGAATTGCTAACTTTGTTCCGAAATAAACTGGACGAAGTAATGGCTTTGGGCGAGGGCTACAATTTGGGCCAATATTTCGCCCGCAGTCTGGAACGCCGCTTCCGTCCCAAACGAGTTGCCAATTATCGAATTACCGAGCAGCCCAGCGCGGACGGCGAGATTTATTATGTGCTGAACGACGAAAGCGGCGAGAAATTTTTCAGGTTGAGCGAGCGGGGCTATTTTTTGTGGCAGCGTATGAACGGGGATAACACTATCAGTGACCTTGCGCTGGATTATTTTATGGAATACAAGGTGCTGGATTTGGAAGCAGTTTCCAACACAGTCGGGCAATTGCAAGCCGCCGGGTTCTTGCAAGTCCCGGCGGTAAACCAAAGTTTGATGGGCAAGCAAAGCCAGCGCAAAACCAGTCGCCTGACCCGTGTTTTGACCTACCGCTACGAAATCCCCAATATAGATAATCTGGTGGATAAACTTTACCGCTTTGGCGGACAGTTTTTCTTTCTAAAACCCGTACAATGGCTAATGTTTGCCCTTTTTGGAGCGGGCTTACTCAGCTTTTTCTACTTTGGCTTTTTCGATAAAAGCGCGGGCGATGCCAGCTTCCTGCTAAAACCGCCCGTCAGCATTTTTAGCGGCTCGGCCTGGTGGATACTGATTGTGTTTGCGCTAGGCAGTTTTGCCCTGCACGAAGCCGCTCATGCCCTGACCTGTAAATCTTATGGGCGCAAGGTCAGCCGGGGCGGGTTTGGCTGGTATTATCTTGGGCCAATCTTTTATGTCAACACCGACGATATTTATCTGGAAAGCCGCGAGGCCAGAATCGCGGTAGATTTAGCCGGGCCATTTGTGAACGCCCTGACTGGCGGGATTTTCTGCTTGCTCATGTTTTTGCCCAATCTGGATGCTGACACCCGCACTTTCTTTTTCCAAATGGCAAGCGTGGCCTACCTTATCGCCTATATCAACATTAACCCGCTTATGGAACTAGACGGCTATTACGCCCTCTCGAACTGGTTTGAAATACCCAATCTTCGCAAAAAAGCTTTGGTTTTTATGCGCCGCAAAATCCTGCGCCAACCGCAGCCACGCCCGGTGCCAGTTCGTGAGCGCAAAATCTTTTTCTGGTTTGCCTTGCTTATCCCGGTCTATCTTTTCGTAACTATGTTACAATTCCTGTTATGGTTGGGGCAGCTATTGAGCAGCCTTTTGCTTAATTGGCAGGTGGCCGACCCACTAAGAAGCTGGTTAAGCTGGGGGCCTGCCGTGCTTGCCGCCATAATTTTATCTATTCCGCTTTTTGTCGATTTAATAGCGGGCGGGCGCGAAGAAGAAGAAAAAGAGATTAGCAAGCCGAAAAAGAAAGCGCGGAGGGCGGCCTAGTTGAGTAATGAGTTTTCCAGAACAAGCTCAAAACCCCGGATGCGGCTAAATTTTGTGGAAGGGCCACGCGCCGGAGAGAAAATTGAAATCGAAACGCCAGAGCCGAACAGTTTGCCCCTGACTTTCGGGCGCAGCCGGGAAAGCAGCGTTACGATAGATTCGCCCCATCTTAGCCGCCGACACGCCGAACTTTATGCTGACCCTTCGGGCCGCTTGCTTATTCGGGATGCTGGTAGCGTGAACGGTACAATTGTTAATAACCGTCCGGCAACAGCCAGCGAACCGATTGCCCTTAGTCCCGGCGACCAAATCCGGGTGGGCGATACCCTTTTTATCTATGAAGGTTTAGTCGGGCCAATGCCGGAGCGGGACAATCAGCCTTTTGTGTTAAAGCCAACCGCCCCGCTTGCCACCGAACATGAGCTATCCGCCGGGCAAGTTTTTTACTATTTGCTGCTGCGTACCGGGCAACGCTATCTGTTTGATGGGGAAGAAGCCATTGTCGGGCGCGGACAAGGTAACGATATTGTAATTGATAGCCCTTCGATGAGCCGTCAGCACGCCAAATTACAAAAAACGCCGGGCGGAGTTTATGTCAGCGATTTGGGCAGCACCAATAAAACTTTCGTGAACGAAATTCGGGCCGATTTCCCAATTTTGCTAAATCATAACGATGTCGTGCGCTTTGGTGATGTAGTGGCCGATTTCCGTATCGAGAACCAGCGACAAACCAATTTCTTTAATATCACTGACCAAACTATTTTAGAAGGTTTTACCGACGGGACGCGCCGGGATTTTTCGTTGGGCGGCTTCGACCATCAGGCAACTAATGTGAGCGGGCCGGGTCTGGAACAATTGGAAACCGCCCTCAATCTGGAAGTGCGAATTATCGGACGCAAAGGGCGACAGGCCAGTGATGCCTTGCCCGAACTTAATCGCTTCCCCGATTTGCGCCCTACTCCCGTCAACCCCCAAAGCTACACTCAACCCGAAGTGGCCCGCCTTGAAGGGGTTTATGTTACGGAAGGGCAGGGCCGCGCCGCCCAACTAATGCTGAATGATGTACGGCTGGGCTTGCGGCAGGGTGAACTCGTGGCAGTCATTGGGCCAAGCGGAAGCGGCAAAAGCGAACTGGTGCAGGTAATGGCTGCCCGGATTCCGGCAGACCGGGGCAAGGCTTTTATAATGGGCCGGGAATTGCCGACCTACGAAACGGCGGGTCGTCGTCTCGATTTAGAATCTGACCGCGATTTAGTACGCTGGCGGGCGCGAAATATCGGTTATCTAAATAGCGGGCAATTGCTGGATATGCGTCGCCCGGCCTTTGAACAGGTAATGCAAGCAATGGAATTGGCCGGAATTGGCCGGGATGGACGCGAACGGCAGGAACGAGCTTTCGAGCGATTAAATCTGGTGGGCCTGACCGACCCGGAAGTTTGCCGCCTCAAACCGGGCGATTTGAACCGTACCGAAAAGCAACTGGTACAACTAGCCCGCGCTTTAGCCTGTGACCCGCCTCTTTTGCTTTGCGACGAGCCGCTAGGCAATTTGAACAGCCCTGCCGCCAGCTACGTTTTTAGCCTTCTGCAACGGCAGGTAGCCGCCGGAAAAACCGTCCTGATGGTTACACAAGACCAGATGTGGGCGCGTAACGCCAGCCGGATTATCGAAATTCTCGACGGCGCAATCGTCGGTAGCCTCTCCTGAGCAAAAGAGGTATAATAAGGCCGCAAAGCTATTGTGGAGAGAGTAGTCATGACCGAATTAACTTCAGAAGAAAGAATAAAAATAAGACAGTTTCTTATTAGCGAATTCTCTTTAGAAGAATTAAAAGAATTAGCTTTTGATTTGGGGATTGACTATGAATCGCTCCCCCATTTCTCAAAAGCCGGTTTTTGTCTGGAGTTAATAGGATTTTTTGAACGACGGGATAATCTAGGGTTTTTACTGGAAGAAGTTCTAAGGCATCGCTCTGATGCTGAAATTTTGGCTCTATTGGAAAAATTTTCAACATCTTCTGGCAAAAAGGTACAAATCATATTGCCAACCCGCACTCTTGATAAAAAAACACGTGCAGAACTCCTTCAAGCTTTAGCCCAAGTTTTAAATATATCCGAAGATGAGGTGACTATCATTGCCACCCAGCCAGGATGAGCCAGAACAATTTGAAAAAGAACCAGATATATCAAATTTTGATAAACGTGAACTTTATACAAAATTAATCGGCTATGACTGGATTACTCCCTGGTTCAATGAAGAAGAAATAGTGCCGGGTAGAGAATGGGAATTAGAAATAGCCAATGCTATTCGTGCCTCTCACGTAGTCATTATCTGTCTTTCCAAAGCTTCAATTACCAAAGAAGGCTATGTTCAAAAAGAAATAACCAACGCTTTAACTATAGCCGAAGAAAAGCCAGAAGGCACAATCTTCCTTGTTCCAATTAGATTTGAAGATTGTAATGTTCCTGCAAGAATACAAAAGTGGCAGTGGGTGAATTACTTCGAGGAAAACGGGTTTGAGCGGTTGCTAAAGGCTTTGCGTTTGCGGGCCGTCTCGCTTGGTATTGAGGCAAATATGTGAGCGGTGAAAACAGTTTAAGAAGGATTTATGGTATTTCTAAAGAAAGAGGCCGATTTGTCGGCGAGCGCAGTAAAAAAGGTTTCGGGCTTCCAAATCAGTAAAGACGCGAACTTTTATAAGGGGATTGGCCTGACGGTGGTGCTGGCGATAATTGCTACTTTGCTTGCGCCCTTGCCCGGTTTGGCGGTAATGGGTAGCCTGACCGTCGCGATGCTGATTGGGATATTCTGGCGGGCGACGCTGGGTTTGCCAACCGCTTACACCAAAGGAATACAATTTTCGGCTAGAAGTTTGCTGCGTGCGGCCATTATTCTAACCGGGGTACGCCTGAATTTTGGGCTGGTAGCCGCCAATGGCTTGCAAGTGTTATTGCTCGATTTGCTTTTGATTATTTTCGGCATAAGCTTTATTCCCTGGCTGGCTCATAAATTGGGATTAAAACCAAGTTTGGGGTTTTTGATGGCGGTGGGGCAATCTATTTGTGGAGCTTCGGCGGTAGGAGCGGCGGCTTCCCTCCGAAAAGACGCTACCGATGAAGATGTTTCGCTGGCGGTGGCTCTTTGCGGGATTGTCGGAACGCTGGGGGTTTTGTTTTTTGCTTTTGCCAACAGCGTTTTGGGCTGGCAGGGCCATTTTTACGCCCTGATTAGCGGCTCAACCTTGCACGAAATCGCCCAGGTGGTAGCAGCCGGGCCGATTGGCGGGCCGGGTTCAGCCGATTTTAGCCTGATTGTAAAGCTAACCCGTGTAATGCTGCTCGCTCCTGTTATGCTGATACTGGCTTTTATTTTCGCCGCACGTGCCGGAAAGCAAAACGCAGCAACTGGCAGCAAGCAAATTCCTATCCCCTGGTTTGTATTGGGCTTTTTAATTGTCGGTGGGTTAAACTCGCTCGGTCTTTTTCCTAAAGACCTTGCCAGTTTGATTTTACAGATAGCGACTTTCCTGTTTGCAATGGCGATGTCGGGGATGGGCCTAATGGTAAATCTGGCGGTAGTCCGCAAAACCGGGTTACGCGCTCTAGGAGTAGCTACTTTATCCTTCGCCATCTTTATCGGGGTTAGCTTGTTACTGACAAGCTTGCTAGGTTTGGGCTAGAACTACTAATCTAAAATTGACAGACCAATTACATTATGATAGTCTTGTAAAGCTGAGTATGTTGAGTAAGATACTCAGCTTTTTGGTTTCGGAAAATGGCAGAGGTGCAAAAAATTAAGGGAGATTTTGAAGATGAGTCAAATACTTGATAAGGTATTGGCGGCAAATGCGGCTTATGCGGTCAGCTTTGGCGACAAAGCGAATTTAGCCATTCCACCCGCTCGTAAGTTTGTAATTTTAACCTGCATGGATGCTCGAATTGACCCGGCGAAAATGGCCGGACTGTCCGAAGGGGATGCTCATATTATTCGCAACGCTGGTGGTCGGGCCAGTGACGATGCCTTGCGTTCGCTGATTATTTCTTACAAATTGCTTGGTACAAAAGAATGGTTCGTCATTCATCATACTGATTGCGGAATGGAAACTTTTAGTGATGAAACTATGCGTAGTTTGCTTGCCAGCAGCCTTAAAACCGCCAACATTGACGCGGACGGCTGGCACGATAGCGGCGAGGGCGAAGGCTCAAGCGAGGGCGATTATATTGATTGGTTGACTATCAAAGACCAAACCCAAAGCGTGATTACCGATGTAAAACGCATCCGGCAACATCCACTTGTGCCTTCTGATATTACAATCTATGGCTACATTTACGATGTAAAAACTGGCCGCCTAACCGAAGTGCCAGAAGCAACGGCAGCGGGTCAGGCCCGTTAATTATAAATTAAATTCTATTCCCGGTTTTATCACGACCCCCAACAATCGGGAATAGAATTTTCTCCCTTTAGATATAGGTCTCCTCGCTCGGCACAGGTGTTGCAGTTGCTAAGAGTTGCTTATTGTTGACTACAGCCAGAGGGCTGAACATTTTTTGGGGTTTTACCCTGAGTGTTAGCTCCTGAGCATTTCGTTTTATGGTTACAGCTATGTCAGGTATTACATTTTGTGGAACTGAAATAGCCGCAGCTTCATCAGGTGTAACCCCTGCTACTCTGCCAAGCTCCCTAAGCTTTTGAGCTATCAAATCCTTAGCCTGTTTTGCAGAAGTGAGCGTTACGCCGTCAATCTCAATGAGTACATCCCCGCGCTGGAAGCCCGTTTTTTGAGCGATACTGTCAGATTCTATCTCCAAAACTTCAAGTTTCGAGTTTATAGTTATCCCTAGCACAGGAGCAACTCTTCCGTAAAGTATAAAAGTCATGCCAGGTTGGGGCTGATTAAGTACGACAATAACGGCCACAATAACTAAAGCTGTTACAGTCGTCACAATACCCAGTTTTATTTTGCGCGAATTTAGTGACCCAAAAACCCGTTTTTCTTTTGACATTGGCTTCCTCTAAACAAAGTTTCTTGTAAACAGAGTTTCTTGAGGAAAAGTATACTGTGTCGATTATATCACCTAAAGTTGAAATTAAGATTAGAATAGCTCAAAGAAAAATAAGGTCTACAATCAAAAAAGGTATAAAACGAAAAGTTGTGAGTTACGAGCCTTACAACTCGCAACTCGCAACTAATTCTAGCCTTTGGCCTGTTCCTGTGGATTGATTTTGGTGGTAAATTTAAGGCGCATAGTCCGGGCATTCGGGCTTTCGCCGCTTAAATCGAGGTTGACGGTTTGCTGGCCGTCTTTAGTGATAATTTCTACGTTAGCCGTAAATTCTACTTCAACATCAGCTTCTTTTTCAATACTCGCACGTACTTCTGAAAAAAGAGTTTGAACCAAATCATTAACGCTCACCTGTCCGGCGGCGGCAGCAGCGTGGTCGCCTTCGCCACGCGGCACAAGCCCGGCAGGGCGCGAGGTTTGAGGTTTCCCGGTACTAACAGTTACTTTGAGGGCCATTCTAATATACTCCTTGAGTTTATTCGCCTTTAATAACAAACACCTGAATACTAAGTGTAATCGGGCCAATTATAGCATACGCACCCGCTTCCGGGCATTGCCCTGTGTTAGAGTAACATATGAGTCTTTCTCCCGGCGGCACTTCATGGTAAAATTAAGGATAATTAGACAAAGTGTTCTATGAAGTTAGCAGGAGAAATTATGGCACAAACGGTGGCGGCTCAAAATCTGGAAGTAACAATGAACATCTGGGGCAACGATTTGATTTTGCGCGTCCCCAAAACGGCGGGAGCTTATACCGCGCTGTATCTGGAACTGGAACGGGCTTTCCCCCGAATTGATTTCATCCGCGACGATAAACGCGGCCTTTTGCGCTGCCTGCCGATTCATTTTACGACCTTGCGGGATTATTTTATGCGAGGGGTAAAAACCGGGCAGTATTCTAACCTTACCCTCGAATTTAACCCCGCGCCGCCGCTTGATTTTGAGCCAAAAATGACTTTGCCCGCCCGCGAGTACCAGCAAGCCGCCCTGGATGCCTGGAAGGAAAAAGGCGGGCAGGGAGTTATTGTGCTGCCGACGGGCGCAGGCAAAACTTTTGTGGCGGCGATGGCAATTGCCGAAATGAAGCTTTCGACGCTGGTAATTGTGCCAACGATTGACCTTTTGCAGCAATGGCAAACCGCCTTGGCTAATTTTTACGGGCTAAAGGATAAATCGGCGATTGGCGTATTTGGGGGTGGCAAACAGGAAATCAAGCCGCTTACCATTATTACCTACGACAGCGCGATAATCCATAGCCGCCACTTGAACAGCTTCGCCATGCTGGTTTTTGATGAAGCCCACCACTTGCCCGCCGAATCTTACCGTACTGCCGCCGAAGGAGCATTCGCCCCTTATCGTCTGGGCCTGAGTGCGACCCCCGAACGAGGCGACAATCTGCATCTGATGCTCGACCAGCTTATCGGGCCGGAAGTGTTCCGCCGGATGCCCGCCGAATTGACCCGCCAGAAATTTCTTGCGCCCTACAAAGAAGAAAAGATTATGGTTGACCTTTCGGGCGAAGAGCGGGCCGAGTACGAGAAGCATATGGACACTTACCGCAAATATATTAACAAGGCCAGATTTGCGCGGGGTGGCTACAGCCGTTTTATGGGAGCGAACCAGCTTTATCAGGATATGATTTATCGTTCGGGCCGCGACCCACAAGCCCGCGCCGCTCTGGTAGCTCATCAAAAGGCCCGCCAATTATCCCTGAACGCCCATGCCAAGCTGGAAGAAATCGCTAATTTGCTGGAAAAGCACCGCGATGATAAAGTGATTATTTTTAGCGAATATAATAGTATTGTGGACGAGGTAAACCGCCGCTTTTTTGTCCCTTCGATTACCTACAAAACCCGCCCGGATGAGCGCAAGGCAATTTTAGACCGCTTCCGCTCCGGCCAATATACCAAACTGGTGAGCGGACGAGTCTTGAACGAAGGGGTAGATGTTCCAGATGCGAATATTGCGATTGTGATTAGTGGGAACGCTACCAGCCGCGAATATATCCAGCGATTGGGTCGGGTGCTTCGTCCTAAAGCCAATGAACGTAGCGCAATTTTGTACGAACTCATCAGCGACGACACCGGCGAGGTCAGCACCGCCAAACGGCGGAGGCAGGGTGTAAAAAAGTAGGTTTTTATTATCTTTTATGTGATTAGGGAGGGTAAACGTAAATGACACAAGCCGTCCGAAAACAGAAATATACAAGTGCCGAATATTTTGCTCTTGAACAGGAGGCGGAATATAAGAGTGAATTTTTTGATGGCGAAATTTTCGCTATGGCCGGAGCTTCAACTAATCATAACAGAGCGGCGGGAAATATTTATGCCGTTTGTAACTTCGAGCTTCTAAATAAGCCTTGCGAAGTTTTTAATAGTGACGAGAAAGTACAGCTCAAGCAAGACCAACGCTACACTTATCCTGATGTTTCGATTGTTTGCGCCGAATTAGAATTTGCGCCAGGACGAAATGACACGATTACCAATCCGACGGTAATTATCGAAGTGCTTTCACCTTCCACCGAATTGTATGACCGGGTTAAAAAATTTGCGCTTTACCGGGCCTTAAAGAGCTTTGAAGAATATATTTTGGTTAGTCAGGACACGGTGCGGGTAGAATGTTTTTACAAAGAAAGCGATAAAGACGGCGACAAATGGATAATCGGCGAAACTTATACTAGCCTCGATGATGTCTTTAAATTTCACTCGCTGGATTTGCAAATCCCACTTGAGCGAATTTACAGCAAAGTGCAACTTCAACCCGAACCGCCCGACCCTGAAGAAGAAAAACGGCTTTAGCCCGGAAAGGTTTTTTATGCCCCTATCGCTGGATGATTTAAGAAAAAGCACGACGGCCAACCGCAAAGATAAGCGGCGTTATGTTGTGCCACAGCTTTTGGAGAATTCCGAAGAAACAAGTTTGTGTGAGGATTTTTGCCGCTACTTCGCCCAAATAGCGCAAGACGGGCGCACCCAAAAGGATTTCTCGGAGCAATATTTGACCGAGCGGGCCACTGGTGATTTTAAGTTGGCGCGGGGTCTAATTACGGCGATGTTGCGCTATTACAGTTGGGAGAGCCAAACTTTTAGCGATAAATTGGCGATGGCGGAAGTAGAGCGTTTGCAGGAAATCGGCTTATCCAATCCTTCGACTTTGCGGCTGGCTCTTTATGATTATGTAAATCAATCGCCCATGAGCGGCTTTGCTGGCTCAACCGAATGGGAACGGGCCGATACGCTGGATTTGTTCGCGGCGGGGATTGGGTTTGAGCCGGATAAGGTCGAAGAACTTTTGTGGCTGGATGCCGAAGAAAACGCCAAACTAAAATTGCGCCGCCGCAAGGATGGCGAGCTTTTTCGCGTTCCTGATGGGGCGGAAGTTGCTCGGCATTACAATCGTTTGGCAATCGAAACGCTGCTTTATAATTCTACTGAAATTAATTTTAATCTGGGCCAGAATTTACCTGTTGCTCTGATGAAGCGAATTGGCTATTTCTGCAAGGATTTGCGGATTCCCTACGATTTGGAATATAACTCGGTGGGCGAAATTCAATTAAGGTTATACGGCCCGGCAGAAGCTTTTGGCCCACCCACCAAACACGGCGAAAAGCTGGCGCGGCTGGCTTTTATCGTGCTGGCCTTATCCAAAAAGGCGATTAGCGGCGAGTGGTTAGAAGGCGGCGAGGGCGAAAGCTACGAAGGCCCGCGCACCACTATTCTCGATGAAAAGCCCGCCAAAACCACCAAAAAATCCAGCACAAAAAAAGGCGAAAAAGCTTCGCCGATACGTTCGGCGATTGCGTCAGTAGTTTTGCGCGACAAGCTTTATCACTTCGATTTGCAAAATTATGCTCATACTTTCGCCCGCCCGGAAGAAACCGAAGAAATTGCCACTGAAGCAACTGCCGAAACTCCGGCAATCGCCACGCCAAATGCCATCAGGGAAACCAAAGCCAGCTACAGCGTGACCAGCGATTTTGATAGCTCGGTGGAAGCCCGTTTTTACGAAGAATTTAGCGCATTGGAACGGGAAGGACAAACGATGGGCTGGCAGCTTGAACGTGAGCCAGAAGCGGTGGCCGTGCCGGAAGAAAACTTGCTGTTTATTCCCGATTTTGGGCTAAGGAGAGGCAAACGCCGGGTGCTGCTGGAAATTATCGGCTTCTGGACTCCGGCTTATCGAGCGCGAAAACTGGAAAAACTGGAAAAGCTCAAGCGGCGGGGTGGTTTTGATTTGCTTTTGGGGGTAGCGCAAGAACTAAAAACGGATTTCAAGGATGCCCCTTTTCCGCTTTTGTTTTACAAAAACTCGCTCAAGCCAACCGAATTACTGGCCTTGCTCAATCGCCATTACGCCGATTTGGAGGAACGTTTGAGCGAGGCCCACAAGGGGTTAGACCGAATTGGCCCGGAACTAACCGCACAGGGCTTTATTCCCGAAACCGCCCTTTACAAGTTGCTTGGCAGCTACAGCAAAAGTGAGCTTTTGAACGCTTTGCAGAAAACCGGGCTATCGAACGAGGAAAACAAAACCGGGTTATACATCGAAAGCTACGGTTTTTGTGCGACTAATTATCTGGTGAAAGCAACGGTAGAACTGGGCAAAGCCTTGCAAGGTGCGCCCAATCAAAAGCTTGCGCCGGAGGAGGTCGCCGCCAGTCTGCAAGCGGCCAATCTAAAAATAGATGCCGGGCGAATCGAGGCTTTAATCACTCGATTGCCCGGCTTCAAGGTCAACCGTCAATCCTTGTTTGAGGTTTTTGTGGAGAAAGGCTAGTTAAGCCGTCTTAAAACTCCAGGTTTTGCTCAAAGCTTGCCCGTTCTGGCTGGCCTGAATTTCGACGGTGTAGGTCGTATTCGAGGCAAGCGGTTTGGACGGCTTGATAATAATCATATTCCAGTAACCTTCGGGCGGCTGCACTGTAATCGCCACCTGATTGCCCTGAGCATCCTTTACTACCGCGCTGTTGACCGTAACCGAGGGGTCAAAGGAGCCAAATTGCCAGGTAATCATGCCCGTCTTGACCTGCTGCTGCTGGTTGCCAGGATAAACCACGCCTGCCGGGTCGCTCTGCCCGCCCATTCCGGCGATTACGTTCAGCACTGCATAGCAGCGTGTCGCATCACAGTTCAAGGCATAGCCGACGCGAGTTAGTTCAGGCCGTAGCATACCGTAACGATGGTACGCACTTTCCAGCCAGGCATCAATCGCGTTTTTATCACCATAGCTGCCCTTGCCACCGTATAAATTGCTTTCTTTGGCCGCTTTCTGGCCTTCGGCAGTGTAGCCGGGACGGTCAGCGTATTCGTCGTGGCGGAAATCGTCCGGGTTGAGCAGCATATACTGCACGTGTTTGGCCGTGTCTACCGAAAGACTGCTATCTTCCGAAACCGGGCCAAGCCCCGCCGCCGCCCGGTAAGCGTTCAGCCGGTTCAGCCATTGGGTCGGTAAAGGTGCATTAGCCGGAGCAGCATTGCCGCCCGAAGCTGGAATACTTTTGCCGCCCAAATTTTCCTGATATCGCCAGCGATAGTAATGCTGGCCGACGTTGCCCATTTCGACCCGGCTATCGACCTGATTAGAAGGGGTGTAGGTTAGCACGCGCCGCTCGAAAAGCTGTACCAAAACATCTTTTTCAACTCCGGCTACCGTCGCCCGAATCCAGTAGGGGTCAGTGATTGGCAAGCCGAAAACATAAGTGGCGTTGGGGTAGAAAAGCGGGCCATTGCTGTAGCCCGAACCATTCCAGATTAGCCCCTGACTGTTGCTGTACTGGGCGAAAACGTTGGCGATATTATGGCGGGTGGCCGATTCATAGCCCGCGATAACGATACTGGAGTCGGGGGAAGTAACGCTAGTGACGTTTCCGGCTTTCTCAAGCTTCTGGCTGACTGCCGATCCGACCCGGCTTTCGGCGGGGTTATCGTTGTTAAAGGTAGCTACATTCTTAAAGCTACGGTAAGTCGGAGAATTGGGATTGCCCCCGCTATTGTTAGGGTCGCCCGCGATTTGAACTTCCGAGGGGTTGCCCTGCGTAAAGTTGTTTACGTCATTACCGTTTTGCTGGCGGCCCGTCACCAGTTCCTTGACCAAAAGGCCACTGCTGACAAAGTTGGGGTCGTTGCGGTCTGCACCCGCGTTGTTAATCTCAAGGCGAGCCTTATCAAAATACTGGACGTAGCGTTTGCCGTCACTGGCATCAGCATAATTTTCCGGCCCGCCAAAAATTACGTCCGGCCCATAAATAAAACCGCGTCCGGCGTTGGCCCGTTCGGTCAAAAGCTTGTCGGAACGTTCCCACGTCTGCCGCAAGCTGGCATCGGCAAAGCTGGGCGCGGCCTGAGCCGTACCTGCTACTAATGTCAATACAAAGCCAAGCGCGGTGATTAAACTAAAAGTGGTTAAGAAAGTCTTACGAGATTTGTACATAATATTATTCCCATATTGCTACAACATTGCTACAAAAATAATTGCTACTAAACTAATACAAAAAGAAACCGTTCTAGCCTGTATTATGGACGTGTGGCAGCACCAAAACAATAGTCATTTTCAGCTACCCCACTAATCAAGAAGGGCTATTACTTTTGGGAGTACACGAACAATTCGGAATTAGAAAGTATGAAGTCGGAAGTTTCACCAGAGAGGAATTAAGTATTATCTATAGAAGCCAGAAACCAGAAACTCAGTTCCTTCTAACAACCAACAAATAACAACTCTGCTTTCCCGCGATAACCCCTAAAGCTTTCTCACCCTGTCGTAAGCGCGTTTGCGGGCGGAGAACTCGTCGGGTGTCATTTGAGTAAGGCGGACGGAGCGTGAAGCCTGACGGGTGAGGTAGAGCATACCGAGGCGGATTAGCTGGCGGGCGGCAAATTGAAACAGGCGTGAATGGTGTTTCTTATAATAGTAGGCGCGGCTGCGGTAAAGCTGATAAAACATTTCATCGCGGAACTGGCGGCTACTTGCGCCGGAATGGTGAACAATTTTGGCGGCGGGCAAGCAAAAGATTTTCCAGCACGCCTTTTTAATACGGTAACACCAGTCAATTTCTTCCATATACATAAAAAAAATTTCGTCCATCAGGCCGATTTGGGCTAACACTTCGCGTCGTAGCATCAGGCAAGCACCCAGACCGAAATCTATCTCAAAGGCGCGGGGATATGTCCCTTTTTTTGCTTCATATAAACGGCGGGAATAACGTCCATTCAGGCGAGAGCGGGTTAGCCGCCAATTAAGCGGGAAAAATTCAAAGAAAAGCTGGAACAAGCCGGGAAAGCGAAACGCCCCTTCCTGAAAAGAATTATCAGGATAAACCAGGGCCGGGCTGACTACCCCCGCCCCCGTTTCGGCTTCCATAAAAGTTAGCATCTGCCAAAGAGCTGGCCCGATAACTTCGGTATCAGGATTGAGCAAGACCACGAAACGTCCCTGCGCTTCGTGCAAAGCCTGATTATTGGCGGCGGCAAAACCCCGATTTTCGGCATTAGCAATTAACTTTACCTGAGAAAATTCTTGCCGGACAATTTCCGCGCTATTGTCGGGGCTGGCGTTATCTACCACAATTACTTCAAAACTATAGCGCGGATTCTGGTTCGCATAAACTGAATTCAGGCAAGCCCTCAGTAAATTTTTAGTATTATAGCTAACTACTATAATGGAAAGGTCTAAAATTTGTGGCACTTCCAAAATTTCCTCTGCTCTCCTATTTCAAAAATCTAACGCTCATCCAGCAATTTGCTTTTCTTGCGAACGATGCCCAACTATGTTAAACTTTTCTCTTAGTAAACTCAATCTTTTCGGAAAAAGTAGCTAAGAAGATTGAGGTCAACCCGGCAAATCTGTTTAAGCTGATATCGGCTACCGTCAGGAAATCTAACATAATACGAAGCTAATTTCAACTGCCGGGTTTATTCAGAAAATATGGCCCATTCTTGCCCGAAGAATGAGAAAGAAAATGGGCGCATGCTAACTATATTAAAGATAGGAACGGATAAAGAAATAAAGATGAGTGACGAGCTTTCCCGCAAGTTGAGTAAAAGCGAACTTAACGATTTTCGCAATAAATTGGCCCGCCTGGGTATTCAAATTTCGCAAAGTGAAATTAATCCGTCTAACCCTTCGATAGAAAATAATTTGGAAAGCCAGATTGATGATTTGCTGGCCGACATTATGGGCAAGGTTGGTAAACCTGATGCCAGCGTCGGAACATTGGTTGAGCCAGTAATGGCCGGAACAGAACAGCCCGAACGTCGCCGGGTAGTCATTACGGGTATGGGAACAGTCAACCCCCTGGGGCATAACGTTGAGGAATATTGGCAAGGCTTGAAAAAAGGCCAGAGCGGGATTGCCCGAATGACCTTGTGCGACCCCTCGAATTATCCGACTCATATCGCCGGAGAAGTTAAGGATTGGGATGCCAAAAAATATCTTGACCGCAAGGAAGCCCGCCATCTTTCTCGTGCCAGCCAGTTTGCCGCCGTCGCCGCGAAACAGGCTATTCAGGATGCCGGAATAATAGTAGAAGGCGATATTGCCGAAGAATACGGCGTGGTGCTGGGGACGGGCAACTGTGCTTTCCCCGAAACCGAACAGGCCACCCGCACTATGCTTGAAAAAGGCGGGATGCGCCTTAGCCCCTTCTTCTTGCCCACGATTTTGCCGAACATGCCCGCCGCCCAGATTGCTATGATTTTAGGCTTGAAAGGCTATAACTCGACCATTATCACGGCTTGCGCTTCCGGCACACAGGCTATTGGCGAAGCGGCGGAAATTATCCGTCGGGGCGATGCCGAAGTAATTGTCAGTGGTGGCTGTGAAGCCCCGGTGAGTGAACTTGGTCTGGCCGGATTTTCGGTAATGCGGGCCATGAGCAGCAGCTACAACGAACACCCGACTACTGCCAGCCGTCCTTTTGACAAAAACCGGGATGGTTTTGTACCGGGCGAAGGCGCGGGCATAGTTGTGCTGGAAAGTCTGGAACACGCGCAGGCCCGCAATGCCCGGATTTATGCCGAGCTGATAGGCTATGGCGCGACCTGCGATGCCTACCATTTGACCGACCCCGAACCGGGCGGGCTGGGCGCGGTGCGCTGTATGCGCCGAGCCTTGCATAACGCACATCTGATGCCCCACGACATTGATTACATTAACGCTCACGGGACAAGCACTGAGAAAAACGACAAGATGGAAACTATCGCCATTAAAAAGGTTTTTGGCGATTATGCCTATAACGTACCCATCAGCAGCACCAAATCCATGATTGGGCATTTGCTGGGCGGAGCGGGCGGCGTTGAAGCAGTCGCGACTTTGCTGGTGATGCAAAACCAGCTAATTCACCCGACGATTAACTACGAAACCCTTGATGAAGAATGTGATTTGGACTACGTGCCGAACCGGGCGCGGCCTTATAATATCAAAATAGCGATGAGCAATTCTTTTGGATTCGGCGGGCAAAACGCCACGCTAATTCTAAAAGAGTACAAACCCAAACTCGAAACGCAGGCGTAATAGTTGTGGCCGGAAACTTTCCGGCTACTTAATGTAGCAAAAAGAGGTTAGCAATGTCCACTGGTGAGTTTTGGACGCTGAATGTCTGGCAGATGCGCTCCGGGCAGCGTGGCAGTGTGCTGGAAGAATTAACCCGCAATGGCATTATCCCGCAATATGGCAAAGTTCCCGGTGTCCTCTCAGTTAAGCTAATGCGAATTCAGGAAGGGGACGGGGCAGGTAGCGATACCGAGCAGTATATTGCCCTGACTGTATATGAAAGCCGCGAAGCTTATAATCGCTGGTGGACAAGCGAATCCCGCGAACGGGTAGATATGGGCCAGCAATTGCAAGGCACAATGGACAGGTGGTTTCAGGTCGCCAGTCAGGTGCGAATTCACCGGGCGGAAGTGCTGGTAGATAAAGAATATGACCAACCCGAACCACCGACACCGCCGTTGCGCTCTGGCACTACCGGGCCGATATTTTAAACAGTCTTGAGTTTTGAATGTTTAGTTTTTAGTTAAAAACCGGCTTTTTCCGGCTCATCACCTAGATTGCAGGAGTAATTCAAGTGTTAGTAGTAACAAATCAGGCCACTGTCCAAAAGCGGATACAGCGCAATCGCCTTTTCTTTTGGGCCGGAGTAGTTTGTCTAATCGGCTCGATGGCTTCGCTGCTATTAGGCGCAAGCATCCCCCAATTGGTTTTTATTTTTGGCTATCCTTTGCTGATTTTGGGCGTGATTTTGTCCAAACGTGGGGCATTCCAGAACCGTCGGCATGGCATCGGCGGTTATCAGATAAAAAGCGAAGAAGGCAACATCGAAGAGGAATTAAAAGGTGTGCCGCCCCGCTATCATCTTTACAATTGGGTTAGTATTGGCAATCAAAATTACGAACATTTACTGGTTACGCCGATGGGTGTTCTTGTCCTGAGCGTCAAGCCCCAAATTGGCAAGGTCAAGGCTGGTCATGACCATTTCCGGCTCAAGCAAGGGCCAGTCGGCTTTATCGGTTCGCTGGGAGAGCCGTTTTTGGGCAACCCGGCCCGCGAACTCGCCAAACAGGTCAAGGAGTTGCGAAGCTGGTTCGAGCAGCAGGGCTACGAACTGCCGGTGGATGGCATTATCGTTTTCAGCAATGCCCGCACCGAAATTATCGGGGCAGAAGAAATGAGCTTTCCGGTTTGCCATATGCACGATTTAAAGCTGGCGGTACGCGGCTGGGAAACCGAACTGAATATGAGCGTCGGCGAACAGCAGGAAGTCGAACGGCTGATTATCAAAAATTTGCCGCAAGACCAGGCCGAAAAAACCGAGCAGCTTATGACCATGCCCGAATTCAAACGCAGAGCTTTGCTGGAAGCGGAACAAGCCGAAAAAACCGACAAGAAGCAGCGTAAGGAGCGGGAAAAAGATAAACCAGCCCTGGAAGTGGCCCGCGAACGCGCCAAAGCTGCCCGCGCCAATTCGCCGCTCAACAACCCAACCGGGGCAAACCCCAATCAAAAGCTTGGCCTGAATGGAAAAGCTCTGCCTCCCAAAGCCCCCAAACCTCGCCGCGCCCGTCGCGATATTGAACCGCTCCCCCGCATAAACGCCGGAGCTTTCGGCGAACGTGAGCGCGAACAATCCAAAGGCAAAAAGTAACAAATTTTGGCCCTTTTTAGTTTAGAAACTGGAAACTAAAAAGGGCCAAATCCCGGTCTTTAACAGGTGAAACAAATGGCTATCAAAACTGAAGCAATAGATTTAGCGGTTTTTGACGACGAATTCGATTATGAAGAAGAAACCGAATATTATTTCTATTATGAAAAGTATCCAACCAAAGAGGATTTGATGACCGAAGCCAGTTTTCATGACCGCTTGATTGATTATATCAAGGCTATTCTGGATTTGATGTTCCCCAAAGATAAAAACTTTGTTGCCAGCGATTTAGGTTTATATCTTTCCCGTAACCGAATGGAATACCCGGTTGGCCCGGATGTCAGCCTGATTAAAAATGTTCCCTGGCAGGCAGTACGTAGCTGGCATATGAAAAACGCTCCTGACGGCCAAAGCAATCCGCCACCCGACGTTGTTTTTGAAGTTGGTTCAGACGAAACCTGGGGCAAAGACCGCCGGAACAAACCTAATCGGTACGCCCGCATCGGCATCAAGGAATATTTCGCCTATGACCCGCGCCCAAAGGCCGGACGGTGGGCTAATCAACCCCGGCTTTATGGCTGGCGTTTGGTGGGCGAAGGTAATCAGGCTCATTACGAAGTTATTCCTGATAACGAACAGGGCTGGAAATGGAGCGAACAGCTTCAAAGCTGGCTGCAACCCGACGGCTCATACGTCCGCTTTCATACCGCTGATGGCGAATTGCGCCTGACCGCCGAAGAAACCGAACGCGCTGAGAAAGAACG
>JBBQGP010000090.1:0-21181 GCA_038323095.1 Chloroflexia bacterium | reverse complement strand
TAAGATTGTTTTACAAGCAGTTACCGATAAGCTCCGCGAATCCTAATCAAAACCAGCCCATCTGTCAAATCGAGCTTCTGCTATTTCTATTTGAAGTTTCTATTTGAATTTGTGAGACACTGCCCTGCCAGTGGGTTTTTGACTAAAATCTATTGGCAGAGCAATATCTTACAGGCTCAGGTTTCGGGTAAGGATTGTAGTAGTACGAACTACAGACGACAGGCGGGCGATTTGTTAAATTTAGGGTAGGCCGAACAGTAGCGAATGTTTCAGGTTGCTGGTGGCGAGTAGTACGTCTTTTGTTTTTCCTGCTTGACTGGCAAGAAAGTACCAAATAAAAATAGAAAAAACTGGCAAAAAATGGTAGTAGACCCGCGAAAAATGTCTGACGGTTTTATCTACCTTTTTGTAAATAAATTGTGACTGGAAGGGAATTACTGCGATGCTCGTAGAATCTGCCGGGTCAGAACTGGATGCGCGAAAAGCGGGCTTGCGCGATTACTTTGGGCCGCACGGTTTTGAACGCTGGCGGGCAATTTACGGCGATGGCCCGGTTTCTTTTATTCGCCGCACCGTCCGCGAAGGCCATGCCGAAGTGGTGGCTCAGGCTATCAACTGGGCCGCCGAAAAAGCCCAGAACCAAAGTTTACGAGTGTTGGATGCGGGTTGTGGGCCGGGTGTCGTCTCGCTGGCTCTGGCGCGGGCCGGACACCAGGTGTTTGGCTGTGATTTATCTGAGCAAATGGTGGCCTTTGCCCGTGAACAGGCCGATAAAGAATCGCCCGCAGTGCGCGAACGGCTGGATTTTGTGGCCGCCGATTTGGAAAGCGTCGGCGCACAGCTTAAAAATCGCCACTTCGACTTGATTACCTGTATAGATGTTTTGATTTACTACCCTGAAGAAGAATTGGGCCGGATTATCCAAAGGTTAGCCGCCTTGCAAAGCGCGGGCGCAACTCGCCGGATTATTTTTACCTATGCTCCTGCCAGCCCGCCGCTCCGTCTAATGCACTGGCTGGGCCGCAAATTCCCCCGCAAGCAAAGGGCTACCAGCCTCGAAATTATCGGCAAAGCGGCAGTAATTCGCGCTTTGGGACAGGCCGGGTTCAAATTGACCCGCCAGCAGCATTTTAGCAAGGGTTTTTATCACGTAGTATTGGCCGAAGCTATGAGCTATGAATAATGCTGCGGGACAGTTCGCGCATTATTTCTTACTGAGAGGTTGCTCCAAATGACTATAAAGTTTCTTTTCTTACTGCTCGACAACATCTATATAGATGCTTTGGAGCAAGCCGCCAAAAAGCTCCGCACTGAACAAAAGCTGGATATACAGCTAAAAATTTATCTGTGTAAACAACTTCGGGAAGATTCGCCCACCTGGACGGATTTTGAGCGCGATTTGGTTGACTCGGATTTGTTTTTTGCCAATATGATTGTGCAAAACGAGCAAGCCGTCCCGTTGGTCGCCCTGCTCAAAAAATATGCGCCGCTCAAGCCGGAACGGGCTGTTGTTATCCTGAACTCAATGCCAATGGTTATGAACGAATTGCGGATTGGCAATTTCGAGTTCCAAAAAATGCTGCAATTCATGAAAAGCGGCCCGGTCTCCAAAGTTACCGGCTTTTTCACGGGCGTAAACAAAATCTTGCACCGGGATGCAAAGGCCGAAGCCAAAGTTGAGGAGCAGCAGCGCGAGCGCGAGGAAGAAGAAGCCACCCACAAAAAGCGGCTCAAGGCCCGCAAGCCCGTCAAAAAAGGCGTGCATACGGGGATGGTCGCTATGACCCGTACCTTGCCCGCCGTCCTCAAGCTGATACCGGGACAGGCTCAAGATTTGCGCTCTTACTTGCTTTATATGCTCTACTGGTTCAACGGTTCGCCTGAAAATCTGGAAAATTTGCTGATTTTCTCGCTGGAAAAATACATCCCGGCGGCGAAAAGCCTTAAGCTGAAAGCCAAAGAGCCGATTGTGTACCCCCGTCTGGCAATTTTTCACCCTGCCGCACCGGGCAAAACCTGGGAAACCCGGGCTGAATTTGATAAGTGGCTGGAAAAAAGGCAAAAATCCGAAAACCGCAAAAACAAAATCGAGGTTCGCCCCAAAATCGGCCTGATTACTATGCGGGCGTTTTACCTGACCGGGAATTATAAGCACATCGAAACGCTAGTAAACGAATTTGACAAGCTCGGCGTGGATTGCGTCCCGACTTATGCCGCCGGCCTGGATTTTCGCCCGGCTATCGAAGAATACTTTTTGGATGAAGTCAAGGGCGAGAAAAAAGGCGAGCTAAAGCCCGTCCCAACCGTCGATTTGATAATGAACTTGAGCGGTTTTTCGATGGTCGGTGGCGGCGCGGAAAACGATGCTCCCGCCGCAATTGCCCAGTTAAAACGCTCGAATGTTCCGACCTGGGCGGTAATTCCGCTTTTCTTCCAGACTGAGGACGAATGGCGGGCGAACCAAACTGGTCTGAACCCGGTACAAGCCGCCTTGCAGGTAGCCATCCCCGAACTGGACGGCGCAAGCGAACCGCGAGTTTATGCCGCCGGTCAGGAACGCGGGCCGGATAAAGCTTTGTACGCCTTGCCCGAAGAATTAAAACGGCTGGTGAACCGGGCGGCAAGGGCGGCGCGACTGCCCCATATTGCCAACGCTGATAAAAAAATAGCGGTGGTGCTGTTCAACTTCCCGCCCAACAAAGGTAATACCGGGACTGCCGCCTATCTGAGCGTGTTTGAAAGTTTGTACCGATTGATGAAGCGGCTCAAAACCGAAGGTTACAATATCGAATTACCCGTCAGTGCCGACGAGCTGCGGTTGCAGGTTTGCGAGGGTAATTCCAGCCGCTACGGTACGGTAGCCAATTTGCACACTCATCTGGCGGTACAGGATTACCAGAAACTTTTCCCGGCCTGGACGGAAATCGAGAAGATGTGGGGGCCGCCACCCGGTGCGCTGCTGTCCGACAATGAAGGTTTGCAGATTATCGGGCGACAGTTCGGCAATTTGCTGGTGAGCCTGCAACCGACCTTCGGTTATGAAGATGACCCAATGCGCCTGCTAATGGCGAAAGACGCTTCGCCCCATCACGGTTTTGCCGCTTTCTATGCTTATCTCGATAAGGTTTGGAAGGCTGACGCGACTTTGCATTTCGGGACACACGGTTCACTAGAATTTATGCCGGGCAAGCAGCTTGGCCTTAGCGCGAAATGCTGGCCTGACCGCTTGATTGGCGATTTGCCCAATTTCTACCTCTATAGCGTCAACAATCCGTCGGAAGGGACAATTGCCAAACGGCGCAGTTTCGCTACTTTGTTAAGCTATCTTTCGCCTCCACTGGAAATCGCCGGATTGTACCAGAATTTGCTACAGCTAAAGGATACGATTAACGTTTACCGTAAATCTTTGGCGGAAGGTCATACTTTCAAGCCGACCACGCCCGATGCAAATGCGTCCTACCGTCCGAACTTTGCCGCTTTGGGGATTGCGGACAGTGGCGAAAACTCGATTTCAACTTTTGTAAATGGCGAAGCTTCTTCTCTAAACGAAGGGCCGTTGGCGATGCTACTTGAATCTATCAGGGAACAGGCGACGGCAATTGAGCTAAGAGTTAAAATCTCGCCGGAGCAAGACCCAAACGGCTATGTACTCGCTCTGTATAATGCCCTGCTGGAAGTGGAAGAACGCCTTATCCCGACGGGCTTGCATATGCTGGACGAAGTTCCCGCCGCCGATATGCTGGCCGACATGCTGGTTTCAATTTCTAGCTTTAGCCGGGGACGGGCCGGAACACGGGATGAAGCTCCCGCCTTGAGCGAACTAATTGCAAGCGGTCTGGGTTGGAGTTTGGAAGAATTACGCAAAACCGCCCCAACCAATAACGATGCGCTGGCCCGTTGGGAGCGTTTGAGCAAAATTCACCGGGCTGCTCTTGGCATTTTCGTGAACTCGCTTGAGCAAGGCCCTGAAATTGCCAGTAACAAGGCCGCCGAACATTTGAAGCAGGAAGCCAACGTGCCAGTCGCCAAAAGCTTGCCAATGTGGGAATATCTGGCGGAAGTGGCCGAAGCTTTGCTCAATAATACCGAAATTAGCCAGATTGTGCGGGCTTTCGCAGGTGAATATATTGAGCCTTCGCCCGGTAACGACATTGTCCGCAATCCGGGTGTAATGCCAACAGGCCGCAACATTCACGCGATGGATCCCGGCCTGATACCTTCGGCAGTCGCCCGGCGCAACGGCGAAAAATTGTGCAAGGTGCTTTTGGAACGGGCGCGGCTGGATATGGGCCTTTCCGAGAACGAATACCCCGAAACTATCGCCATGATTTTATGGGGGACGGATAATATCAAGAGCGACGGCGAGGGCGTGGCCCAAGCTTTAGCTTTGATGGGGGCAAGGGCGGTAACTGACCAGTTAGGCAAGGTCAGCCAGGTGAAGTTATTGCCGCTCAAGGAACTGAATCGCCCGCGTTTGGATGTGGTTTGTACGGTTAGCGGTATTTTCCGCGATTTGATGCCTAACCAGATGGAGCTGATTGACAAGGCGGTACGTTTGGCGGCTCAAGCCGATGAACCCATTGAGCAAAACTTTATTCGCAAGCACGTTCAGGAGGAAATGGCGAAAGGGGCAAGCTTTGATGAAGCCGTAGCCCGTGTTTTCTCCAACGCTCCCGGCAACTATGGGGCAAACGTCAATTTTATGGTTGACAATAGCGCGTGGGAAAGCGAAGACGATTTGAGCGAAGCTTTCTTGAGCCGCAAAGGTTTTGTCTACGGCGCAAAGGTAGAAGGTGAAAGTGCGCGAAAACTGATGGAAAACGCCCTTAGCCGGGTAGAACTGACTTTCCAGAACGTGGATAGCACCGAAGTCGGCATTACCGACGTAGACCATTACTTCGAGTATCTGGGCGGTGTCACCAAGACGGTAGAAAAGCTGAACGGTGGCAAGCGTCCGTCGGTGCTGATGGCCGAAAGTGCCTCGGCGACTAGCGGTGGTCTGGCACAGGGCAACGGTATTCGCAGTCTGGAAGAAATGGTACGCCTTGAATCGCGCTCCAAGCTGCTGAACCCAAAATGGTACGAAGGTATGCTAAAGTTCGGCTATGAAGGCGTTCGCGAAATCGAAGTACGGGTCAATAATACTTTCGGTTGGAGCGCGACCACCAAAGCGGTAGACGGCTGGGTTTACAACAGCATTGACGCGACCTTTGTCAATAACGAAGCAATGCGCGAACGCCTGACCGAACTCAACCCTTACGCTTTCAAGGGTATCGTCGGGCGGCTACTGGAAGCCAACGGGCGCGGCTACTGGGACGCGGACGCGGCGATTATCGAACGGCTGAAAGAAATCTACGCGGGCCTCGAAGACGAAATCGAAGGTTTGAGCGAACAACCCAACCCCAATGCTCGCACGGCGGGCCGAACAATCTAAAACACACTTATTAATAGACACAATAGGCGGAGAGATGCAATCAAGAAATTATAGCTAATCGTTGTTGCTAGTCAAAACTAACTACAATAGTGGTTATTAAAGTCTTTAACTCTTAGTTAAAAATTTGTAGTAAGCTTCGTATTTGAACAGAACAGAAAAAGGAGGTGTTTATGCTCCAAATGTTTTTCACTAATTACAAGCCCTCTTACAAAATGGCTTTAACATTGCTTTTGATGTTGTGGTACTCAGTCTTTCTTTGACTACTGAGCAAGCAAGTGCTTACAAGACGAGCGGTGCACGCTGGCCTAGTCAACCTTATAGCGGTTGTTGTGCTACAATTACCTACTATCTCGATCCAAATCTCCCAAGTTATGATTCTTATGGTTGGACTGACGCAAAATCAGCTTGGATTTATAGTAATGCTAACATTACTTTCAATCCATCTGGTAGTTCTTCATCGGCTAACATTCAACTTTCTAACTATTGGAGCAGTACTGATTCCTTTTGTGCTGTAAGCTCTTGGACTAATGCCAATTTTTCAAATGCTATAGGGCGGTTCAACGATTATCGTAGTTATAACTACTCAAGAGGGCAAGCAAAAGCGTGTGGAACTCATGAGTTAGGTCATTTTTCCAGTATAGATCATCCTGACAATCTTTCTATTTGTGCAGGAGGCGCACAAGGTGCAATAATGCAGTATGCTCCAGTGCCTCAGTATAACCAGTGTGGTTGGGATGCGCCACGAGGCGATGATGTCAACGGGGTAAATGCTCAATATTGACAAGTTGAAAGGTGGTATAACCTTACGCACAGTTATATGAAGCACAAGCTTGTTAAATCTGCTTTGCTGATAAGCCTATTGAGTCTAATTACAGTAGCAGTTGGAGCTTGCGGGGATACTCCAACTATTTCGCCGAATGTTTCTGTCACTACAATAACCTCTAAATCTACTTCGTCTACGTTTGGTTCTGGAACTGCTCAGGTAGTTCATTTAAGCCCAAGTTATGTTAATTGGTATACTGATTTAGCGAGTTTGAAGCGTGATGCCAAATTAGTAGTAGTAGGGACGGTCATTAAGGTTAATCCTTCCATCCAAGATACTGCTTACGCTCGAACGACCTCAGTTTTTAATATTAGCGAGGTTTTATCCGACCCTCAAAATTTACTCAAGGGTTCCACTACTATCTTAATAAATCAAGTTGGTGGGGTGGTAAATAATATAGTCTACAAGAACGAGGATGAGCCTATATTTAAGCAAAGTGATGAGGCTATTCTTTTTCTGGATGTAGACACGACTGGTACATTATATTATTCTATTGGTGGGCCTTCTGGAAGATTTAACATTAACAATGACATGGTTATTCCCGCTACGACTAGCGGTCTGAAGCTAGGTATAGGGAAGACTAAAGCGCAGTTTGTAGCAGAAACTAAAGCCCAATCTTTAGAAGCTATACCAATACCAACCGCTACTACTATACCATCTGTATCCAGGATACAATTAGGCCAGAAGGTAAATTTTTTTCAATTCTATGAACTAGCTAAGGCTCAATCAATTTTGGTAAAAGCGTCAACCGTCGCAAGAAGCAAGACAATTACAGATGTAGACCAAATCAAAATGATTGCAACAAGCTTAAATCGGGATTTAGCACCTGTCGTCAAACCAACTTCATCTTCAGTACAGCCACCAACCTATATAATATTTGTTTTCGCTAACGGCACAACTATTGGCTTTGAGTATAATGCGGCGACTGCTACATTAACCAGCAATCCACCAGATAATGTAATGGTTACAGCTCCTGGTGATTTTGTTCGAATGGCGGGTATTAGTTAGCACTATCAAATGGAACAGACGTAGTAAGCAGCAAATCGGGGAAAAAGGCAAATCTAACCAAGATTTTGATTAATCCAAACAATTGGGTCAAACGTAAATTAGATGCAATCACAATTGCCTTTACTTACTACGACTTAGTCACAAAGGGGCGGCTGCCGGGCCGCCTCTTTTTTTACGAGTGAAAAACCATAAGCATTAGGGTAAAATAATGGGTTGCAAAAATTTGGGAGAGTGTTCGCTGTGTGGATAACTATTGCAAAATCAGGCCCAATTTGTTATAATGCAAGTGTAAATGAAAGTTCCGCCTGAAAGTGGGCCTTATACCCGCTTTTGTTGTTTATCAAAGGATTTTTTGTTTATGGCCTGTTGAACTTATGGAGCAGCGAGGTATGTAAGCCGCCCTCAACCGAAGTTGTAGCGCGGTAAAAGCAGAAATTATTTTAGTTTTTGACTCGGCCCACCTGTTTTTCAGGCATGGGCCATATTTATCCTTAAAATTCGGGTAATACTTCCCTTCTTTTTTTCTTTTCTTTATCACAATTTGTTATAAAATGTTGAGAATTAGAAGGGTTTACATATAAAGAAACGACAGATAGAGGACGGTCGGAGGTACTAGAGATGAAAAGCGATTTTCGAGCGGCCATCGCCCAAATCGCCGCCGAGCGCGGGCTAAGTAAAGATACTATTATGGAAGTGCTGGAAAGTGCGCTGAAGGCCGCTTACCGGCGCAGTAATCCGGCAGCCGCTAACCAGAATGTACGGGTAGACATTAGCAGTGGTGATGTTCGAGTTTTCGTAATGCGTACTGTGGTCGAAGATGTTGAAGATGACGAAATCGAAATAAGCGTTGAAGATGTACGCCGCCTGAATCCTCGCCTGAAATTGGCCGATGTTTACGAGGAAGAAGACGTTAAGGGCGGGCGCGAATTCGGGCGGATTGCCGCTCAAACTTTCAAGCAGGTGTTGCTACAGGGCTTCCGCGAGAAAGAACGCGACCACGTTTACGAGCAATTCATGGACAGGGAAGGCGATATTGTCAATGGCACAATTCAGCGCATCGACCCCAAAGGAATTACTGTCGAACTAGAGCCGAAAGCTGAAGCCTTGATGCCTCCCCAGGAGCAGGTACAAACCGAACGCTATCGGCCCGGCCAAAAGATAAAAGTCTTTTTGGTCGAAGTGCAGAAAAGCCATCGCGGGCCACAGCTAATTGTTTCGCGAACCCACCGCAATCTGTTGCGCCGCTTATTTGAAATCGAAGTACCCGAAATTTTTAACGGGACGGTAGAAATCAAATCAATTGCCCGTGAACCCGGTTTGCGCTCCAAAGTGGCAGTAGCCGCTCGACAGGAAGGGGTTGACCCGGTTGGCTCGTGCGTGGGGATGCGCGGAGTGCGTATTCAAAATATCGTAAACGAGCTTTACGGCGAAAAGATTGACGTGCTGCCCTGGGATGTCGATATGGCTCACTACATCGCCAACGCCCTTAGCCCGGCGCAGGTGGTTAAAGTGGATTTGGACGAAGGCGAAAAAAGTGCTTTGGTGCTTGTACCGCAAAACCAGCTATCGCTGGCAATTGGTAAAGAAGGCCAAAACGCCCGGCTTGCTGCCAAACTTACTGGCTGGCGTATTGATATTAAACCCGTTACTGCCGGAGCTGCGGTGGCTGCTGCTGCGGCTGCTGCCAATGCTACCAGCCGTAACATTGATGATGATGCCTTTACACGGTTGGCACGGGCGGCCCTTAGCCGTCAGGAAGAGCGCGAAACTAATCTTAGCACTTCTTTCGCGGCGGCGGCACGGGCGGCAGGGATGAGCTTTGATCAGGATGATGCAGTTGACGGGAATTCCGAGCAGGAGCAATCGGTTCGCCCTGCCGGGATTTACCGCCGAGTACGCAAGGATGGTACTTTTACTTACAACGGTGTTACGCTTGGCCCCTTGCCTCCTCATTTGGCAAATCAAACCGTGAGTTTGCAGGATAACGGACGGCGTTTGCTGGTGCTATGGGGCGATGAGTTAATTCGTTCTTTCCGGGCCGAAGATTATAACGGTAGCGAAGATTTGGTTGGCACAATTACGGATGAGCCGCTTGAACGCGAAAGCCGTAAAGTACGTAAAGACCGTATGGTGGTTTTCCGTAACGAGACTTATGGGCCGTTACCCGAAGAATACGCCGGACTAAGCGTTGAGCTGCACGTTCAGGGCAATTATCTGGATATTTACGATGAGGAAGAACTGGTAGACAGTTACCTTTTGGAAGAGTAGTTTTTGGAAAAATAACAGGAGTGGTTGATTGCTTGCAAAACTTGGGGCGGGCAATTAACCACTAACAATTATGCTAAATAAGACGAAAAAAGGCCCCCGCCCGAAGCACGTCCCGCAGCGTACTTGTATTGCTTGCCGGACAACCGGGGCAAAACGTGGCTTACTCCGGCTGGTACGCACGCCGGAAAATTTGGTTGAAATTGATGAAGGCGGCAAGAAAGCCGGACGCGGGGCATATTTATGCAAAACTCGCGAATGTTGGGAAATTGGGCTGGGCAAGAAAGCCCTTGATAACGCCCTCAAAATGACGATTGACCCTGAGAGCAGGGCTAAACTAAAAAATTTTGGCGATACTCTGCCGGTAAGGAGCGCAACCGAGGTGGAGTAAATTATATAATGAAGTAAATCCGCAGGAGGAGCAAGATAGATGGCCGGAAGAGATGATTTTGAAGTAGAAGAAGATAGCGAAAGCCCTGCCAGCCCGCCCAACCCGGCCCCACGTGGTAATCGTGGCCCTGGTGGAGACCGTCCCGGTGGCGGTAATCGTGGTGGTGGAGACCGTCCCAGTGGCGGCGGCGGTGGACGGCCTTTTAATGACCGAGACCGTCCCGGTGGCGGTAATCGTGGTGGAGACCGACCCGGTGGTGGTGGCGGTGGACGGCCTTTTAATGACCGTCCCGCTGGCGGAGGAGACCGCCCCGCTGGCGGAGGAGACCGCCCCGCTGGCGGAGGAGACCGACCCGGCGGTGGCGGACGGCCTTTTAATGATCGAGACCGCCCCGGTGGTGGCCGACCTTTTAATGATCGTCCCGCTGGCGGAGGAGACCGGCCTTTTAATAATGACCGCCCCGGTGGTGGAGACCGGCCTTTTAATAATGACCGCCCTGGTGGCGGAGACCGACCTGCTGGTGGTGGCCGCCCCTTTAATGACCGACCCGGTGGTGGAGAAGGTGGCGGACGGCCTTTTAATGACCGTCCTGGCGGCGGAGACCGACCTGGTGGAGGTCGACCTTTTAATGACCGTCCTGCTGGTGGAGACCGTCCCGGCGGTGGAGAAGGTGGCGGTGGCCGCCCATTTGGAGACCGACCTCCGGGTGGCGGTGGCGGACGACCTTTCGGAGACCGACCTCCTGGCGGTGGCGGTGGCGGACGACCTTTTGGCGGTGGCGGCGGACGCGGTTTTGGTGGCCCTCCTCCCCCTCCTACGCCAGCCGGACCTACCCGTGACCGTACCAAAGAAAGAGAACGTGACCGGGAGCGCGAACGCGAACGCGAAAAAGGATTTGAAAGAGATGGCGTAGGCGGGGCAGATCGGCGCGATGGAATACGCACTGGCGCAGGTAGTCGTCCCGGCGGATTTAATAACGCTGGTCGGGGTGGCCCTGGTCAGTTTAACCGTAACGGTAATAATCGCGGCCCAGGCGGAAACGGTGCGACAGCGGTAGCCTCACGTCCAGCCGCCCGTACCGGCATTATTAAAAAAGTCGAAATTTACGAATTACCTTCTGTTATGACCGTTAAAGAATTGGCGGATGAAATTGGGGTAAGCGCGGGTGAAATCATCAAGGAATTGATGAAAAACGGGGTGATGGCAAGCATCAACCAGCAGGTAGATTTTGAAACGGCGGCGATTGTAGCAGGTGAACTCGGCTTTGAAGTTCGGGAACTAATCCCTATCAAAGAAGAAAAAGAAGAATACCGGCTACCGACCAAAGAAGAAATTACCAACGACCCGGAAGCTGTGCTACGTCCGCCAGTGGTTACAATTATGGGACACGTAGACCATGGTAAAACCAAACTATTGGATGCTATCCGCTCGACTAACGTTGTAGCGGGTGAAGCAGGCGGTATTACCCAGCATATTGGGGCGTATCAGGCCGAAATCGATGGCAAGAAAATTACTTTTCTGGACACTCCTGGTCACGAAGCCTTTACCCAGATGCGGGCGCGTGGCGCACAGGTAACGGATATTGCGATTTTGGTAGTGGCGGCGGATGACGGTGTGAAGCCGCAAACGCTGGAAGCCTTGAGCCACGCTAAAGCCGCCAACGTGCCGATTATCGTTGCGGTAAACAAAATTGACCGGGAAGGGTCTAACCCGGAGCGGGTCAAAACCCAGTTAAGCGAAGCCGGGCTTGTGCCGGAAGAATGGGGCGGTGATACGCCGTTCGTACTGGTTTCAGCCCGCGAGAAAACCAATATTGATGGTTTGCTCGAAATGATTTTGCTGGTGGCAGAATTGGCCGACCTTAAGGCTAATCCGGGTTTGCCCGCCATCGGTACGATTATTGAAGCCGAGCTTGACAAGAACCGGGGGCCAATCGCTACCGTCCTTATCCAGAGTGGTACAATTCAGGAACGGCAATACGTGGTCGTTGGCAATATCTATGGCCGTATCCGGGCTTTGATGGACGACAAGGGGCGACGTATTCGCAAGGCCGGGCCGGGTACGCCGGTGGTTATTTTGGGTATGGACGATGTACCTCGCGCCAGCGATTTGCTGTTCGTTACCGAAGACGAGAAAACCGCCCACGCGATTGTGGACGAACGCCGTCGCCAGCAAGTGATGGAAGGGCAGCAGACGGCTACCGCCGTTACGATGGAAGATTTTTCCAGACTTATCCAGGCCGGGAAAATCAAGGAATTGCGGATTATTCTTAAAGCAGACGTGCAGGGTTCGATTGAAGCCATTCGGTCTTCTCTTGAAAAGCTTTCTACCGATCAGGTGAAAGTAAAAATCTTGTTCGCCAGCACCGGGGCAATCAGCGAGTCCGACGTAATGTTAGCTCAGGCTGACCGTAGCGCGATTATTATCGGCTTTAATGTCCGCCCTGACCCGGCGGCCAAACGTACCGCCGATGCCGCCAAGATTGATATTCGCTTCTATAATATCATCTATAATTTAATTGATGATATGAAGCTGGCGATGTCAGGGTTGCTCGACCCGACCTTCCAGGACGTGACCGATGGCTATGCCGAAGTGCGCCAGGTCTTCAAGGTTGGCAAGAACGATGCTTTTGCTGGCTTGTTCGTTACCGACGGCAAAGTGCTTCGTAGCGATAAAGCTCGCGTTCTGCGGAGTGGTACGGTACTTTATGATGGTGAAATTGGTTCGCTTAAGCGTTTCAAAGACGATGTCCGCGACGTCGCTGCCGGGTACGAATGTGGTATGGGCTTACCCAACTTCAACGACTTTCAGGTTAGCGACACCCTCGAATTCTACCATCAGGAACAGGTCAAACCGACTGGGGTTTAGCTTGTACTTGAAATATTAGCGATAAAAAAGGGCCACTTTCCAACAAGGAGAGTGGCCCTTTTTCTTAAACAAATCTTGACTTGGTTACTCTGCCAAAGTTGCCAGCCATTCTTGCAAATTGGCACTAATCGCCAGATTGTCCAGCAAATCGTTTAATTGCTGCAAATTGTAGCGGTTTAGTTGTTCTTGAAAATTTATTGGTAATGGTTCATCGCTAAAACGTTTGCCCGCCAGTCGCAAAAGGGTTTCCTGCAAAACTTTAATTCGCTCATCCTTACGCCAATCTTCGGCGGCTTGTCCTGCGATTTGCTCCGCGCTCAAATCCTTGCTAAAAAAATCGGCTACTTTCCGTCGCCAACCGGGTAAAATTTGTTCACAGCTAATCTCGTCTTTTCCGACAAGTTCCCGCGCTTCTTCCGGGTTGGCGGCTTCGTACACCCGGATTTTGTGCTTCTTGGGGTCAACGTCCCAAACTACCAGCGTTCCGTTTTCAAAATAACTCTGTCGTTTGAGCCGTTCTTTAGTGCGGCGATTGGAAGGCGAATGCATTTCAACTACCAATTCTGGCCCGCCCTTTAATACCAGATGCGTGCCACCTTCTTTGCTCGGCTCAACCGAATTTTCGTAACGCTGGCTGGAAATAAGACAAATATCGGGTTTGAAGGTATCGCCGTTCTGCATCACACATTCAAACTGGTCAGGGTAAGCTTGCCCGAACTTTGCCAATCTAGCAGCAAAGTCTAAAATAACCTGAATATTAGCGGCGACGCGCCGTTCTTCTGCATCTGTCATTTCTTGCCAGACCAACCATCCGTTATAAATTTCAAGTGGTTCTTCCTCAATCAACGTTTCGGCATTTTGAATAGTGTATGGCCCGCAATCACGAGTATAAGCTTCCCCAATATCGCGCGGCCAATGGCTTGCCGTCCCATCGTAATAGCTTGGGAGTGGCTTAACCTTCTTTTCGCTTTTTTTTGGTCTTGGGCTGGTTGTCACCATAAAACTTTTCCCCGTCTGAAATACTTTAACCTGATAATCTAAGTGGCACTCTGAATTATAACACTCGTTTGGTAATATCAACTATCCGTTTTTTGCGTACTAAAAACACCAAAGCTTTTTGCCGATTTTTAACCAAAGGCTTAACCTGCTCGGCTCTTTCTACATATGTAACGTTACAAGCAGAACTAGCACCGTACACCTGAAAAAAAGTTTGATCCAGAAAAACAAAGTTTTTAATCGAATAATCTTGTTCGTGAACTATATACACTTCTCGATTGGGCATTTCTGGCCCAAGTGGGTCAATAATCTGGGCTTTGGCCGCGTCCGCTATTATCAAACTTCGTACAAAAAAGGTATTTTCCAAATAACCCCGGTAGTAATAATCAACTGAACAAGCCGAGATAATAATCAAACTCATAATGAGTATAGGGAGTAGCTTTATTCTAAAGCTAATTCGTCTATAAACGTAAGCCAAACCGAGCAAAACCCAGGCATAGGGGCTGTAAAGCCAGCGAAATTCCTGCCGGATAGTGATTGAGGCAACACAGATTAGTGGCACTAATAAGGCCAGAAATAATATAATATTGCGAAGCTCAATAAAAAATTCTTTTTCTCCTTTTAGCGAAATCAGGTACTTTAGATAAAGAATCGCTAAAGCCAGCAAAGCCAAAAACAAAAGTATACCCAGACCAATACCGGGCCAGGGTTCGTTCCTGATACTTAAACCGCTTAAATGCAAAGGGCCAACATTAAATCCTAATAACGTCGCAAATCCTTCAAACATAAAGTTGGAAAAACGACCCAAATCGAACTTTATCGCCTGACTATCGGTTCCCTGAAAGAAGTGGATTTGAAGTACAAAAGTTTTGAAAAGAAAATTAACAACCAGAATACAGGTTGGTATGCTAGTCCAAATCGAGCGTTGTAACTTGCTGTAAAAAGTTTCCGGCGCAAGCAATATGGCGAAAGTTAGAAAACCGCCAACGGCCAGATAGCGTTCGTGGGTCAGAATTAGCAATATATAGCAAATTAGTGGTAGAGCAAAAGCCACGGGCCGCCGCCGTCGGTAAGCCAGAAGAGTGGTGAAAATCAGGGCGATAAAGAAAAAGAGGGCTAGTCCCTCCATAAAGCCCCAAACCTGTAGTACAAAGTAATATGAGAAGCGCGAAACGAGCATTAGCAAACCAACGGTAATACTAGGTAGCCAATTTTTCCCGAAAAAGTACCAAACCGTGAAGGATAAAAAGCAAACGTTTACAATTTCCAATCCCAAATTAAAATTAAAATAGGCTCGAAAATTCGTGTCAAAAGCCTGAATTAAAAGAGCTACCAGACTGGCAAAGACCGGGCGATACTGGTTTAAATCGGCCTGGCGCAATCCTTCCCAAAAAGAGCTAACATAGCCGCCATTTTTGGCACTAAAAACCAGGTACAAGTCATCGCCGGTTAAGGTATGATAAGGGTATTGGCCGAACCAAAAAAGAGCAAATAAACTAAAACCCGAAATCAGACACATTAAAAACAAAACATCACGAGTGCGGTACAAATTTTGCGACTTTGCCATATTTTCCTGCAAGCTCTTAAACTTTAAACGTTATTAAACCTGAAGCATTACAAAGCGGGCAAGTAAATAACTTGTCCTGGTTTAACCGAAGCTTTGTCGGTTCGCATCTCAGCCGCCACAATTTATTCAAATCTTGCCATAATATAAATCTATTAATTCCGAGTACCCAATAAGTATAACAAAATTTAGTAATAAGCACAATTTAGACACGATGATTAATCAGGCTGGATTGTGATATATTAGCTAGTGTTAGCTGAATGTGCCTTTTAATTAACGAAGCAGCTCAGAAACGGTAGCATAGAATCACTAAGGCACAAAGCAAAAGAGAAAAAATGAGTAATTGTTCAGATGCAGGAGGGATTATTCTTCCCGACCTGACGGGTTTAGGTAAAATCGGGAAGGGTAATCCCTCCTGTATTAACCCTGGCTGAATGGTTACAAAAAAGAAAAAATAAAATCAGGTAAGAGGATAGGAACAGAAGAAAAATGAAATTTGCAAGAGCCAGCGGGGTATTGCTCCACCCGACCTCTTTTCCGAGCCGCTACGGTATTGGCGACCTCGGACACGATGCTTATAAGTTTGTAGATTTTTTGGCTGAAACTGATCAAACCTTGTGGCAAGTGATGCCGCTCGGCCCTACCGGGTACGGCGATTCGCCTTACGCCAGCTTTTCGGCTTTTGCCGGTAATCCTTTGCTCATCAGCCCGGATTTACTGGCGCGGGATGGCTACTTGCCGCCCGAAGATTTAGCCGATGTTCCCGATTTTCCAGGTCATCAGGTCGATTTCGGCCTGGTCATCGAATACAAAAAGAATTTGCTGGCCCGCGCTTTCGCCCATTTTGAGGAAAAAGAAGCTACCGACCATCAGGCTGCTTTCGAGGCTTTTACCTCTGCTCAAAAAGAGTGGCTGGACGATTACGCTTTGTTTATGGCTTTGAAAGATTTCCACGGTGGGGCAATCTGGAATAGTTGGGAGAAGGGCCTGGCACAGCACGAGCCGCGCGTGCTGGCTCAATGGCGGCGCAAGCTGGCGAAAGAAGTCCGTTATTACCAGTTCCAGCAATTCCAGTTCTTCCGCCAGTGGTCAAGTTTGCGCCAGTATGCCAACGAGCGCAATATCAAAATTATTGGCGACATTCCGATTTTCGTAGCTCTGGATAGTGCCGATGTCTGGTCGCATCCTGATTTATTTTATCTGGATGAAGAAAGCAACCCTACGGTAGTGGCGGGCGTGCCGCCGGACTATTTTAGCGCAACCGGGCAACGTTGGGGCAACCCGCTTTATCGCTGGGATGTGATGGCTAAAAATAATTATCGCTGGTGGCTGTCGCGCTTCCGCAAAACCTTTGAACAGGTCGATATTGTGCGGATTGACCATTTTAGGGGGTTCGAGGCTTATTGGGAAGTCCCGGCTAACGAAGAGACCGCGATTAATGGCAGGTGGGTTAAAGCTCCTGGCAGGCAGCTTTTCGCGACCCTGAAGCGACAATTGGGCGATTTGCCGATTATTGCCGAAGATTTGGGCCTGATTACTCCCGAAGTAACCGCCTTGCGCGAGGAATTTCATTTTCCCGGTATGAAGGTGCTGCAATTTGCTTTTGGCGATGACCATACCAATGCTTATTTGCCTCATAACTATGAGGTCAATTCGGTAGTTTATACTGGTAGTCACGATAATAATACCACGCGGGGTTGGTGGTATGATATTTCGGATAAAGAGCGAGTAGCAGTGCAATTATATCTAGCCCGCGACGGTAGTGATGTTAGTTGGGATTTAATCCGCCTGGCCTTTAGCTCGGTGGCAGCGATGGCAATTATTCCTCTGCAAGATATTCTGGATTTAGGGGCAGAAGCCCGCATGAACACTCCAGGCCGTCCACAGGGCAATTGGAGTTGGCGTTATTGGCTGGATGCTCTGAATGATGCCATCAAAGACCGTCTGAATACCATTACCCGGCTTTACTCTCGCAACCCGCTAGAAGTGGCCCGGCTGGTTGAGCAGAAAGAGGCGGAACTCCGCAAAGCTCTCGAACAGCAGCCCGCCTAGTAAAAGTGCTGAGGACTGATTAAGTAAGTCGAAAGTCGGAAATATAAAGTCGGAAGAATTGTTGTAGGATATGGCTTTGTCCATTGATTTTCCCGAACCTCTATTGGGAGAGCCATATCCTACAAAATTAGTAATTGCGTTTTGAAACCAGAAAAATATGGGCTGATTGATAATACGGGTCGAGCCGGACGTAATTATGTTCGCCCTGCCAGGTGTAAGTCGTATCAGTTAGCAAATCGGTTACATAATAAGCTTCGTCGTGACCAATACCCCATTCCCAGTAGGGTACGCCCACCCAGGCTTCTTGCACATTATGCGGGTCAAGATTTACCACAACCAGAATAATGTTATCTTTTTCGGGGGTAGCTTTGCCGTAGACCATAATTTGCTCGTTGGCATCGGCCCGGTAAAAGCTTAAATTGTCGTAAAGTTGCAAAGCCCGATTGTTGTGCCGGATATAGTTAATTTTGGTAATATAATCGCCCAAATAATGCGGCTGCTTCCAGTTATAGTAATTAACCTGATATTTGTCAGAATTTAAATATTCTTCTGAGCCTTCGCGCATCGGCGTATTTATGCCCAATTCGTAGCCGCTATATATCCCATAGCAGGAAGAAAGGGTCGCAGCCAGAGCCAATCGCAACCTGAAAGCCGGAAGCCCGCCTTTTTGCAAAAATTCGTGCAAAATGTCGGGTGTGTTCGGCCATAAATTGCCGTGATAATATTCTTTCATCTCGGATTGGGTTAGCTCGGTCAAGTATTCGATTAATTCCCAACGCTCGTTACGCCAGGTAAAGTAAGTATAAGATTGGGTAAAGCCCAGCTTTGCCAGATTTCGCATTACTTTCGGGCGAGTAAAAGCTTCGGCCAGAAAAATAGTTTCGGGATACTGTTGCTTTACGCCACCAATCAGCCACTCCCAGAAGGGAAACGGCTTGGTATGGGGATTGTCCACCCGGAAAATACGAACGCCTTTTTCCGCCCAAAAAAGTACAATGCTTTTAAGTTCCTCCCAAAGAGCCTCGTGGTTTTCGCAATAAAAGTTAATCGGGTAAATATCCTGATATTTCTTGGGAGGATTTTCGGCGTATTTAATCGTGCCATCAGGCCGGACGAAGAACCATTCGGGATGCTGCTTTACATAAGGATGGTCGGGCGAACATTGAATCGCGAAATCCAGCGCAATTGAAATCCCCAAATTTTTAGCTGTCTCGACCAATTGCCCGAAATCTTGAAAAGTGCCAAGTGAAGGCTCAATTGCTTTGTGACCGCCGTTTTCGTTGCCAATCGCCCAGGGCGAACCGGGGTTGTTCGGCCCAACTTCCAGCGTATTGTTTGGCCCTTTGCGATTGCTGCGCCCGATAGGATGAATTGGGGGTAAGTACAATATATCAAAGCCCATTTGGGCGATGCGCGGTAGCTGGGCGACTACATCCTGAAAGTTGCCGCTTCGGTTGGGGTCAGGGCTTTGGGAACGCGGGAAAAGCTCATACCAGCTAGAAAACCGTGCTTTTTCCGGGTCTACGATTATTTCCAGTTGCCGATAACGCGCCGCCTTCGAGCGGTCAGCATAACGTTGCATAACTTCGGCAACTGCTTTAGTCAGAAATAGTTTACCCGCTTCGACAGGGTTGCTGGTGACTTTAACTTCCTGAATTAGTTTTTGGGCAAGTTGCTCTGAGTTTGTATCCTTACCCATACGGGTAATTGCCGCCTCAACGATAGCAATTCCTTCCAGCACATCGCTGTCAGCTACTTGCCCGGCTTGCACCCGCTTTTCCATATCGTGTTCCCACGTTTTAAAGCGGTCATTCCAGGCTTCGACTATATAGCAATAACGCCCGATTTGCTGCAAAGGGAATTCGGCCCACCATCGGTCATTGTTAATAGATTCCAGAGGCACTTCCTGCCATTGCGGTTCGCCCGTATTGCCAGAAAGCTGGCAATATTTCAGGGCGGCACTAATTAAATCGTGGCCGTCCCGGAAGATGTCTACTTCCACCCGAAAACAATCACCCGCTACGCGCTTCACCGGGTAACGTCCCCCATCCAATTCAGGTGTTACCCGCTCGATTACAATTTGCTGACTTTCCTGAGATTTCTCCGAAAGTTCCATTCAGCTTCTCTCCTCATCGCTCCTGTCCGCTTAATAAAAAGAATTTCCAGTTAATTTTAGTAGCAAGATTAGTTCCGTTGGCACGCTACTTGTAACTTTATTTGCTAGCTAGATTATATTACACTACTTTAATCTTTGGAATTATATTATAAGCTAAAAACAGGGGGTAAGTGCAAATGGCGGGCGATGCAAATACAACTAAACTGGCTCAGGCTGAATTTGCGGGTACGGAATGGTCGCGTTCTCAACTGGAAACGATAATCCAGACGATTAAACCTGAATATTTTAAAGGCAAACGCTGGTTTGGCAGTAAAAGCCGGGAAATTAAAAGTTTAGCCTTGCTCGATTTTGCCCTGCTGAGTGAACAGCCTGCCCCGATGGGATTGGTGCTTTTGGAAATTACTTATGCCGAAGGTGCGCCAGAACAATATCACTTGCCACTTTTGCTTGAATTGACTGGGCAGAAGCAGGAAAATAATTCTTCCCGCGATTTAGTAACAACTATGGGCCAACTAAAAGTTTACGATGCTTTTAGCGATGACACTTTTTGTAAACTTTGGTACAAAAGCATTTACCAAAACCGCCAGCTAAAATCAGAAAAAGGCGATTTTAGCTTTATCGCTTTGCCAGGTAGCATCGAACAGCCAGAGGTGGAAACGCTCAAGCGAATTACCACCGAACAAAGCAATACTTCGGTCATTTTCAATAGTAAACTGATTATGAAAGGTTTTCGCAAACTGGCGGCGGGCCTGAATCCCGATTTGGAAATCCCGCTTTTTTTGACCAATAATACTAATTTCAAGTACGTACCAAAACTGGCGGGCTACGTTGAGTACCAGCAGGAAAGCGGCCCAATTGTTTCGATGGGTCTTATTCAGGATTTTGTGAAAAACGAGGGCGATGTTTATGTTTATTCGCTTGACCGGGTGCGCGATTACTTCCGGCAAGTCGCCCAATCCGAAACATCGGCTAAGGGTGAAATTGCCGCCCAAGCCGAAAAGTTTGCGGCTTATTACGCAGTTTCGGCTCGGCGTTTGGGCCAGATTACGGGCGAACTGCACGCGACCCTGGCTTCCGAAGCGGCCCAATCCCAGCCCGATTTTGCACCGCAGCTAATTAGTGAAGCGGACGTACAGCATTGGGAAAAAGCTATTTCTGAACTTATCGAACGAGTATTGGCGAATATTTGCCAGCAATTAGATAATTATGCGGCGGAATTGCGTCCACCACTGGAAGCAGTAGTGAGCCACAAAGAGGCTTACCTGAAATTGGTGAATCAACTCGAAATACTAAAGCAACTGGGCGTTTCCAAAATTCGCTATCACGGGGATTATCATTTGGGGCAAGTGCTAAAAACTGGCGAGGATTTTGTTATCCTGGATTTTGAGGGCGAACCAGCCCGCAGCCTGGAAGAACGTCGCGCCCGGCATTGCTGCCTGAAAGACGTGGCCGGGATGCTTCGTTCTTTTAATTATGCGGCCTACTCTATCTTGTTCGAGGAACAGGCCCGGCTCGGTCAGGCCGAAGCGCAGGCTAAAAATCTGGAAGAATGGGCGCAAGCCTGGGAAAATATGGCTCGTCAGGCTTTCTTGCAGGGCTACCGTGACGCTACCGCCGGACATCAGGGTAGCAAATTTTTACCCGATTCAGCTGAAGCTTTCGGC
>JBBQGP010000089.1:0-21338 GCA_038323095.1 Chloroflexia bacterium | reverse complement strand
TTGCGCTCCAAAACCTCTTTAGCCTCAACCAGTCCCGCCAAAGCTCCTGAAGCGTGACTAAAATTATAATCTTCAAAAAAGCTGAAAGGTGGCGGCAGTTTCTTGTAAATATTGGCCCAGTTATAGAAAACTGAACGCGCTCCGTAGCGTTCGGCCAAACTGACACCCTGAAACGTCGCCAGATTAAACGACTCCTCATCTACATGAAAAAGGTCAGGTCGGATAGTTTTGACCCATTTTGCCAATCCTGGATAAAAATGGAGGTGGTAGCGTCCGTTTAGGGCCATCGGCTCAATAATTAATTGATAGCCCTGCGTGTAAACTTTTTCCAGTTCCAGCCGCCCTACTCTCGGCTCGTTCCAGTAAGGCGGCACAACTACAGTAAGTTGCTCCACCCCCGGCAAGGCCGCCAATTCTTCCAGTTTACGCTGGTACGCTCCCCGCAAAGGAGCTTTCGAGACCATTAATATTTTCACACTAAAACCTTTGTGTTTTGGGCAAATTTAGCTTTTACCTCTGGTGTGCATACACTCGACTACGTTGTAAAGTTGCAAGGTGCGCTCGGCGGTTTTTTGCCAGCTAAACTTACTGGCCTGAATTGGCCCAGCTTTGGCAAATTCGTATCGTTTTTCGGGACTGGCGGCAAGCTCGGCAATGGCTTCGGCCCAGGCGGTTACATCTAATGGGGGAAGCTGTCGCCCGCCCGCCTCGACTATTTCAGGCAAACAAGAAGCGTTCGAGCAAAGCACCGGCGTACCGCTTGCCATCGCTTCAAGCGGGTCAAGCCCAAAACCTTCATAAATCGAAGGAAAAGCAAACATATCGGCGGTGCGGTAAAGCAAAATTTTATCTTCTTCCGTCACCGGGCCAAGCAAACGCACGCGCTGGCTATCTTCACCTGTCCCAAATATAAGCTGAATTGGGCCAGACAAATCGGGGTACATTTGCGAATTGCTGGTATGGGCTTTCCCGGCCAGAGCCAGCACCCAACGACCTCCCCCGTCCGCTTGCTCACTTTGCTTAAGGTTGGCGAGAGCTTGACCAAAAGCTTGGATTAGAGTTAGCAAATTTTTGCGGCGGTCAAAGCCTCCCAGATAAAATATTATTCGTTCGTCTCCGTTCAACCCGTAGCGTTGGAATAAAGCGCGGCGTTCTTCGGGCGGAAGTTGGCCGGGCTGGTAACGTTCATCTACGCCTAAATAAACTACCTGAACCTTGCGGGGTGGTACTTTTAGTAAGCGCAAAATGTCCTTTTTGGAATGTTCCGAATCGGCCATAATCAAATCGGCCCGCCTTGTCGCCGTACTCACCAACTTAAAATAAAGTTTCCAGGGCAGCGAAGGAGCATATTCGGGCAAAACCAAAGGAATCAAATCGTGGATAGTAACAATTAGCCCGCCGGGATAAGGCAAGCGGGCAAGCGGCGCGGCAAAATAGGGATAATGGATAACGTCAAAAGCTTGCTGGCGGCGGGCGGCTTCGCGGGCAATTTGGGGTAATCCGCTTTGCTCCCACCACAACTTTACCGCACTTTTCCCGCCTCTGGTGATAGGTAGCGGCGGCTTTGCCGTAATCAACTCATTAGAGGCTAATTCTCCGGCTGGAACAATGTTTTCAGGGGCTAAAATCTGGTATTGGTTTAATTCGTCCCGCTCAAGATTTTTCCAAAGGTAACGAAGGTACTGGCCGCTCCCGGTACGTTCTTGCGGCCAGAACAACCCGTTAATTCCTACTTTAAGCCGGAATTCATTCGCTTGCAACCGCTAGACCTCGGTATTTAGAACGGGCAGCCCAACATAAGAAATTTGAACCGAAGGCCCGAATTCGTAAAAAATCTGTCCGGCTTTGGGGGAAGGCGAAGGCGTGCCTTTGGCTTCGTTATTAGACGAACGTACCCATTGCACCCCCAAAATGATAAAACTGACTATTACCGCGCCAACTAGAAGGGCCAACAAAAGATAACCAATTGCCCTTGATGCCATCATCGCTAATTTTCTCCTCAACTTTGCTTGTCAACATCGGGTTAGAACGTGAAGATTATAACACACTTTTTAATTGCGTTTTGCCGCTAAATTTTGGCGGGAGGTGCTATACTTAGCCCAAAACTGGCTCAAAAATCGCTCCTGAAAAAATTTGCAAAATCAAGCTAAATTTGCTATTATATTAGAGCGAAAGGCAAATAGAGAGTTATAGGACAAAGTAAATAAATTCAAGCAAAAGTTGAGTTTTACTCTGCATATAATAGCAGCCCTGGTGGCGGAATGGCAGACGCGGCGGTCTCAAAAACCGTTGGGCTAACACCCGTGTGGGTTCGACTCCCACCCTGGGCATCACAAATAATCTCAATATTTGCCTTTTGCCCATGTAGCTCAGTCGGTAGAGCACATTCTTGGTAAGAATGAGGTCAACAGTTCGATCCTGTTCATGGGCTTAAGCAAGGCGGCTGGTTTAGGGATAAACCAGCCGCCTTTTTGTTACACTAATTTTGTTTTTGGAAAAGCCGGATTAGCCTTCGAGTAACAAGGCTTCCGGGTCTTCCAGCAATTCCTTGACCCTCACAAGGAATTGAACGGCCTCACGGCCATCTACAATCCGATGGTCGTAGCTAAGAGCCAGATACATCATTGGGCGGGCCACTATCGCGCCATTAAGCACGACGGGCCGTTGCTCGATTTTGTGCATTCCCAGAATAGCCACCTGCGGGGCGTTCAGGATAGGCGTAGACAAGAGCGAACCGAATACGCCGCCGTTAGTGATAGTGAATGTACCACCCTGTAAATCGGTCAGTGATAAAGTATTGTTGCGGGCGCGTTTGCCCAAATCGGCGATTTCTGACTCGATTTGGGCAAAACTTTTGCGGTCAGCCTCACGCACGACGGGAACGACCAAACCTTCTTCCGCACCGACAGCAATCCCAATATCGTAATAACGCTTCAAAATCATTTCATTACCCTGAATTTCAGCGTTCACGCGGGGAAAAGCTTTGAGCGCACCGACTACCGCTTTGGTGAAGAAAGACATAAAACCCAGCGATACACCGTGTTTTTCCTTGAAAGAGTCCTTGCGGCGGCTACGCACTTCCATAATCGCGGTCATGTCTACTTCGTTAAAAGTGGTGAGCATGGCGGCGGTACGTTGTGCTTCCACCAAACGGGTAGCAATGGTCTGGCGGCGACGCGAAAGCTTTACCCGTTCCTCCCGGTTATTTGAAGCTGCGGCGGGGGCGGGAGAAGCTGCCGGGGTAGGAGCAGGCGTGGTCTGTGGTGCAGGGACGGGCGCGGCTACCTGAGCCGGAGCAGAAACAGGGGCGGGCGTAGCGGGAGCAGAAGGGGTAGCCGGAAGTTGGGCGGGAGCTTGCTGCTGCGAATTCTGCTCGATAAAGTTCAGTACGTCGTCTTTGGTGACACGCCCTTCCGGGCTGCTGCCTTTTATCTGGGCCAAATCCAGGTTATGTTCTTCGGCCACGCGCTGCGCCAGAGGAGTCGCGGGCAACCGATATTCCTGGGGTTGGGTCGGAGTGGGTGCAGAAGCGGTTTGCCCCGAAAGGGCTGGGGTAGTAGTGGCTTTGGATTGCTCGGCGATTGGGGTTGTGGCGGGCGGGGTTGGCTGGGCCGGAGGCGGGGTGCTGGCCGGAGCAGGAGCAGCCGATGTCGCACCACTTTCGGCGATTTCGGCCAAAACTTCACCTACCGCAACGGTATCGCCTTCTTTGTGGCTGACGCGCTGCAAAGTCCCGCTTTGCTCGGCGGTAACTTCGACGTTGATTTTGTCGGTTTCGAGTTCGACCAATACGTCACCCTTTTGAATATTATCGCCTTCTTTTTTGAGCCAGTTAGCAATAACAGCATCTACGATAGATTCGCCCAGCACCGGCACGCGGATTTCAACGGCCATGTTTTCCTCCCAATTCCTTGACGGGCGAACGGAACGCCCCACTAATAATTTGTTCCTGCTCCATAAGGTAAGTATCCATAAAGCCAGTGGCCGGGCTGGATTGTTCAGGTCGGGTAATCGAATTTAACTGCCGGTCTTGCCCGATTATTTTCTGTAACCGCGAATACATATAACGCCAGGCCCCCATATTTTGCGGTTCTTCCTGCACCCACACTACCTCGCGCATATTCGGATAGCTTGTCAACAAATCCGAAAGCTCGACTACCGGGAAAGGGTAAAGCTGCTCAACTCGCACGATTGCCACATCTTCGGCCTGAGCGCGATTAGGATGAGATAGCAAGTCAATCCCGATTTTGCCGGAGCAAAGCACTATTCGTCGGATTTGGTCTGGCCGGGCTTGAGCGACGGCATCGTTCAAAACTGGCTGAAAAGTGCCGTTTACTAACTCGGACAAGCTGGCGGCGGATTGCGGATGGCGCAGCAAGCTTTTGGGCGACATCAACACCAGTGGGCGCGGTTCGTGACCAATTTCGGCGGCTTGCTGGCGCAACAAATGAAAATATTGAGCGGCGGTAGAACAATTGGCAACCCGCCAGTTTTCTCCGGCGGAAAGAGCCAGATAGCGTTCAAGCCTTGCGCTGGAATGTTCCGGGCCTTGCCCTTCCAGGCCGTGTGGTAAAAGCAAAACCAGCCCAGATTTTTGCCCCCATTTGGTGCGACCTGTCGAAATAAACTGGTCAATAATCACCTGAGCGACGTTGGCAAAATCGCCGAATTGGGCTTCCCATAATACCAGCGAGTCTTTGCCGCGCACGCTGTAGCCATATTCAAAACCAAGTACCGCCGCTTCCGAAATGGGGCTATTGTAAATCGAAAAAGGAGCGTAGGCTTGCGGCAAATGCTGGAGCGGGGTAAAAGTTTTGCCGCTAGTCTGGTCGTGCAGTACGGCGTGACGATGGCTGAACGTGCCGCGCTCCGAATCTTGCCCAGTCAAGCGAATCGGCTTGCCATCGGCCAAAATCGAGGCAAAAGCCAATTCTTCAGCCTGACCCCAATCAATTGTGTTTGGCTGGCTGATAGTTTGGGCACGGCGTTGCAGTAAGCGAGCCAATTTTGGATTAGGCGCGAAATTCTCCGGCCATTCCAGCAAAGCCTGATTATAAGCCAGCAAATCTGCTTCCGAGACCGAAGCAGGGGTCACACGCTGGCTAAAATCGTGTTCGCCAAAACCCGTCTCGGTAGGGGCGGCGTGCGGCTTGACGCTTCCGGCTTCGTTTTTGGCCTGTTCCAGTTCGGCATAAGCTTCTTTTAGCATTGCTTCGGCCTCGCCTTCCCGAATCAGCCCTTGATTTACCAAAAGTTGAGCGTAAATTTCGCGGACGGTAGGATGAGTGCGAATAACTTCGTACATTTGAGGTTGGGTAAAAGCTGGCTCGTCGCCTTCGTTATGCCCCCAACGACGGTAGCCCACCAAATCTACCAGAATATCCTTGTGAAAACGGTCACGATAAGCTTTGGAAAGCCGAATCGCTGTCAGACAGGCATCCGGGTCATCGGCATTGACGTGAATAATCGGTACTTCAAAACCTTTGGCTAAATCGCTGGCAAAATGGGTCGAACGCCCATCTTCCGGCTCGGTTGTAAAGCCAATCTGGTTATTGGCGATAATATGGATTGTGCCGCCAACCCGGTAGCCGCGCAAGTTCCACAAATTAAGAGTTTCCGCCACGATTCCTTCGGCGGGAAAAGCCGCGTCACCGTGAATTACAATTGGCAAGGTACGATTAATATCTTGAGCAGGCAAGCCAGCCTTATCACGAGTTTCCTGTGAAGCGCGGGCAATCCCCTGAATAACCGGGTTGACGAATTCGAGATGGCTAGGATTGGGTGAAAGAATAATTTTGAGCTGGCTTTCGAGCAAGATTTTTTCCGCCCCCAAGTGATATTTTACGTCGCCGCTCCAACCTTTACCCGCATCTTTTTCGAGTAAGGGCGTATCATCGCCGCCTTTAGTGTGCATAAATTCGGCGAGAATGGCAGCATAAGGTTTTTTGAGAGTATGGGCCAGTACGTTGAGCCGACCCCGATGAGCCATCCCGATAATCACTTCTTTAGAGCCGCTTGCCACCGCCAGCCCAACCAATTCTTCCAGCATTGGCACAAGTGTATCGTTACCTTCCAGCGAGAATCGTTTTTGACCGCTAAAAGTTTGGTGCAAATAGCGTTCAAAAGCTTCTACCTGAGTTAGCATTTTGAGCAAGGTTCGGCTGGAAGTAGGCTTGCGAGGCTGCTGGTAAAGTGCGCCACCGACGGCATCCCGCAGCCAGACCCGTTCGTCCGGGCTTTTCACCTGGTCAAATTCGTAACTGATATGTCCCGAATACATGGCCCGCAAACGTTTAACCGCCTCATAAGCGTTCGGTGCGCCCGACGCAGCGTGACCGCCGATAACGTTGGGTGGCAAGTGCATCAAATCTTCGTCGCTAATCCCGTGTGTTTCGGGCAACAAAGCCGGGTCGCCTAGTGGCGGGATACCCAGCGGGTCAAGGTGCGCCCCTAAATGTCCCCGTGAACGAATAGCCGAAGCCAGTGTAACTGCCGCCACTACATGCGGAATCTGGATTTGAGCTGCCGCCCCGTTTGCCTGAGCTGGCACCGGTGGCAAAGACTGCCCCTGAGCCGAAGCCGGGTCAACTTGTGAAGCCGCCCCAACGGGTGCAAGCGAGGTCGTACCATTAGAAGTGGTCTGCGGCCCACTAGAATTATTGTTACTTTTTAAATCTTCGGTGGCCTCTGGCGGCAGCTTGTCAAAAATAGCGCGGGTAGCCGCATCTACCGAAGCCGGGTTTTGCCGATAGCGTTCGTACAATTCAAGGGCGTACCCGGCATTCGGCCCAAAAAATCTTTCCAAATCAACCATATTCTATTTCCTCTTTTTTAGGCGTTCAGGGCGATACCGTCTACCGCAAGCCCGGCTTCGGCCAGAGCTTCCGATAAAGTCGGATGGGGATGGACTGCCAGAGCTAACTCCCGGTTTGTACCTTCCAATGATTGCAAAAGACTAAATTCGCCGATTAGCTCGACTACTTCCGGCCCGACCATGTGCGCCCCTAAAATCTGGCCGTATTTTTTATCCGAAATAATTTTCACAAAGCCACTGGCCTCGCCCATCGCCTGCGCCTTGCCGTTGGGATTAAAAAGCGTTTTGCCTACTTTGTAATCCAGCCCGCGCTCCTTGCATTGAGCTTCGGTCAGGCCAATTGAGGCAATTTGAGGCTGGCTATAGGTGCAACGCGGCATGGCATTATAATCTACTCTGGCGGGATGATGACCCGCGATGGCTTCGACGGCGGTTACGCCCATTGCCGACGCAACGTGGGCCAGCATTAATTTGCCAGTTACATCGCCAATCGCGTAAACACCTGGCACGCTGGTTTGCATTTGCTCGTCAATCTGGATATAACCGCGTTCTACCTTCAGGCCGACTTTTTCCAGCCCGATATTTTCGCTATTGGGAGCAAAACCGATGCCGAGCAGCACCCGGTCAGCTTCCAGCACTTTAGGCTCTGCGCCGGGACTGGTTTCAACCGTGACGCGGGCCTTTTGATTTTCGCTGCCTTTTTCCACTTTTAACACTTTAGTGGAAGTCATTAGATTAATACTGCGTTTTTTGAATTCACGGGTTAAATGTGCGCTAACTTCTTCATCTTCGAGCGGGACGAGGCGCGGCAACATTTCGACAATCGTTACATCTGCGCCGTAGCTGCGGTGAACCGTCGCAAATTCTACCCCGATAGGCCCGCCGCCGATAATAATGACCGAGGCGGGTTTATCGCGCAATTTCCAGACTTCTTTGCTGGTAACAATCGTTTTGCCATCCACCGTTTCGGGCGACATACCGGGAACAAGCCGCACCCGCGACCCGGTAGCGATAATCACGTTTTTGGTGCTAATGGTTTGCGGGCCAGATGCGGTTTCAACTATTATTTCGGTGGGGCTTTCCAGACGAGCATTACCCCGAATTACCTCTATCTTGTTCTTTTTCATCAAATAGGCTACACCCTTGACCTGACGCTCTATAATGCCGTTGCAACGGTCAATGGCTGCACCGTAATCAGCCTCAATGTTGCCGACAGTGATACCAAATTCTTTGGCATGGTTAAACAAATTTAGCACTTCGGCGGCTCGTAGCAAAGCTTTGGAAGGAATACAACCCCAATTCAGGCAAACCCCGCCCAATTCTTCCCGCTCGATAATCGCCGCCTTCAAGCCTAATTGTCCAGCGCGGACGGCGGCAATATACCCGCCGGGGCCACTGCCGATTATTACCAAATCGTATATGCCAGCCGGGTTATTGGATGTGGTCATTTTATCTTTGCTCCTCAATTTTCTGATAGCTATTCAATTTTTGACAAGTTTTTATATCCGGCGGGCGGCTTCTACGTCGCGGGCGAGTTGGTCGCGAATTTCGTCAAGGCCGGAAAATTTGCGTTCGTCCCGTAGTCTCTGGATAAATTCCACTCGGATAATTTTGTCGTACAAATCGGCGGTATAATCCAGAATAAAAGTCTCAACACTACGTTCGCCGTTATCAAAAGTCGGGCGAACCCCCACGTTAGTGACCGAGCGGCGGGGTTGGCCTTCGCCTTCCATATCATAGATAGTGGTTTTGGTGGCGTAAACACCGTTGCCAGGGACGGCGAAACTGGGCAGAACGGCAAGATTGGCGGTAGGAAAGCCTAAGAGCCTCCCCCGTTCGTTGCCGTGAATTACTATCCCCTTGAGGCTGTAGGGGCGGTTTAGCAAACGATTGGCTTCCTCAATTGCTCCGGCAGTCAGCAAACGACGAATACGGGTGCTGCTAACGACCTCGTTATCAATTTCGAGCGGAGCAAGAGCCTTAACCGCAAAGCCGAGTTTTTCTCCGGCCTGCCGTAGCCAATTAACGTTGCCCTGGGCTTTGTAGCCAAACACAAAATCTTCGCCAACCTGAATTTCGCGCACATCCGCCACCCGCAAAAGCATATCCAGGAAATCTCCGGCACTAACACGGGCAAATTCAGGAGTGAAAGGCTGGACGATTAGCATATCCGCCCCGATTTCGTCAATCAGGCGGGCTTTATCCTCTAAATCGGTCAAATAAATCATGGGCGGGTGGCCGGGCCGCACTACTGTATCAGGATGCGGGTCAAAACTCAGGACAATTGCTTTTGCGTCTAGTTCCCTGGCCCGCATAACTGCTCCGGCAATCAAGGCCCGGTGAGCAATATGCACCCCGTCAAATGCGCCAATCGTCAGCACTATTTTTTCAGCCGGACGATTCGCGGCGTTCAATTCGTTCAAATCGTGCAACACTTCCACTTATTCAATCCCCCTTTGGGCGAGATAGACAACGCCCTCTACGAAATTTAAAGCGAGGCAAAAACTTTAGTTGGATGCCAAACTTGCCCGGCTTTTTCAAGTAAGGCCAAAAGTTCACCCTGAGCAGTATAGACCCGCCGGAACGGTTTATCTTTGTTAATTATGTCAACTTGATAAAGCCAGTTCGGTTCAAGTTCGGGTGCAAAATCGCGGCCCTGCCGGAGTCGCTCTGCCGTCGGATTATCCACCACCCAAGCCGGCCAATCGCTTAAAACGCTATCAACCGGGTAGAAATATTCGTTCAAAGCTTCCGGCCCAATTTTGGCGGCTTGTTCCAGTTCTTCCAGAGTGCAAGCTTCGGCCAGATGAAACGGGCCGCTTTGTACTCGTATCAAGTGGTGCATATAGGCCCCGCAATTCAGGGCCTCACCTAAATCATAAGCCAGCGAACGAATATAAGTCCCTTTGCTACATTCAACCCAGAGCCGCAAACAGGGCCGCACCCATTCGGTAATCTCCAGCTTAAAGATTTCTATCGGGCGGGCCTCAAGTTGTATATCCGCACCCAGCCCGGCCCGTGCCGCCTTGTAAAGTGGTTGCCCGGCCACTTTAATAGCTGAATACAGGGGTGGGACTTGCTCGATTTTGCCGCGAAAGCGGTTAGCAACTTGCTCAATTTCTTCCAGCGAGAAATCCGGTACATCCCGCACCGAAGTAACCAGCCCTTCCCGGTCATAAGTGTCAGTAGTCAGGCCCAAAGTTAAATCGGCACAATAAGTTTTGCCCGCTTCGGTTAGATACTCAACAATTCGGGTAGCCTGCCCGACACAAACTGTCAGAACGCCTTCGGCAGCCGGGTCAAGCGTTCCAGCGTGACCCACCCTTTTTTCTTTCAAAATCCGGCGTACCCGTGCTACCGCATCGTGACTGGTCAGGCCAATGGGTTTATAAAGATTGAGAATTCCGCTAATCATATTTCTCCGATTTGGGCTAGAGTCAAGCGGGGGCATTTTCCGCGCACCGCCCGCCTGTGTTATAATTTTACCATAGAACGAGTTGGCCTGATAGATTTATCTTTAATTTCTGAGGGAAACCTTGAAGCACGCTGCCGAATTTGAGTTCGCCTATCTACAATTGCATAGTCAATATTCGCCCTTTGGCGGGTTGGCCCAAGCGTCCGAATTAAGCGAGGAGCTTGCCAGTTTTGGTGTACCGATTGCGGCGGCTCTGACGGATACTTTTTCGCTGGCGGCCATCCCGGAATGGTGGTGGCGGCTGGAAGAAGCCGAGATTAGGCCGCTAGTCGGGGCGGAAATTGGGATTAGCTGGGAAACTGGCGGTAGCCAGAGCTTGCCCGCTTCCTTAATTCTGCTAGTCGAAAGCCGCCAGGGTTATCGCAATCTGTGCCGGATTATTAGCGAAGGTTTGCAAAACGCTGGCTCCAATCCGCTAACCGCTTGTATTAGTAGTGATATTCTGGCTCGCTATCATGAGGGATTAGTTGCAATTGCACCCTATTACGGTGGGCCAATTACAGCAGCCCTAAAGCTTAAAGCCGCCGAAGCCAAAAACCGGGCGCAAAGTTTACGTGAGATTTTCGGGCCAGAGCATTTCTTTTTCGGTGCGCCGCCGCCCGCTGGACAGCCTACCCCAAACACCGCCGAAGGCCAGCAAGATAGCAGGATGGCGGCTGTCACCAGGCTAAATAGTAGTTTGGTAAAGCTGGCGCGGGATTTGAAAATCGGGTTAATTGGCACAGGCGAAGCCCGTTATTTAGTGGCGGAAGAGGCCGGAAGTTATACTGCTCTGCGTAATCGGCTGGGACGGGCTTTGGCCGAGCAATATTCGCCCAACCGCTTGCAACAGCCGCAAGATTGGCTTTACGCTATCCGACCTGACCGCCCCACCGCCGATTTACAACTTTACCCTCCCCAAATTTTGATAAATCATTATAACAACAAAGATTGGCCGGAAGCTCTCGCCAATAACCGGGCGATTGCCCGGCGTTGCGCTAGTTGGCACTTTGAGGATTTTGAGGCTCTTTCAGAATTGCGCCAGCGTTGCCTGACCGAGTTGGAACGACGTTACGCCGAAGTTGGGCCGGAAGAAGTTCAGATACGAGCCTGGCTGGAAAGCGAATTGGCTGACGTAGAAGAATTGAATTTGGCCGGGCCACTTTTGGCAATGGCTAAAACGATTGAGGCCACCCGCGAAATTCGGCAAGTAGCAATTGCCCGCCGCTTGAGCGGGAGTTTGGTGGCCTGGCTACTCGGCTTGAGCGAACGCCCGCCCGAAACAGTCGAGGGAGATACCTTTCGTTTCAAGTTCGAGGAAGGTAGCCGCCCGCTTCGCCTGGAAGTCGGCCAAAACGGGCGAGCGCGATTATTGGCCGCCCTGAATAGCGGGGCGATGGACGAAGAAAGTTTTATGGCTTTGCCCGTCGCGACTCCGGCTTCGGAAGCGGGCGGGGTGGCAATGCTGCACCCGCGTCAAATTGCCCTTTCGATTAACGGTCAGCCATTAGGGGATATGACTCCTGCACAACTGGCGGTCAGCAATAGTGATGGCAAAGAACTACATTTGGCGGCGCAGGTTGGGCGCGGAATGTTGCCACCGGGAGTCTATCGGCTGGAAGTTAGCGAATCGCTGGGAGTGGCCCGGCTGCAATTGGCTCTGGATATATATAACCAGTGGCGGATTAAAGGGGGATTGCCACCCCTTGCCCCCGAAGAAATGGGCCAGCCCGTCGAAGGTGATTCTCCGCGAGAAGACCAGCAGCCGGGTTCGTTTGAGCGGTTTTTGGTGCAATTCCGGCTGAATTGGTTTAAAGAACAATTCCCGGCAGCCTATTATGCCGCAGCTCTATCACTGGCCGAGCCGGGTAAACGAGCCGGATTAGTCGAAGCCATACGGCAAGCCCATCTTAAAATATTGCCACCTTCGGTACAGGCCGGACAACCTTATTTTGTAATGGAAGACGAAACAACGCTACGGGCGGGTCTAACGACAGTATTAAGCCGGGAAAAAGCCGAGGCTGTGGCGACCACTCACCCAAAATCGCTGGAAGAATTGGTCAAAAAATGCTCCCTGCCACTTTCCAAAGAAGATTGGGCCAAATTAGGCTGGGCCGGAGCGTTGGATGAATTCGCCAACCGGGAAGCTATCGCCGAGGCCGCCAGCGAATTAGCTCAAATTGGGCAGCAATGGCAGGAGTGGCAGCAACGACAAAGCGAGGCCGAAAACGAAAGCGAAAACGTTCGCCCGGAAAGCAAACTTGAACCACTAACTTTGTTTGATTTGTTTGAAAGCGCGGAAGTAGCCGAAGAGCTTCCGGCCTTGCCTGAGCCAAAAATGCCCGAATTGCCGGAGATACCGCCGCTTTCCCCTTTGCAAAAACTTCGCAAACAGGCCGAAGTGCTAAACTTTTACACTTCCGAGCATCCCTTATGGCAGCAGCTAATCGAGGATAACAAAGATAATACCCGCCTTGGGCCGCTTACTTTGGTGGAAGTGCTGGCAAAGGGTAGCGAGACGGGCAAACCGCTTACCCTGGCGGGAATGATTACCGGGCTGCGACGCTTGCCTTTTACCGAGGGAGACGGGCGCGGGCAAGAATTGGCCGTTGTCTGGCTGGAAGATTGGACATGCCGGATTGAGCTTTTGATACCGCCCAAACTGGCGGCAGGGACGGAATTAAGCGAAGGGACGGCCTTGACGGTAGAAGCGCGTTGGCTCAAATCCGATTCGCGTCCGGCTCTGGTAGCCGAAGGTTTGAATAGTTATCCACCGAGCGGGGAATTTACCCGGAGCGAGGAAGAAGTCGCTCTGGATGATAATCTGGCAATGATTGATGAGCCGTCTTTGGTTAATCTGACCCCGCCACCGCCAGAGGATGACAGCTGGGCTAATAGTTTATTTGCCGAATATGGGGCAAGCTTACCGGCTAGTCCGGCCAATCAAGCACAAGCTCAGGGACAAAACCAGCCTCAAAATCAAAATCGAGGCCGAAACGTTAACAGTGGTGGCCCAAAGAAAAGTGCTGCCCCCCGTCCTCTGGTACGACACGTCTATATCAATTTGCATTTAGTGGGCGATGAAGCCGCCGATAATGCTTTGATGAATCAGGTAAAGCAGATTTTGCGGGAACATTCGGGCGAGGATAGCGTTCATATTTATTTACATTGGCCGGATGGCGAGCCGCCCGACCATCTTGAGCCACAAAGCTTGTCGGTTACTTATACGCTCGAATTTGCGGGAGCTATCCGCAAGTTGCTTGGCGATAGTGCCGATGCAATCAGTACCGAAGAACGTCCGGCCTGAGAAAGTGCTGAGGGCGGGGGACTGGGGGAAAGTCGGAAGTCGGAAGTATAAAGTCAGGAAGAATGGCGTTATTCTTGTTGTAAGCATTATAGATAGTTCAAATAATAGTTAATTATTAAAATAAAATTGCGATTTAGAAATTGACGGAGACAAGCTCAAGGTTAGACAAGAGCTTGTTTCACTTTCATAAAGAATTATTCAGGAGAAATTATAATGGCGGAAGTTTATAAACAGGCCGATAAGGGTGAAGAGCGCAAGCAAGGTAGAGCCGAAACGAGCGGCGAGAGTAAGCAGGAACAGGCCGGGCCGGGTCAGGTGGATAAATCAAAAGGACGCTGGATTTTAATCGCCACTATTTTAGGCTCAAGTATGGCCTTTATTGATAGTACGGTGGTCAATGTCGCATTGCCGATATTACAGGCGGACTTAAAAGCGACGGTCAGCGAGGTGCAATGGGTAGTCGAAGCTTACACCCTGTTTCTGGCGGCTTTAACGCTGGTGGGTGGAGCGTTCGGCGATATTTACGGGCGACGGAAAATCTTTTTGGGCGGCATTGTCCTGTTTACGGTAGCTTCGGTTTGGTGCGGGTTTGCCCCGAGTATTGGGCAGCTAATTCTGGCGCGGGCGGTGCAGGGCATTGGCGGAGCTTTACTTACTCCCGGCAGTCTGGCGATTATTAGTGCGGCGTTTGGCCCCAACGAGCGGGGCAAGGCGATTGGCACCTGGTCGGGCTTTACCTCGATTACCACTTTGTTTGGCCCGGTGCTGGGCGGCTGGCTGGTCGAGAACGCTTCGTGGCGATGGGTCTTTTTCATTAATATACCTTTGGCCGTAGTTGTTTTGGCAATTTCGCTGCGTTTTGTGCCAGAAAGTCGGGACGAGGGCAAGGACAAACGGCTGGATTGGCCCGGTGTAATTCTGGCAACTTTTGGGTTGGGCGCATTGACTTACGGCTTTATCGAATCTTCTAATCTGGGGTTGGGCAATCCTCTGGTGCTGGCTACGTTGGCAGCGGGCGCGGCGGCTCTGGTCGGCTTTGTGGCAGTCGAAGCCCGCAGTTCGCATCCAATGATGCCACTTGGAGTGTTCAAGTCACGCACTTTTAGCGGAGCGAATTTGCTGACACTATTATTATATGCAGCGTTGGGCGGAACATTATTTTTCCTGCCGTTTAACTTAATTCAGGTACAGGGTTATTCGCCAACGGCGGCGGGGGCGGCTAATATTCCGTTTGTGCTGCTAATGTTCGGGCTATCACGCTGGGCAGGTGGCCTGGTAGACCGCTACGGCTCGAAATTACCGCTTATTATCGGGCCAGTTCTGGCAGCGGCGGGTTTTGCGATGTTTGCTTTGCCGGGCCTGAACGCTAATTACTGGACGGGCTTTTTACCGGCGGTGCTAGTGCTAGGGCTGGGGATGTCTATCACGGTTGCGCCTTTGACTACTACCGTGATGGGCGCGGTAGATAGCCACCGTTCCGGGCTGGCTTCCGGCATCAATAACGCAGTGGCACGTTCGGCGGGTTTGCTGGCAATCGCTATTTTGAGTTTGTTCATGCTCTCGGCTTTTGGCAATAATCTGGATAAAAATTTAGGGCAAGTGGCAGTATCAACCGAAGTACGGCAAAAACTGGATGAGCAAAAAAACCGGCTGGCGGCGGTAGAGATTCCCGCCGAAGTTAGCCCGGAACTAAAGCCAAAGATAAAACAGGCGGTAGACGAAGCTTTTCTTTCGGGTTTCCGGCTGGTCATGCTGATTGGGGCAGGCATGGCTTTGGCGAGTGCCGGGTTTGCCGCCTGGCTCATTGAGGGGAAAATCAAAAAATAGTTGTTAGTTGTTAGTTGTTAGAGGGAACACAGTTGGGAGTTATTAGAATTGACGATTGACGATTGACGATAAATTCTGTGGTAGTTCCAACTTTATAATTCCGACTTCCGACTTGCTAGAAAGGTTGGTCGGGGAACAAGGGTTGAACGTCAGCCGCTTTTTCTAATCTCATTCCTTATTATCTATATAGTTTCTCTATTTACTATAATGGTTGAATCCGCTATTGCTGGCAAAACCTGTGCTATGATAACAGTAGAGTTAAATACAGGTAGTACGGGGAGGTCTTGGCTTGACTGATTTTTTGCTAGTTGCTGTTTATGAATCGACTATGATATTAGTTTTAGCCCAACTAATCAAACGGATTGCCAACAAGCGCAATCTGGAAAAAGAATTTGATGGCTTTGTTTTCCTAAAATTTTCTTTTGGTCTTTCTTTTATTATACAAGTTGGCTTTACAGTGCTGGTCTCGTTTTTATTTCATGACCGACATTCGATTGCGGTGGGTGCAACTGCGTTAATTGGGCTGCCGGGCTGGTTAGTATTGGCTGGCTGGACGCAATGGAGCTTTTTGAGGCGATATAACCGGCTCGAAAATCTGATTAAGCGGATAGAGAAAATGTCACCCGAAGAACACGAGCTATGCCTGGAAAGCCTGCCACCCAAAGTTTTTAATCTGCTTCCGGGAGACTACCGTTTCGTTAGCTCTGACAGCAGCCGGAAGCAAAGGTCTTAATTTTGAATTCACTGAAAATAGAAGAAATTAAAAGCGGGGCGGACGAAGCGGATAATTTGAAGGCTTTGCTTTATCCTTCGTCGCCCTATATCTTCCGAAATTCGATAAATTCGTTGCGGGAAAGCGGCGCGGCAGACTTAAACGATAGTTTTGGCGAGAATAACGAATGGATTGAACGCCCGGTACAATTAAACGGACGGCCCTTTTTGTTGCGGCTGGCAGATGACGGCGGAGAAGCCGCTGCACCGCGCCTGCGGCTTTCAATCCAAAGTGACGATAACGCCGAAACACCACCCCTCTTAACAGATTTGGAAGCGGCAGCAGAATGGGCCAATCGCCGTTTCTGGCTGGCTTTGGATATGCAGGCGGTGCGCGAAGCCCTGATTGTAAATGAATACGGCGAAGAACTGGCCGCGAAATACTGGCCCGCCCGCCCCGCCCAATTGCCAAGTGCCTGGGAGGGTTTGCTCAAAACTGTGATGAGCGTCCAGATTTATCCAGGGCTGGCAACCCGCTTGCAACAGGCTTTGCGGGATGTTTACGGCGAGAAAGCCAGCTTCGGCGGCAAAGAATACCATTTTTACCCCTCACCTGAAAAACTGGTGAATATCACGCCCGATGAGCTTTTAGCCTTGCGTTTTAGCCGCCAAAAAGCCCGCTACTTACCCGGAATTGCTCAGGCTATTACTGATAAACCCGAAAAATTTAATTGGGAACGCCTGCGCCAGCTTCCCGCCGAGCAAGCTGTGGCTATTCTGGACGATTTGCCGGGAGTTGGAACCTGGACGGCTCACTATATCGCTATGCGTGGTTTGCCTCATCTGGATGTTTTTGTGGACGAGGAGAGCTTACGAAAAGCCCTGAGCGCGTCTTATAACCGTCGGACGTTGCTATCCCAGCCAGAAGCCAGCCGTCTTATGCAAGTATTTTCCCCTTACCGCAGCTTCGCCTGTTACTACACCTACATGAAGATGTATTCCGCCTGATTTATAATGCTAAGGGCTGAAGGGAAAGTTGAAAGTAAGAAAACAACCACCTTTCTTTTCCGACGTTATACTTCCGACTTCCTACTTTTTCCTCAGCCCTCAGTCCTCAATACTTTCTCACTCGTAGCGCGAGGGAGGCACATCAAAATCGTAGGTTTCGCCGTGACTGAGATAATGCACCCGCTCTTGCAGTTCGGCAGCCTCTACCGCCTTTTTGAAATCTTCAAGCGGCGACTTGAAAACGGGATAATCGTTGTAGTGAATGGGAATCGCCACGTTCGGCGCGATGATTTTGACTACTTCCGCCCCCTGCTTGCCATCCATTGTCAGCATAAGCCCCATAATTCTTGTGCCACCCAAATGCAGCAAGGCAATATCTACTTCGGGGTAACGTTTGGGGATTTCGCGCAAATCTTCGTTGAAAAGAGTGTCGCCTGTTATGTAAACGCGGAGAGCAGTTTTATCGGCGGCAGACTGAAATTCCAGCATACTGCCCATTACCGACGGCAAAGCCAACGTTAGCGCACCCGGCCCGTGTCGGCCTGGCATAGAAGTAATGCGGAGACGGGCCTCACCTTTGGTAACAGTAAAAGTTTCCCAGGTTTTGAGCGATTGGGCGGCGGTAAAACCTTTGCTCGAAAGAATTGTGGCGGATTGCGGAGTCGTGATAATCGGGAGGCGTTTGTCCAGTTTTTGCTCGGCCACCCGGTCAAAATGGTCTTCGTGCAAATGGGAAAGCAACACCAAATCCAGTGGCGGTAAATCTTCGATGTTAATTGCCGGGTTGGTCTGCCGCACCGAACGCAAGCCATAACCCAGCCGGATATGTTCGCCCGCGTGCAAAAAATTCGGGTCAGTCAAAATAGTAAACCCGGCATAGCGCAGGATTACCGTCGCCGTCCCGATAAAAAAGATTGAGCCAGTTTTGAGATTATTCCCGGTTTGAGTTTGAGCATTACCTCCCGGCAAAATCAAAGCTTTTGTACTCTCCAAAATCTACCTCCATTGCCCACCGTTTTAATAGTTAGCTTTTAACAAACTTCCCTTTAATTTCAAACATGGAGTGTGGGCAAGAGTAGTGCCAAAATAGGCAAGTTTTGAGTTTTGAGTTTTGAATTGGGATAAAAAGTTAGCTTGTGGGTTTGGGCAACCGGGAAATAGCCCGATTAATTGCGGCTTGCACCGTAGCATCCGGCTCGGTTTCAAGAGCTTGTTCAAGAAAGGGGCGGGCGGCGCGGTTTCCAAGCTGGCCCAAAGCCCAAATTAAGTGTTCGCGAACAGTAGCGTCTGGTTCGTTCTCAAAAGCTTTGGTCAAGGGGACAAGCGCGGCAGCATCGCGGCTATTGCCTAGCGCAATCGCAATATTGCGGCGCAAGCCAGTGCGCTTGGGACGCAGTAAAGGTGTACCCCGAAATTTCTGGCGGAAAAGCGTTTCATCCCCGGTCAGATGTAGCCACTCGATTAAATCGGGTTGGGCCTCGAAAGCGGTACGCGGCTGAAATTCGGGGTGATTGGTGATAAGAGCCTTTTTGTTATAGGGGCAAACTTCCTGACAAATATCGCAGCCGAAAACCCACTGTCCCATTCCTTCGCGCAAATTTTCGGGAATTGGCCCTTTTAACTCAATTGTCAGATAAGAAATGCAACGGTCATTGTCCACCGACCAGGGTTCGACAATGGCATCCGTCGGGCAAGCGTCAATACAACGGGTGCAACGCCCGCAAGTGCCGATAGCAGGTTCGTCGTATTCCAGTTCAAGGTCGGTCAAAATCTCGGCCAAAAAGAAATAAGAGCCGAACTTTTTGTTTATCAAATTAGTATTCTTGCCAAAAAAGCCCAATCCAGCCCTTTGCCCTACCGCCCGGTCTACTATTCGAGCAGTATCTACCAGAAAACGGGCCGGAAGAGCTTCTTCACCTAAAGCATTTTTGATACGCTCGAAAAGCTGCTCCATTTTGGCTTTGAGAACGGTATGATAATCCTCGCCCCAGGCATAACGGGCCACCCGGCCTTCTGACCCGGTGCTTTCAGTTAAAGACGGGTCGCTGTAGTAACTCACACCAAGCGAAATGATAGAACGAACTTCGGGCAGCAAGTTGGCCGGGTTGCTGGAAAAACGGGCGCGTTCGGGATTGAACCAGGCTAACCCGCTAATCCGGCCCTTTTCGATATGGTCGAGCAAACGCAATTCGGTTTCAGGAAATGGCCCGGCGGGAGCAAGGCCAACTATATCAAAACCTAACGCTTTCGCCTCATCTTTTATTAAATTACTTAATCCAATTGATACCTTCAAAGCTACCTCATGTGTGCTAAAATATTAGCTAGATTTTAATTATACCAGACGTACAGGCAACACTTTGAAGGGTAAGGTCGTGATTTTCTATAGTTACAGCAAAGGCCCGTTAGAAAGGCCCGTTTTATGCGATTGATGAAATACAGCGCGGTAGAGGCGTTATTGCGGGCTTTTGAAGTAGAAGACGGTAGCGAATTAATGACTGAAATTCGCAATATTTTTGGGATTGAGCAACGTCATCGGATGAATGAAGTTGCTGCCGAAGATTTTGTAAAGGTAGTAAATTTTTTGGCCCGCCGTTTTTATCCAGAATTGCCCTTGAACGAGGCTTACTTTAAGACAGGCAAGCGGGTTTTTAGTGGTTATCGGGAAACAATTTTAGGCCGCGTCCAGTTTGCGGCGGTGCAAATGATGCCAGTAGATAGGGTAGTCAAATTTGCGCCCGAAAACATGAACCGTAACACCAACTTTGGTAGTCGTCGTTGGGAGCAAATTAGCTCGAACAAATACCGCTTTATCTTTGAGGACGACCCGCCGCCGCCCGCTTTTTGCGCCGGGATGTTTCAGGCTGGTTTGGAAGCAACCAAAGCCAAAAACCCGCGTGTAACTTACCGCCAAACCGGGGTGGATAAAGCCGAGTACATTTTGGAGTGGGAATAAATTAGAGAGGTAGCCAACTGTGAGTTATTATCCCTACCAGCCGCCCGCCGCGCCGGAGCAATCGCCCAATTATTATCCTGCACCGCAAATCCCGCCTGCTCCTAGTTCAAAGCCGGAGCGCGTGCCAGGATTTGCGGCGGCTACCGCCTGTTTTTTGCTGGTGGTGATACTTTTTAACGCCTGGGCGGTTTCTGCCGAACTGGTATTCAAACTAAAGTCTCTCTGGATTACGGCTATTGGCGAATTTTTTATTGTCGCGTTAATCCCGATTCTTTTCGCTCTGCTCAAAAAATATAATTTACGGCGGGTCTTTAGCCTGAACCGTATTGGCGTTAAAATGCTGTTTTTGTGCGCTCTGGCCGGGCTTGCCGCCCAATTTCTGGTACGCTTGCCTTCGTTCCTGAGTAACTGGTTTCTGCAAATTCTGGGCGGCCCGCTTTACCTGCCTGACCAATTCGATGATAACAGCCCGCTTGGTGTTTTTGTAACCATTACGGCCCTGCTAATTCTTGCGCCGCTCTGTGAAGAAACCTTGAACCGAGGCTTTGTAATGGCAGGCTATCGTAAACTAGGTTTTTGGAAATGTGCTTTAGCGGTGGGTATTTTCTTTGGCCTTTTCCACCAATATCCCTATCGCTTTTTTGATACAATGTGCGCTGGAATTATTCTGGCTTACATCGCATTAGTGACAGGCTCGATTTTTGGTAGTATGGCGGCCCACTTTGGCTTTAACTTTTTACCGACGATTGTGCTGCTGGTACGTGATAAAGTGTTCGAGGTCGCCCGCCAAACCGACCCCAGCTATAATTTCACCGATTCTAATCTTTTGTTGATTACCGGCGACCAGATAATTGCCAGTTTGCTGATGAGCTTTTTCGGCGGGGCTTTGGTATTTTTGCTGCTGCGGGCCATTACCAAACAGGCGGCAAAAGACAGACCGGGCCTTGTCCTAAATTATAGCGGGTTAGCCACTGAAATTGTAGAAGGCGCAAGTTCTTACGAAAACGGCGAATATTACGGCCCGGCTAATTTGCCCTACCGCTATGCTCCAATCGGCTATTTGCCTATCCCTGCCCCTTTTCCCCTGCAACCCATTACCAGCCAGCCAATAGACCGCACCCAGCCAAAACTGGTGACGGCGGGCTGGATAATAAGCGGCTTACTCTTGCTGGGCTTGTTTGCTTTTACGTCATTCAGCGAATTTCAACTACGGGCCAAAGGCCGCGATTACTGCCGCCAACATTCCCGCGAATGTGCAACGGCG
>JBBQGP010000088.1:0-21483 GCA_038323095.1 Chloroflexia bacterium | reverse complement strand
ACCGAAATAGCGTTGGGCAAGCCCAGCGATAGCAAGCGCGTCCCGTCAATTGGGTCTACCGCAATATCCACTTTGGGCGACTGGCCTGTTCCAATTTTTTCACCGATAAAAAGCATGGGGGCTTCGTCTTTTTCACCCTCGCCGATTACTACCGTTCCATCCATCCCCACACTTGCCAAAGCCGTCCGCATGGCCTGCACCGCCGCGTGGTCTGCTGCGTTCTTATCACCCCGGCCCATCAAGCGGGCCGCCGCCATCGCTGCCGCCTCGGTTACGCGCACCAATTCCAGAGATAAGTTTCGGTCAATCCTTTCAGGCATTCTCCCGGCTCCTTTAACAAATTGTTCCGCTTTGCTACAGATACAACTCTGTACCTGTTTTTCCAAATAATAAACAAGCCCAATAAGAAAACAGGTAAAATTGCGCTGGCTGGTCGTTGATAATTCAAAATGTTGGTTTGCCAATATTATCACAAACAAAGCGGGCTTGTCTATCCTAAACGGATGTATCTGCTACAACCAAGCATTAATTCTACAAGAAAAAGCCCGCAGACTATAATTTGCCTAATGCCTTTAATCTTTATTAATATCAACGAACTAAAGAAAGATTTCTATTTTTAACGTATCTTTAACCGCCAATTAACTAAAGTATGGTAAGATCCATTTGTTAGATTATTCTTATTTAACTACCTCGAAAGCAGTGCTGCTATCGTAAGTTTAAGTATCCACGTGCCTTGCTCCTTACTCAGGCTATGATTGCCTGGTTATATAACCATAATTATACAAGAAAATTTTAGCCTTGTAGAAAGTTTAACTTTCGAGATTAGCCGACCAAGCTCTAAACACGCCAGAATTAGGAAAACATTTTCCTGCTATCGTTCGCTATATTCTTAGCAGAAAGCGTTAAAATGCAACACCATTATCTAACTCGCTATGCCCTTGCTCTGTCCTGCCTTCTCTGCTTTACTCCTTTTTTACTTGGTGCCTGCGGTAATGAGACTAAAGTCTATACTGTGGGAATTTACCTCGATAACGTCAGTCAGGCAAGTCGTATTGAGGGCCTTAAAGACGGCCTCAAAGCTTTTGGCTACACCGAGGGTAAAAACCTGCGCTTTGAGCAAGTTACAGGTACTGATTTTAACAATCCCGAACAGCTTAAAGCCGCCCTCAAAGACCTTGCTGCCAAAAACTACGAAGTTTACTGGGTCAACAATGGAACTGCCGCCGAAACCTTCAAGCAAGCCGAAATCAAGCAACCGCTAGTAGTGGCCGGGTTTACCGACCCGGTGGCACGTGGCCTGATTCAGAGCGTTGAACGGCCTGGTACTAATATGACAGGTGTAGATAGTATTAATAACGGCCTCACTGTCAAACGTCTCAAGTGGCTGATTAGGCTTGATCCCACTATTCGCAGCATCTACCTAATCTTCGATCCTAAAAGTCAGTCGCAGGTTGGCTACCTGAGTGTTATTCGCGCTGAGGCCAACAGGTTGGGTATAACCCTGTTGGAAAAACCTCTCCCTTCCAGGCAGGAATCCAAAAGCATCCTGGCTAATTTTAACGCCCAAGAAGCTCAGGCTATTTTACCCATCGGCGGTGCGCCCCTCGCGCAGAGTGCCGACCCTGCTACTCTCAAGATGGTGATAGAACGCGAAAAGTTAATCCTAATTGGGACTGATCGTTCTCATCTGGAATTCGGCGCACTCCTGAGCTATGGCGGTGCTTATTACGCTCTGGGTAAGCAAAGTGCAATCTATATCAGTAAAATTCTGCGAGGTGCTAACCCTGCCGACCTGCCAGTGCTTCAGGCCGACCAGATAGAACTGGTTTTGAATCAAAAACTGGCAAACCAGCAAAACCGCCAGTTTTCCGAGCTACTCCTTTCAGCCGCCGACGACATTATAAAGTAAGAGAATAAATTAACATGAAAAACCTTATTGAAATCATTCAGCGACCAAAAATTTCATTACGCTGGAAATTGCTCGGTGGTTTCCTTGCCAGTAATATTCTACTTCTGGTAGCACTTGGCTTTGCGATGGCTAATCTTTTCAATAGCAGCGAAGCTCTAAAAACCCTCAAAACTGGGAACGAGCGTACTCAACTTGTAAACCAAATCGAGCTGGCTCAATCTCAAATGACCACCAGTGTCCTTGATTACGTCTGGAGCGAAAACCTGTCCCGTCTCAACGATTACGAAATTGCCAGAGCGCGTATGAGTCGCGCCCTGGCAAATTTCCAACCCCGTCCGCTTCAGCAAGATAACTACAACTTACTAAAAAGCGAAGTCAATTCGTTTTATGGACTACTCGACCAGACTATAAAATTGGACAGTAGTGCCGGTGAAGAACAGGCTAAATTCCTCTGGCGTAACCAGGCTTCAAAGCAAGCGAATCGCCTTCGTGGTATTACAGACGAATTAACCCAGCAGGAACTTCACGCTATCGAAATCGAATATCAGGAGACTACAGACCAGATTGATAATTCTGCCTGGCTGATTAGGGGTATTGTCCTGATTGCACTTTTACTGGCTATTAGTCTGGCCCTGCTTCAAACTGCTGCTCTAACCGACCCTATTCGTCGGTTACGCCGCAGTCTAACAAACCTTGCCGCAGGCGACCTGACGCAGCGTCTCGAAATCGTTAACCGGGATGAGCTTGGCGAACTCAGTCTCACTTATAATTCCACTCTTACCTCCTTACGCACCCTCATTCATCAACTTTACCAGCAAAGCCAGCAAGTTAGTGCTGCCACTGAAAAACTGAGTTCTCAGGCCCGACAACAGGTCGCGGGCAGCAGCCAGCAAGCCAGTGCAATTACCGAGGCTACTCAAGTTCTGCAAGAACTCAGCCAGACCGCCGAATTGATTGCCGGCCAAACCTTGCGTGCTTCTGAAGCCGTCAATTTCTCGCTGGAACGCGCTAACTCGATTAGCTCCCTTGCCGAAGCAATGGTAGTAGCCCAGGAGCAGGGGCGTACCACAGTGGCCGATACGATTGAATCTCTTTACAATCTCAAAGAACAGGTAAGCGCGATTCAGGCGCAACAGGAAGAACTCCTGGGCAAGTCCGACCTTATCCGGCGGGTCATTGCTCTCATTGATAGTATTGCCAAAGAAATTCACCTTCTCGCTCTTAATGCCGCTATTGAAGCTCGTGGAGCAGGAGCCTATGGCGAACGTTTTGCGGTGATTGCGGGACAGGTCAAACAATTAGCTAATCGTTCGGTTGAAGCTACCCAGGAAGTGCGGAGTGCGCTCGGCGGCATTAGTCAGGCAGTCGCACAGGCGGAACAGCAGGCCAAACAAGGTCTGGAAGATGCTCAGGTAGCCGTTAAGAAAGCGGGCAAATCTGATCAGGTGTTACTTAGCCTTACTTCGTTAAGTGAACAGGTAAAGGCTGTGTCTTACGAGATTGTAGCTCAGGTGCAAGATACTGCCACGCTCACTACCAATATTGGTGTGGCTACCCGCCAGCAACAAGTCGCCAGCCATCAAATGCTTGAAAAAATGCTTGAAATTGAAACCGTTACCGTCCAAAACCTCGGTAGTATCAAACAGGGTGAAGCAGCTACCACGCAACTAAGTCTTTCTGCTTATGCACTGGGGCAATCCGCCGATGCCTTTAAACTGGTTGTGTGAGCTTGACGGTAGAAAATGAATGTGAAAAGTGGTAAGCACACGCTGAAAATATTATCGAGCGAGTTTTAAGTTTACCACTTATTCACCGACAATCCCCCGCAAATAGCCCAGCCGCTCAATTTCAAATTCGACCACATCACCGGGCCGGAGATACCGTTCGCGCTTTGCCCCTTCTTCCAAAAGGCAGCCGTTACCGATTGTGCCGCTCCCGATAACGTCGCCGCGCCTTATCCAGCTATTCGCCGAAGCCCGTTCGATACATTGGGCAAAGCTGAAATACTGGCTACTGGTATTATTGCGGCTTTTTTCCTGATTATTAATCCGCCAGATAGTCCCTAAATCATAACGATTGGTGGTGCTATCGTAACGGTCAGCTAATTCATCGGGCGTAACCAGATATGGGCCAACCGAAGTAGCAAAATCTTTGGCTTTGGCTGGGCCTAAACCCACCGCAATTTCCTGACGCTGAAAATCGCGTGCGCTCCAATCGTTGAGTAGCATAAATCCGGCAATATATTCGTGAGCCTGAGCCGACCCAATATTGCGCCCGTCTTTGCCAATTACCGCCGCCCATTCAAACTCGCAATCAAGCTCCTGGCTACCCTGTGGATAGGGAATGGTTTCGTCTGGGCCATAAAAAGCGTGCGGATTTGAAAAGTAAAATACCGGGATTTGATACCATTCTTTCGGCACATCTGCGCCACGGGTCGCCCGCGCATTTTTCACGTGCAATTCGTAAGTGAAAAAATCGCGGAAGCTGGGCGGTTGCGGGGTTGGGGTCGTTAATGTCATTTCTTCCAATCGGTAAAACTGGCCGCTCGGCTTGCCGCTTTCGGCTTTAGCCTTATCCAACCCGTCCAGAATATCGCTTACCCCCAAATCGTACAAGCCCTCGTCTTTTAATAGTCCAGCGCGGGGTTTTTGTCCGTTTACCGAAAACATTGCCAACTTCATCGTTTCCGTTCCTTTCGTTTACCTGTTGCTACGGCGAACCTTAGCTTTAGCGTTCAATTTTTAAGCGTTCAATTTTTAGCCATTGTCACAATAACAGAATAGCCCATAATTACCAGTCTTTTTCGCTAACATTGGTAACAAATTTGCAGATAGTTGACGTTAATACTAAATGCAGTTAAAGAAAACTGCCAGTAGACCGCAACTTTTAATTAAATCGGCTCGAACAAAATTTATTTTCAGTTAAAATACACCCAAAGGTACTAGAGGATTTACTCAAATATTATGTATAATACTACTAATGCTTTCTTATCACTAAATTTTAATAGTTTCAGGCTAATAATTAACTCTACTATAACAGATTTTGAGGGGAGGGGCTGACTATGAACGATAAAGAAGTCAGCAATTTAGGCGTTACGTTTTGTTACGATTCTGTTGAGAATATTTTAATTGTATCACTTCAGAAAGAACACGTTTTGCCACGTATGGAAGCTGAGCGCATTTGGCGGGTTGTTAAAACTTATGCCGCTTCGCACCCGGCCCGACCTGTGATTGTACTGGAAGCGGGTAACAAGCGGCTTGAATATGGTTCGGTAGAAATTTCGGCTTACCATTATTTATTCGACGAAACTTGTGCCGAAAGGCGTTGTCTGGCAATGCTGACCCACAATTTGAACTCGGCCCGGCTGAGTCTAATTTTGAACTAAAATCTTCTTTGCTTTATTTCCCTCGAAAATTAGGCTATACTAAGGCAGTTATTAACTGCTTTATTTTTAATCTATTGTTTTGGGAGAATTATGTTTCTAAGGCGCGAACTTTTAGGGCTATTTGGAATTGGGCTGTTGCTTTGCCAGCTAGTAATTAATCCCGCTCCGTTATTAGCTCAAGAATTTTCCTTCCCGGCTCAAGCTGAAACAAACACCAACGCCGGATTACAGGATTTAATTGCTTCGGTTTCGGCTGACAATATTATAGGCAGTATCGCTGGATTAACTCAATTCTCGCGTTGCCTGAATTCGCCCACTCATAACTCTGGCACAAATTATATTATTGACCACCTCAAAGCCCTGAAGCTGACCCCGCTAGTTCAAGCTTTTTCCACTAATACCAATGGGGTACGAACCAATCAGGTGCAAAATATTATTGTGCGCTTTCCCGGCACAAATCCGCGTAACGCTCATGTCCTGACCGCTCATTATGATTCCAGCCCTAACCGTATCTTCCCGCCTCTGTGCGATGCCAATGCTCCCGGCGCAAATGATAACGGAAGCGGGGTAGGGGTATTGCTGGAAGAAGCCCGGCTGCTGGCTTCCGGCAAAATCCGCTTTAACGACGATATAATTTTGGCCTTCTTTGATGGCGAAGAATTCGGCTATCTGGGTAGTTATTATTTTGTAAACGCTTTTGACGAAGCGCGGGATATTAACCCGAATAAATTGCCGTTCGGCTCGGTGATAAATATGGATATGGTCGGCTATGCCACCCAAAAAGGCAATGGCAAGGTTTGGGCGGTAGCTCAACCGGGCGCATCGCAACTTCTGGCCCAACAAGGCCAGGCTTTGGTGGCGAAGTATGCTCCGGCGGTACGCTACAACTCCTATACTATTGGCGATTTGTATCCTGCGGCCCGCGACCCTAACCGCTTGAGCGACCAGCAAGCTTTTTGGAATAGCGGCAGGGGTACCACAATTATGCTGACCGAGGATGTAGCCGATGCAGCCGGGGCAGACCCGCGCTACCATACTCCTGGCGATGTGCTTTATAACGCCGATGGTTCGCTCCGGCTGGATGCCGCTCTGATGCAGGATACAGCTCGCGCGGCTCTGGCAATTATTGGCTCGAAAGCCGGGCCACTTCCGCTGCGTTATTTCCCCAATTTGAATTCACTTTTTGAAAAAAATTGGAGTCGGGCAGACCGTCTCGTATTAGCCAATTCGGAAAGTGGACAATCGGCGGGGCGTAGCTGGTTATGGGGGCCTGGCCCTAATCGGGTGGCTGATGAGCCTTATGAGGACGCTTCCAATAATACCCGGCAGGTAGTCTATTTTGATAAAGCTCGTATGGAATTGCGACAGCCGGGCGATTATATAACTAACGGGCTTTTGGTGAAAGAATTGGCAACGGGAGCTTTGCAGATGGGCGACAATACCTTTGTAGAGCGTAGCCCCTCGTTAGTGCCGGTAGCGGGCGACCCCAACCAGCAAGGCCAGAATTCTGCCGCGCCTACTTATGCCAGCTTTAAAGCTTTGGTTGAACAAGGAGCGGTAGCTCAAGCTTTGAATCAGCCGCTTACCGCTATTCTTGACAAAAGTGGTTCAGTTAAGCTGGATAGCCGTCTGAGCAGTTACGCCCGAACTGCAATGTTTATTTCTAATACGGGCCACAATGTGCCGGACGTTTTTTGGAACTGGTTTCAAACACAAGGTCAAGTTTACGATGCGGCCAGCGATACTTACGTTAGCGATAAAGTTTTTAACTGGCTGGATACGGTTGGCTATCCAATTTGCGAGGCTTATTGGGTAAAAACCAAAGTGGCGGGCAAAGAACAGGACGTTTTGGTACAATTGTTTGAACGCCGGGTGCTAACTTTTAATCCGGTCAATCCTGCTGCTTTTCAGGTCGAAATGGGCAATGTCGGCCAGCATTATTATAGCTGGCGGTATGGTGGGAATTAAGGAGCAATAAATGTTTAATTTTTTCAAAAAAAATAAAGATAAAGATACCGCTAAAGAAGAAAATAATAACGGTGATTTGACGACCACCGCCGAACAGCCGGAATGGGGCGTACCCGTTAAGCGCAAGATGAGCCGTAAGGAAGAAGCCGCCGAAGCCGCCGAAGCTGTTCAGGTAGAACGCCGTAACCGGGAACGGCGCGATATGTACCGTTTGCCGGGTACTGAGCAAATTATTAGTGACCCGGCAGGGCGGCATTTTGCCCTGAGAGTTGAAGATAACAGCGGGCCTCAGACAATCGAAGGGCATCCACCCTTGTCCTTGATGGTTTTTTGGGGGGCGCGAGAATTAGCCCATATCAACGCCGAAATTCTGGATAATCGAATTAAAGTTTTAAACTACAAAACCGAGCGCGGCTATGAAGGTTGGAGTTTACCGGCTCAATTACTAACCGAAGCTGAAAAGATTGCCCGTAGCAAAGGGGCAAAAGAAGTTTGCTTTCCCGGCCCGGCCAATTTGCCGGATTGGGACGAGGCTTTCTTTACCCAATCCGGCTTTCAGCTACGTAATGATGAGCTGGTAAAAACTCTTTAATCAACCAGCTTTTAGCCTTTGGAAATCATTTCACTTAGGACAGCAGTTTTTTGGTAAGCAGCGTAAACTGCTTTGGAGAAAACGGTGCGGACTCCTCCCTTTTCTAATTGGTAAAGAGCTTCTGCGCTTGTACCATTGGGCGAAGTGACCATATTCCGCAATTCTGCCGGGTGTTTTTGGGATTCCTGAGCAAAAAGTACCGAACCAAGTAGCGTTTTGGTAACAAGTTCGCGGGCATCCTGTCGGCTGAAGCCTAAATGGACGGCAGCATCAATCAAGGCTTCCATCACCAAAAAGACATAAGCCGGGCCAGTCCCGCTAATTGCGGTTGCCATATCTACAAAGCGTTCTTCCTCGAACCACATTTCATCACCCAAAGCACTTAGCAAGCCGGTTACTTGCTCTTTTTGCTGCTCGGTGACAGGAGGGGTACTACTCCAAACCGTAATGCCTTGCCCGATTTGGGCGGGAGTATTGGGCATAGCCCGCACTACTGCCGGGTGATTTAGTTTCTCGGCCAATGAAGCAGAAGTTGCTCCGGCCACAATCGAGACCAGCAATTGACCCGGCTCAATTTTTCCGCCCAACTCGTTAAAAATATGTTTCAAACGCTGCGGCTTTACGCACAAAATAACAATATCAGCAGCGCGGGCTGCTTCCAGATTAGAAGTAGTTACCTGAATACCATGACGGTGAGTTAATTCCTCAGCCCGTTTACTACGTGGGTGGCTGGCGAAAATCTGGGTGGGTGCAACCAACTGTTTTTCCAATGCTCCGGCAATCATTGCTTCTGCCATTACGCCGCCGCCGATAAAAGCCAATCTTTGTCCGGCCAATGCCTTTTGGCCTTCCTCTTTATTCTGATAAACCATTATCACTCCTTGTAAAAGCCTATCCCAATTGGCCTGTATTTTTATTATTGCAAGGTATTGCTTCATCACTAAACAAACCACGACCTGACGGGATAGGTTCTAAGCTCAATCACGCTACAAACCTGACTTGACGAACCAGGTAGTTTCCGATATAATACCACGTGCAAAGCCTAAACGCTTTACAGATGTGGGTCGCTAGCTCAATTGGCAGAGCAACTGACTCTTAATCAGTGGGTTCAGAGTTCGATTCTCTGGCGACCCATCTTTCCCGCATTGTGAAGCCATCAATTCGCTCAAATAGCCCTTCTTTTTACCCGAAAAAAGAGGGCAATATGAAAAACAAACCCACTGATTATCAAAAAATCGGTGAAGATTCCTCTCGTATTTCTGCCAATTCTCTACCAACAGAGAACCGTCAGGCTTCTTCTCATGCCACTACAAAAACTGTCACTGCGGCTGGCACACTTAAATCTGCCGAGGATTGCCCGTTTCGCAAACTTATTGATGAATGGATTGATTATTGCCGCTCTAGTGGTCTTTCCCCTAAAACGCTCTTAGATTACTCAGACAAGGTTTATAAGTTCTGGTGGTGGTGGGATAAAAATCACGCCGCTAACTTGGGTAGGCATCCCAAAAATGTCGGGATAAAGGAAGCTCGCTCTTTTGCCGCTTATTTGCGTGACCCGGATAAAGCTCGTTGGGGCATTACCGAGCATAAAAATAACAGGCAAGTGATTAATCTTTCGGTAGCCTCGATTGCTTCTTATGGCCGAACCGTCAAAGTTTTTTTTGGCTGGCTGGAAACTGAGAAATACATTGAGCTTTCACCTTTCAATAAAAGCGTGAAATTTAGTAGTCGCCACAAAGAAGACAAAATTATTAAGACGGTAGACCATGAAGATTTAGTCAAAATCCTTAAAGCTCTAACCGATGAGGAACGGCATAAAACTTACTGGGGCTGTCGAAATTTGGCAATGCTCGCCCTACTGCTTGACAGCGGAATTCGTCGCGGAGAGCTATTGTCTATCCGGCTATGTGACCTTGACCTGGAAAAAGGTCGTTGCCAGGTTAATGGCAAAACGGGCTATCGTTGGGCTTTATTCAACGAGCCATGTCGAGCGGCTATCGTGGATTATCTCCAGAAATTTCGGTACGCTCAGGAGCAGAAAAAGTTTATCAAATTACCACTGGCCGAAGTAGCCGCCCGGTCAAAGGAATCTAAATCTTTATTGTGGCTAACTGAAGATGGTGAGCCACTATCTTATGAAGGTTTCGGTAATATCATAACCCGGCTTTCGGAAAGAAGCGGAGTTCCCTTTCATGCCCATAAGCTCAGGCACACTTATGCTACGTATTTAGCCCAAAAGGGAGTTAGTGTATACGATTTAAAAGAGTTAATGGGCCACAAAAGCGTTACTACTACCCAAATTTATATTGCCCAAAACGTTGACAGACTCGAAGAAGTGTTCCGGCCCAACTCACCCCTTACTGATTTAATTCAGGATACTAATGCACTACCAGGTTTTAGCCGTGGCAGAGGTCGCCCACGTCGCCAAAAGACAACCCAAAAAGGGAGTGGGAGCGGAAGAAAGAACCCGCAATACCCAGAATGAGGGAAGAGAAAGAGAAAAAGTAGAAAAGTAGTTTGTTTGATAGAGCTAAACAAGAATAGAGGGAAGAATTTCAATTATCGAAATTGAAACTCCTCCCTTTGTTCTTTACAGCTAACCTACTGTAATAATGAGACTGGTGGCTTACGCTCTATTAGCCTCTTGTAGCAGATTTCTAGCGTAACATAAGGCACTGCGATGCAAAAGGAAGCTGCACAGGGTAAGCACTAAACTGGAAATAAAAGCTATGCCAATTTGCGTCACTAAATTATGCTCAAGCCGAAAGTTAGCGGTGCTGCTCGCAACTAGCCCGGTTGCCCGCAAAACTATAAGCGGGCCTGTAGCGATAGCCGAAGTTATTGCTGCCTTCCTGTCATTCGCTATAAGGAACTCTATCGGTCTAGGCCCAAAGGCTACTTCCAGGTAAACCAGCGTAAATAATAGCAGACCATACAAGGGTTCGCTAAACTGTACTCCCAGGAAGATAAAAATTTGAAGGATGTAAGCAGCACTCAACATACACAATATCAGCGATAGAGAAGCTATTGGAATGCACCCTATAAGTTTGAAGCCATACCTCAAGCTTTTGGAGCTTAAAATAATAGCTCGACCAAACAATCTGAGTAGCTCGACCTGTTTTTGGAGAAGCATCTGAACTATATTCACAGTTCTATTCCTTTCTTGTTTTCTTGTTTTTGAAGTTCCAAAAGGGAATAAAATTCCCTTTTACAACGAGCAGCTACGTTTGATTAACGTGCTGTAAACTCCCGATAGTAAAACTGAAGTTCCAGCAAATCAAACAAATCAAAGATAGTGACACCCTGACCAGCGACGTACTGCTGCCCCTCTAGCTTTTTTGGGGCGGCCACATTCATCAAATAGCTGGCGAAACGTACCATTTCAGCCGGACGCTGTCCTAAAGCTTGAATAAAGGACGGCTTATCTGCAAAACGCTCTTCCGCCGGATTAACCAGATTTAGCCCGGCTAAAATATTTTCTGCCGCGACTTTTGACCGGGCCGAAGTAGAAATTGGCGGCGGCGATTGCAGGGCAAAAGCGCGTTTGAAATCTACCGGGTTGAAAGCAAACTCAGGGGCTGCCGGGTCTAAAGCGTTTACAAAACGCGGGTCGCCATAAGTATGCAAATTAAAGCTGATAGCTTGTGCTAAGTCCTGGGGTGGCAAGCTCCATAAATGAGCTGCATCACTATCCTTGAAGCGATAGCGGTTCGACCTTCCGGCCAGCAATGCCTGGTGCAAATGCGGCGGCAAAGCAGTAAAGTTGTTGGCCGAGAAATCGTAGGCCCAGGTATCACCGCCTAAACCTTCTGGAAACATGTCGGGGTGTTGTTGCTGGATAAGATTCAATACTGCTTTTTGCAAGGGTAGAAAGCGGCGTGGGTCAAGTGAAAGTTGCCGCCAGATTTGTTGCATTTCGGCTTTAACCGAGTCCCCTGCTTCCAGTAGTATTTCGTCCGCTATTGCCCGCAGCCGCTCTTCGATTTCTCGCTGGTTTTGCTCACTGGTACTGGTACGCATTACTGAAGCACAACGCAGGATTGTCATTAGATTAAGAGCCAGCAAGAGCGCATCAGCAATAAAAGTCGCATGGTCGGTGCGGGCCACCTGCCAGGCCCGGAAAAGGTCTGGTGTGCCGGTCACAGCCATTATGAGCAAAAGAAAATCAAGTGTAACCAGTAACACCAGAACAGTTACAATCACGTACCACCAGTAACTATCCTGTTCCAAAAGATTTTTTAAGCGGTCAGTCCGGCGCAACCAAACTACCTGTCCTGCCTCAAACAAAATCAAGCCCTGAAAAAACAGCCCAATCAAGCAGGCTATTATCAGAGCCAGCACTTCCGGCAACCCCTTCGGTATAATAGAAAGACTGTAGACCAGCCGGATTCCAATAAAAACCGCTACAAAAACTTGATAGGCCAGCGACATAGCCAGCACTGCGCTATAATTTTGGCCCAGCCGGTTAGTATAGAGCCAGATGCCGCGCCGAAACACGTCCATCTCGCGCAGTTCGTCGCGGCTCTCGGCCTGGGGGACATAAGTAATAATGCGCTCCTGATTTGCCATAATTATTATCATCCCCTCCTGTCGCGCATTTTAGCAACGGCCCGGAGTTGCTTTTCAGAAAGCCATCTTAAATTACCGTTCTCGTCCCTGACCCAAACCCCCCGATTGCTACTACTACTATTGTTATCGCCCGATAACTTCTGAGGTGCCAGTTTTCGAGCGGCCCGGCGAGCTTTGTCCCACATCAGCTCTGGTAGAACGGCGGTAAAAACGGCGGCTACCTGGCAAAGCAAACTACCCCACTGAATTGCCTGTCCTCTTAATAGCGGCCACAAAGCATTCCATTCAAGGTGAGAAGTGTGATTAAACAGGGCCGCCCAACCAATCGTGTTAATTACCCAGTCCACTAAAAAAGCCAGGGCAATCAGTAGTCTTTTGGCTCTAGTCTTACGCTTGTCAAAAAACATGGTCTCGGTAACGAAAAAGATGAAAGTGAAGACAGAACTGGCAAGAATAGCCTTTACATTGAACGTCAGACCATGCGCGAAGAGATTCTCCCCTGATTTGCTCGCTATGTCCAAAAACGGGAAAATATCGGGCGTAACTGCCTGCGTTAAAAATGCTGACCAAGCCGCAATAACTCCCCCGCCAAAACGGTACATGGCTTTCTTCAACCCTGACATGTACTCTATTTCCGCCACCGGGGGATTTGCACCCTCATCGAACAACCAGCTTAAAGCTCGACCACTCAAACTCCATCCGCCAGTTATCAGCCCTGCCGCTTTCTGCTTGAATTGATTACCCCATTCCTTCTCCTGTTCTTCTTGCCCTATCAAGGCGAGTGCCTCCTCAAGGCTAATACCTTGCTGGCCGTCCGCCCCTACCTCCTCCTGTGACTGCGGATACTCTGGCCCTCGCCGTCTGCCCTCTGCGGACTGCGGATTTTTTTGGATAGGACTGGCCGAGGCTGCAACAACCTGTTCGTAACCCTCCGCAGATTGCGGATTTTGCTGTTGCGGATTACGGGTTGCAGATTGCGGGTTGCGGATTCTTCTGGTTGCGGATTGCGGCTGGGTCTGCGGATTGCGGATTCTTCTAGTTGCGGGTTGCGGCTTCGATTGCGGTTCGTAGTTGGCCGCAGCAGTGGGGTTCAAAGGTTGCACTCCTCCTGCCCTTGCACTCCTATCAAAATCCGCAAAATCCGCAGCCTCTTCGTCGTCCAGCTCTACAAACGCGAAAGAGTCCGCAGCTCCTTCAGGGGCTTCAGCGTAGCGGTAGTAATATTGGCTCTCACCCTCATCCTGGTTCAGTTGTGGTAGGGCTTGCGGGTTAGAAACTACCCGCAAATACGGGGGCGGATTGTAGGCCCGGTTCTGGTTCTGGTTTTGGTTCTGGTCGTCGGACGAGAATTGACCGCGTCCGGCGGCTTGCTTATCATGTAACATTGATGGCTAACCTCCTTCTCAGGTTGGCTGTCGAGGGGTACAGCCGCTCTAATCGGCTGTACTTTTGTGGGCCGCATTGCGGCTCACCCCTCACTCTTTAAATCCGCAAAATAAGCTTCAAAGTGCTTCAAAAGCTTCAAAGCACTTCAAAGCACTTCAATTTTGAACTCAAAATTGAAGTTCAGTAAGCCGGGTAGGGTAGATTGGGAGTAGGGTAGGGGTGTCTCCCGGTCTGCTCTTGCCGCCTACACGCACTGTGCGACCTGGTTCGATTTCAATAATTTGCGGGTCGTACTGCTTCCAATTGCGGGGGTCGGCGTAAACCCGCAGGGGAAATTCCCAAACCCGCAGCGAAAAATTATCATAATCCGCAATTCGTTTGAGAGCCTCAGCCAGCTCAATCTGAGCTACTTCAACTTTACCCTGCGTCTTTCTAACTAATTGCAAATCAGGTAAAGCCAGCCCCTCAAGCCATTTACGATAGCGGGCGGCAGGTAAATTTGCCAGCTTTTCAAAAGTTTTTTCGCCTGTTCGTCGCTGCTCAAAAAGCAGGTAAAGAAAAACATAATATTGGCAAGCAATCAGCTTTTCCGGCTCGCTTTGTTCAAATTCAGCTACGGTTGCCACTTCCAAAGCGGCCTCCGTATCCACAACGTCTTCTAAAAAAGAGTCGTAATAGGTAGTAAGCCATTGAACTTTGGCAGCATGACGAGCGGCGGCGGTAAAGGCTTCGAGAGCATTAGAAGCTGCAAAAAATAGAGGAAAGCCTAAAATCATCAGAGCTTCCAAGCCATGTCCAGTTAAACAAAAGTAGATTTCAGCACTAAGTAGTAGAATTGTTATTAAAAGCCAAACCCTGCCCCATTTGAAGCTTTTAGTTTGGGAAACACATTTGTACCAGCTCGAATAATTATCAATCATAACCCCCACCTTACGCCCCGCATCCTGTTTAGTTAAAGCCCCAACCGTTCTACCCGGTCTGTAAACCCCTACTATTACACTCCCACTATTTCCCCCATCGTAACCCCCTTGTATGCAGCCCTACCAAATCCTTCTACCTCATTCCCCTACCTTTGTGGTAGCATCAACCTCGACCAATCTAATTTATTTCAGGTTCAGGCCGTACTTTTCAGCGTGGGCTTTAGTATAGCCGCGAGCTGTATTTTCGGATTTGCTCAACAATTTGCCGATTGCAGAATAACTCCATCCACTCATCCGCAGCCGGTAGCACCAGGTGTTGCGCTCGCTGTCAGGCAAACTATTCAAATCAATTTCGGGTGCTGGAAGTTTTTGCGGGCTGGATTGCGGATTAGGTTTTACTGCGGGTTCTATACTGTCCGCAATCGGAATATCCGCAAAAATATTCGCAGAACCTGTGAGTACATAGGCAGCTTCTGCGAATGTTGTATCCGCAATTAATTGCGTTCGTCCAATTAGTTCTCCGCCCAACAAATCCGCAATAGTAAGCGCGACTGCGGATTTATCCTCTTGAGGGAATTCCAGGATATTTCCTCCATCCGCCGCTGGGCTACCATAACTATAATTGCGGGTTGCCCGCAAATAATTTTGTGAAAGGTTTTGCGGCGCAGTTTGACCCGCAAAAACCTGCGGGGGTATTGCAAATGCGGCTTGCCGAGTAACTTCACCTGTTGCGGATTTCTCGGAAGGTAGTTCCGCCAGAATTTGCGGATAATCGGCTTCTGATAAAGTATCGCCCAGCTCTGCACTTTTAATTGTTTTGGAAAATTGGGTGGCTTGCTTTGTGTTATCCGAATTAAGCGGAGCCTTTGTTTCTAATGTAGTATCAGCCGCTATTTCGCTTACCCGTTGGCCCAAATCTGCCGCCACCTCGGTAACATTCTGGCTGAGTAACTCTACTTTGCCGGTAAGCTGAGAAATAAGGGCGTGCAGTTCGACCAAGTGTGCGACATCAGCATGAGCTTGAGTTTGAGTTTGAAACTGAGTATGCACTGGATGCAAGGAGTAAGATTCAGCTTGTTTCTCGGCAGCACTGTGTGGAAGCAAAAAAGCAATAAGCACTGCGCCAACTAATGCGCCACCAGGAAGTACCAGTGCCAATTCCCAGTCCTGCAAAATCCAGGCACTACTCTGGCCGTAGTAACGCCACTGGGCGTGAATGGTGAGTGCCAAAAAAGGAGCGGCCATACCGAACAAAGCATATTGCTCATGACTCTCAAGATGTCTGGTATGCAAAGCGGTCAACACCAACAGGGCAGGGACTACCTCGATTGCAACCGCCAGTAAAGTAGCTTTTAGCAAACGATATTCTAGCGGCCCGCGTTCATGCTCATAAATAATTTCTACGCTATGCGGAATAGATACTACCAGGAGCGCAATCGTAAGTATCCAGCTTGCCCCAACCAACGCTGTTACGAAACCAGGTTTAGTTTTAGGCTTCCAGATTAGCTTCCAGCCTTTTAACTCGGCCTCTCGCCAGAAAAGAGTTAAGAAGAATTCTTTTATAAGTTGAATTAGCATTGTTTCTCCTGGTTTATCCTATCCGCCCGCCCTTTCAAAAAAGGCTGAAAAAGCTGAAATTTATCAAGAATTTAGAATAGCAACTAGCCATTATTAAAAAACATAGCTTAAGGTTAGCTCGAACTAAAGTTAGATTAAAGAACAAAAAAGGCTGAAAAAGTAAAGCAAAGCTAAACTAGCCCGGCCTGAAATTTGGGCAGTTAACCTGGCGAAAGATGAATAACAGATACTACGAACTGAACTTTTTTTGAAGTATAATGAGGTAAAGGTAAAGCTCAAAATATAAGTAACTGGCAAACTATCAATCAGCACAGGTTCTCGTTGCCCTGAAAACCGTAACCACCCGTAAATTTATATCCAACTGACCTAACGTCAAGCTGGCTTCAGGCGATGGAATACAGTTTTTGTTTTTGGACTTCTCCAATTACGGAGAACCTCCTGCTGATTTCTTGTTCTAATTCTAACCGGCAGCCATGCCCATGTCAACACTTCTACCTACTGAATTAACAGCCTAAAAGTTGGGGTCACTGGTTTCTTAAATGAAAATTGAAAAAACTTGAAATTAACAAAAACAAAAAATAAGCTAAAAAGAGCAGAGGAAATAATTACCTAGAATTACGGTCTGATTTTTAAGGAATTGCGGGTATATTGTAAGCCTGCTTCCGCTCAAAATTTTGTAGAAAGTTAAAGCCTAGTAACCCAGTTTTCCTCCCTACTATACTACCCCTATTTGTGACAAAGGAATCTGTAATTCAAAACAGATTACCCTCCCTAACATACAACCCCCGCTTGGCGGTAGGAGAGTACCCCGATGCCATACCGTATTTTGTGTAACGGGTTTAGAGTTAGAAATTGAGCGGTAAAACTGAGCTTGGATGCCAGCTAAAGTCAAATCATCTTTCAGCGTTACACAACTTTCGAGATTGCATTAACACCAAGCCGAGTTGGATAAGCTCTTAGTCTTAAAATTTCAGACCCTTAAACCCGCAACTTGTGACCTTTGATAGTATAGCTATTGTACTGTCTTTATCTTCTACCATAAGGTTATCCTAAATACCCAATTCATCTGATAACTCTTTTAAGGAACAGAACAATCCTTCCCCTTTTTGATTTGTTATCTTTCTGATTCATCTCCGTTTTCAGTAGTGCGTCGGTTCCTGCTCAACAAAAACCATACTAACGCACCCAATGCCACTATCACTACAACCACAACGATAACTATAAGGCCCGGTGTATTATCGTTCGCTTTAGTTTGCTGGTTCTGGCTTAATCCGGCTATCCCAGACCCGGCACGCTGAGTGATTGAATTATTACCCGCACTGTCATTAGCATTAGCAGGAGTAGTAGTTGGGTCTACTCCAACAATTACACCTACCACTGCTGCCGGCCTCGCCGAGCCTTTGGCACTGGCCGAAGCCGTCAGACTCGCTTGAGCTTGAACGCTGCCTCCGGCAGTTGGACTGCTACCAGAGCCAGAGACGGAACTACTATTAGCGTTCGTGTTTGTGTTGGTAACAGCAGGGGAAACCAGACCACCAGCTTCATCACGGCTACGTACTGCCCCGCCAGGGTAGGATTGAGGCGTACCCTGAGCATTAACTCCCTGCACTTGACCGAATGTTCCGGCAGTAAGCTGGGCTTGTACCGTCGCCGCTTCGTTGGTCAGTTGCGGTTGAGCTTGAGCTTGGCCGTTATTGCCTGTACCTGTATTTGAGGTTGAACCGGGAACGGCTGCTCCACTGTTCCCGTTCCCGCCTGCTACAGGCCGACATGCCCGACATTCCAGGGTGGGGGTTGGCGGTGCTGTGTTGCCCCCGTTTCCAGAGCCAGAATTAGGGTTAGGGTTAGGATAAGAAGGGACGTTAGTTAGTCCAATTGCTACAGGCGTTGCAAGTGTAGCAGGATTAGGGGTTTCAGGTATTCGACCCAGCCCACTTGGGGTTTGACCGTTTCCCCCCGCGCCTGTGCCTGGCGTACCTGTGCTGGGCGGGTTATTCGTGTTCGCGTTCGGATTTGCACCCGTAACCGTAGCCGAAGGTGACGCACCGGGGGCAGGGCCAAGCCCCTGCTCCGAGTTGGGATAGTAAATCCAGCTTTGCGTATCCGGGCGATAGACGGTACGACGGGCCAAAAGATTACTAGCTGAGGCCGAAGCACTATCCGCCCGGATTTGGACTGGCTTTACTAAAGGTTTGAGGCGGTAGCGGTTCACATAAACCACCGCTCCTGAGTTCAAATCCAGAATAGTCATATATCTAGTTTTCGGGTCAGGCTGGCCGATTGGCCCGGTTGGAGGTAAATTCGGGTCATCTCTTAGGATGACCGCGCCATCGCTTTCCCTGAGTTCGAGATAATATATGCCGTATATAATGGAAGCTACATCCAAATCTATTCGGCCAGCCCCGTCACTTGTACCGCTTAAAAGCAGCTCAACGTCGGTATAGGTATCGTTAGTCCCAACGTTTTTAACCACTCCTTTGTACAGCTTCATCGAGATGCCAGCTTGGGGACGGTCAGCTTCATCCACCAGATAGAAATGCAAATTGGGCCGGGTCAGACTGGGTGGAGTAGGCGGGGGGGTTGGCCCGGTCTGCGTTTGCGTTTGGGCCAAAGCTTGCTTTGCATTTAAAGATGCCGCTACTCCCAATAAGACCAACCCGCTTATTATTATTATCATTATCAGGCCAGAAAGTCCGAAAGTGACTTTGTCGGGTCTGGCCTTATTAGAACTGGCTCTGGGGTTGGCACTAAAATTACTTAATTCTGGCACAGTTTTGTTAGCTCCGTTTGTTAGATATGTGTGGCTGCCACTTAGCCTGAAAGAGCGTGACTTCCATAAAATGAGATGAGATGAAGTGTATGAAGCGGCTGAATTAAGCTAAACCCGCTTGTACTCGTAAATTAGATTGTCCAAATCGGCGGTAATAGTTAGCTTGTTCCCGCTAATGGCATAGGTGTAGCTGGCGGTAAAAGCTCCCAAAGATAGGGTCATCTTCCTGTTGGCGGGTAGGGTGTATTTGGAGGCGTACTTGACCAGATTGGCCTCCCCGTTTGGGTAGAATTCGATGACCGTGCCAACTTCGCTGCCAAACCCGGCTACTCCCCCGTTGGAAGTTTGCTGCCAGCGTCCTACCAACTGGCCCTGCCCTCCCAGTGAGCCGGAAAGAGCCGGAAGAATGGTGAATAAACCAATAAGCACAACCACAAGAATTGCTCCAATCAGTACGAGCTTCCCTGATGTTGATGGCGGGTTGGGGTTATTTTGACTGTAGTTAAAATTCCAGTTAGGCTGGGACTGATACTGCGGTTGCTGCTGCGGTGACGCTGGCGGCGGGGTGTAAGGCGGTTGTGACATACAATATAAGCTCCTTTTATCTCTTAGGGTTAAATTCCCCGTCGCTTGCGACGTATCCTTGTAGGGGTTAAACCTCTGAAAATACTCCGCTGCAAGCAGCGGGGAAATTTATTTGATACCAGCTAGTTATGCACAGTTTAAACTAAAGCGTGTAGCTGGTAATGTCCAGTGAAATGCTGACGTTAGAGGAAGCCGCGATAGCAATCCCCAACTTGTTGGTGCCGGGAATAATACCCAACTTCGCTTCAAAGCTGGAACTGACATAAGCCCCGCCCCCGGCATAGGTCATCGTTGTAACTGGCTGCGGGTTCTGCACGTCCGCCGGGTAAACCGACAGGTAGCCGAAGCCCGGCGCGTTGTAACATACGATGGTGCCACAGATTGAACTAGCGGCGTTAGGCACGAAGCTACCTTCAATTTGTATATACTTCAGAGTTGGGGCGGCTGGATTGGCACTGGCTGGGATAACCGTTTCCCCTGTAACCGGCGCACCGACAATGCGCTGTGGAGCGGGTAAAAATACCTTCGGGGCGATTTGACCCCACACTCCCGGATTACCGCCCTGAGCGCAATACCACAGCTTGCCGTTACTACTAACGGCGAACTCTCCCGGTGCGTGCGCCCCGCCAGTTGGCGCACTACTGACCGTACCGCCGCCTTGCAAGAACAGTGCTGCTCCGGCACTTCTGCCCAAATCATTGCCGCTATAGAAAGCTCCACCCCAACCGCCCGCTCTTTGGCTGGTCCCACCAGTTAGAGCTTGACCCGTAACGGCGGCACCCCCTTGAGCCTGTCCGAACTGGTTTATACCAGCCCACAGGCCGAAAACACCTTTTCCTCCTCCTAAAGACTCTCCATAAACGGCGATAGTGTCGGTACTGACACGAGCCGCAATCCCGTCGCCAACGCCCCCAGTGCTTTGATTTATTACTGTCAGCACCGGCTTTAACGGTATAGTAGTGCTTCCACTTACGTTTAGTCCACCTGGCCCTTGCAGCACGGTACTGCCGGTGCTGGCATTAGTAGTATCAGTATTTAAGGTACCAGCCGCCTGAGCTTTTTGCTGCTCAGACATAATACCGGCGGTACTGGCGGCGGCGGCGACGGCTGCTCCTGCTGCCAACCGCTTTAATAGTCGGCGGCGGCTGTTCGGGTTAGCTGGTTTCGCGGTTGGCTCGACTTTATTAGCAGTAGTAGTTATGTTCTGGGTCATGATTGTTCAATTTTTCCTTTTCTTCGATTTCGATTTCGATTTTGTGTATGTTTTGCCTTGCAAAGCAAAGCGAGGCAAGGCTGCTTTTACTGGCCGTCCGGCTTCGGTTCACTTTGCAAATCCAAACCCAAGCCCCATTTCTTCGCAAGCTCCCGGATAGCCAGTTCTATCACTTGCGATTGTTTCAGTCCCGTAGAGTGTTCCAGCTTCTCTAAAAGCTGCTCTGCTTCAGTGCTGAACCGAATACTGGTTTTCTTCTTTTCTGTTATACTCGAACTGTACTTCATGTTGCGGTACATGAGTATAAGAAGAAAATACTATCTTTTCTCCTGAGAAATTAAAAGGGGTACAAACTATGTACCCCAATTTCTTTCGGCTGAAGTATAAGGCAAGAAAGATTAAGACGGACGACTACTGCTAATACTAACGTCGTTTTTATTTTCGGCACTTTGCATAGTCACCGAATTTAGCCAGTCTACCAAATCGGCTTTAACCTTGAAATCCAGCAAAGCCTCGCCCAATTGCTCAAGCTGCTCGGTAGTAAGCTCGTTCTCAAGCTGCTGCTGCACTTCTGGCTTTATTTCTCCAAACCGCTTTTTAAGCTGGCG
>JBBQGP010000087.1:0-21603 GCA_038323095.1 Chloroflexia bacterium | reverse complement strand
CGGGAAATTGTAGCGGGCTTGAAATTGGGCCACTAACGCTTCATCGTAAGGGCCGAGTGGACTCGAATTCATTAGTTCGTATTCGTCAAGCAGGGTTGGAGTGCTTTTCGCCTCCTGAGCGGTTTCTTCTAAAAGTTCTTCCTCGTCATCCTCGTCAAACCCGGCTTCTTCGTTATTTTCTGCTTGGGCTTCCGCTTTTTCCTCGTCATCTTCATCGGCTTCAAAATCGACCTCAGCATCATCGGAAAAATCGGAATCGTTATCTTCGTCGTCCTGGAAATCTTCCTCAAAAAATTTCTGGCTTGGGGTACTGCTGTCCGCCAAAACGCTGTTTTCTCCTGTGTATTTGTGCCATTAATCAAGCTCAAAATGAGCCTTCAGCTATACATAATTTTAGCTATTGACATGATAATACTTGCCGCGTGAAAAGTAAAGCTAAAACACCAAAACAGGGTTTTGAGTGTCAGAATTTATCAAATATTATTAATCCAGGTTTAATTAGTTCACGTATATATAGGGCAAGTAGGAAATTTAACTAAAGTTTACTAAAAACATCTATCGTTCTGCCAATTTCAGTTCTAAAAATTGGTTTTCGCCTCTGGCTTCTTTGTTAGGGCCGCTTTTTCATTTAGCAGAAAAAAGCTGAATTAACAAGGGGAAATGCAGGTGGACTTCTAATGGTTGTGCTATTTGATAATTAGTCGCAGCTCGACTTCTGCTTGCCTTTTTTTCCACGTACCCAACTTGTGAAGGAGAAAAGAACCTATGACCAGACTAAAATACGGCTGGTTAGCGTTACTCAGTTTAGCTGCTTTGCTTGTGACAAGCTTTGCACCCGTTTTTCTATCCGTGCCGGAACAGGCCGAAGCTTCCAGTCACCGGGAAGCTCCCCTGATTAGTCAAGACCCGGTTGCCGATGCCACCGACCTGTATGCCTTTATTAGTCCTGACCGCCGTGATAGTGTCACCTTTATCACTAACTGGATACCTTATCAGAGTCCTTCAGGCGGCCCAAACTGGTTCCGCTTCGGCGACGACGTACTTTACGAACTTCACATTGATAATGTGGGTGACGCACAAGACCACATTGCTTTTCAGTTTCGGTTCAAGACTGAAATCGTCAATCCTAACACTTTCCAAATAACTACCGACCCGGTTACATCCCTCAATGACAAGGATTTAAATTTGCGTCAGTTTATGGATATAACCCGGCTTGATGCTCCTGCTGGTAGCAATAGCTGCAAAAATACTCCTCTGGCTAACTGTGCTGCCGCTACAAAGACAGTGCTTGGAACGCATATTCCCGTTGCTCCGCCCAATGTCGGCCCGGCTTCTTTTCCGATTTATGCCGGAGTTGCGGCTCTGGCAGTGACCGATTTGGGCAAAGGTATTAAAGCTTTTGCTGGGCCACGCGCTGATAGCTTTTTTGCTGACATTGGCTCACTCTTTGACCTGACCACTATTCGCGAGGTTCCCGGCAATCAGGGTGGTGGGGTGAACAATTTTGCAAGTTACAATGTTAGCACAATATCGCTGCAAATTCCGATTGACCAGTTAACCAAAAACAATACGCGCCCAACCGACCCTAAAAGCGATGCTGCCGTAATTGGTTCGTGGCTTACCAGTAGTCGGCGTACTACGGGTGTATTGACCAGAGGAGTCGGTTCGTCGGTATCAGGGAACTGGGTACAGATTGAGCGACTCGGTATGCCTTTGGTTAATGAGATAGTAGTACCACTGGCTTTGAAAGATGCTTTCAACGGTTTGTATCCCTGGGAAGATGCCACTATTCCGGCGGTGGTTAATGTGGTGCTAAACCCTGAACCGGCCCGTCTTATCAAGCAACGTTACAATATTGATTCTCCGCCAACACCGCGCTCTGATGTTTTGATGGTCTTTGCACAGGGGGTCGCTGGGTTGAATCAACTGCCGAACGTTGTACCAAGCGAGATGTTGCGCTTGAATGTGGCTATCCCGCCCAGCAAGAAGCCAAAACGCTTGGGTGTACTGGCTGGTGATGTTGGAGGCTTTCCGAATGGCCGTCGCCTGAATGATGATGTAGTGGACATCGAATTGCAGGTGGTAGCCGGAGTTCTGGTAAATGGATTTAACATTGCTCCTAATAACCAATTAGGTGATGGGGTTAATCGTCCGTTTAGACCAGTAATGGATGTTTTCCCTTATCAGGCCACCCCTTACTCTGGCTTTTACTATTATCCCGCTCGTTCTGTGCCACGTTATGATGACAGTGACAGCGAGAACCAAAGCGAAAGCAACGATTAAAAAGGGTTAGATGAAACGAGCTTTCGGCCAATCTGACCGAAAGCTCGTTTCATCTAACTGATAATTAACTAACAACTATTCTTGTATGCACCGCCTGCCTTAATTTTGGCTGGCAGAAGCGTTTTCCAAATCGGCTTTGTTTGCCCGGAGACGTACCGTTTCTTCGGTAGCACTCTCAACCATTTCTATTGGTACAGTATATTCGTGGGTAAAAAACAAGCCTTTTTCGATGATAAAGCTTTGGATTTTGCCAGATTGCTGCTCAAAATTGACTTCCTTGATACGGCCCAAACTACCATCCAAAGCTTCTACGTTTGCGCCCTTGCGAATAATCAACGAGTTTTCCGGGACGTTTAATTTCTCGTTATAGGGCATCCCCACCGGGCCGTCCAAGTTGGGCGAAAGCGGTAAAATCGGAGTAGTCATGCCGCCACCGCCGCCCATTTGAGCCGGGCCTACCCCTAATACTCCCCCACTGGGATAAAGATAACCAGGTACGGAATTACCCGCGACGGCAGGGTTAGTGAGGTTATTTACTTCGCCCATCGCAGAGGTATCGCCCGTTCCATTATAGCCGCCGGTGGTCTGGCCTGAGCCATTATCGGTGATGCCTAAATTGGTGTATTCACGTTCGGAAAAGTCGGGCAAGCCGCTTACATCGTTGCCACCCAGATTTAGTTGCACTACTCTGCCATCATCGCTGACCGTACTGACCTGTCCGGCTTCGACTACTTGCTGTCGCATATCACTCAAACCATCTCGGTCTATTACAATATGAGTTAATTCGTTGGTATAAGGGTCGGCTATCAAAAACTTCACCGAACCGATTTTGTCTCCATTCGCGTCCTCGACGCTTGCCTCAAGTTGTACGTTGGTTAGCATAGCTTTAAGTTTCCTTTCCTTCATTTCAACTGTTTATCAAAGCTTTCTGTGCATATAATGTACCACCACAAGAAAAGTAACAAGTATAAAGTCGGAATTAGGAAGTATGAAGTCGGAAGCGTTCCCTGACAACCGACCATCCTAAAACTTCTCGCCACAAAGGACACAGAGGAAGCAGAAACTATAGCTAATCAGATAGTGATTTAGAAAAATTGTCCGACGTTCAATCGCCCTGAAACGAAAAGATAAGGCTTTTTAGCATCAGCTAACCAGAGTGAGTTTAGCATAAAGTTGGTAACACAAAAAGGACACAAAGCGTTAAATTACTTTGTGTCCTTCCAATTTTATCTAACTTACCCTCAACTGATTACTTAAAAGTTTAGGCTAAATCGAACAGTAACACTTCGGCTTCTTCTGAACTTGCGCCTTTTAGGGTCAAATCGCTTTCTTTGACGATGGCCGCCCCGTCGCCCGCTTCCAGATTTTGACCGTTGAGGGTCAGCGCACCGCGTGCTACCTGTATCCAGACGTAGCGGTCAGGATTGCCGTGATAAATCAATTCCTGATTTTCGCCAAGCAAGGTCGCGTACAAATTCACATCCTGATGAATGGTCACTGAGCCGTTACGCCCGTCTTGCGAAGCGACCAGGCGTAGTTTGCCCCGCTTTTCTTCGGCGGGATAATCCACCTGCTCATAACCCGGCTTTAGCCCGCGCTGCTCCGGCAAAACCCAAATTTGCATAAAATGCACCAGTTCATCTTTAGAATGATTGAACTCGCTATGGGTTATACCTGAGCCAGCCGTCATACGCTGCACTTCGCCGGGCCGAATGGTTGAGCCATTGCCCATGCTATCTTTGTGAGCCAATCCGCCTTCCAGCACATAAGAAATAATTTCCATATCGCGGTGGGGATGGGTCGGAAAACCGTAGCCGGGTTTTACCCGGTCTTCGTTAATAACCCGCAAAGCCCGGAAACCCATATAATTTGGGTCGTAATAATCGGCAAATGAAAAAGTGTGTCGGGTGTCCAGCCACCCGTGGTCGTATTGTCCGCGTTCTTCTGCTTTCCTTAACAGAATCATTTTTTGTAAACCTTTTGAGCTAAAAAGAAAACCAGGAATAAGGAAAAGGACAAAGGACGAATATTGACCTTCATCCTTTTCAATTTTCCATCTAAAAATCTAAAAACTTTTGGGAAATAATTCTTCCCTGAAAGAAATTTCCAAATCCGCTTATTGGGCGGTGGCGGGAACCTGAGCCGGGTTAAGTTCAACTTCAAGGTTAATATTAACCTTTTCGGCGACAAGCATACCACCTGCTTCGAGGGCAACGTTCCAGTTCAAGCCGAAATCCTTGCGGTTAATCGAGGTCTTGGCACTGAACCCGGCAACAGTAACGCCCCAGGGGTTCTTGTTGACTCCGGCATGTTCTACTTCCAAAACTACGGGTTTGGTAACGCCATGCAGAGTGAAATCGCCGGTAACGCGGTAATTTTCTTTGTCCAACTGCTCCACTTTGGTGCTTTTGAAAGTCATGGTCGGGTAAGTGGCGGCATCGAAGAATTCGGCGGACTTCAGATGACCGTCGCGCTTTTCGTCGTGGGTATCTACGCTACTGGTTTGGATGGTTACATCAATCTCGGTCAGGTGTGGGTTAGCATCGTCGAAGAAAACTTCGCCGTTGAATTGGGTGAACCGACCTTTGGCAGTGCTGACCATCATATGCTTTACCGAAAACTCTACCGCCGAATGAGCGGTGTCAATTGTCCATTTCATTTGAAATAATCTCCTCTTAAATAAAGTTCAAAATCAGTATTGGTTCTTAGTAAGCTTAATGTCTCGTAATAGTATGTCATTGGTTCTAAAAAATCGCCTACTTACTTTTACAAAGTAACTATAACATAGGAAGTTAGCTTTGTCAAGTAGCTTAATAGATTTTATCAAAATCTTAACAAATGTCAAAATTAGGCGATTTGGCTGGTACATGTATTGCATGATTATGTATAATAGAAGCAAGTAATTATTTGCGGAAGAATATGCAGGAAAACGGAACGGATGGGAAGGCTTTAGGAAAACCCCTTTGACCGTCCGAAGGAGGCCCGAATTATGGTCGCCAGTTACCTGGAATGGCTCGAAGATGACCCACGCGAAATCGGTCTAAAAACGCTGCCTTTTGCGGCGGCTGCTGACCGCTTTTATAGCAACCTTTACCGTTCGCCGTTAGTGGGCTTTTACGAAGCTTTGCGCTATCACGGCTTTCAAATCACCCCGCAATCGTTAGCCGGGCCTTATGTTGTGCCGATGCTGCTTTCGACGCGCCTTTCGGATAGCCCGGTTATTCTGGAATGTGACGACCCAGCCCAGGACGCGCTTTTGCTGGAAATGAGTTTCCGGGACGATTTGTTGCAGGAATTCGGGATGGCGATTGTTCGCTTTGATTTGGATCGGGTGGTAGAAGACCCGGAGGGCTGCGCCCTTAGCTTAATCGAAGCTGTTTACCCCGAAGTCCGCCGTCAGGTATCTTATAGTGAACAGAAAACTGAATGGCTGGTCAATCAGGCCGGGATAAATCGGCGAAAAATTGGTCAAACCGAATTGGATGAGCCGCTACCGCGCTTTTACTGGCGATTGCGCTTGCCACGTGGTTGGGCCGGAAACGCACAGCCTTATTCGGTGGAAAGCGAAAAACTTCCAGCGAAACGGGGAGTTTGGTCGGCCAACAAGCGCACTCCTACGCCCGAAGAGGCCCGCAAAGCCCGTGATTGGTGTCGGGCCTATTGCACTGCTAACGGCAAGCCGCCCACTTTGCGTAATCTGGTGCTGCTTTACGCCTTAACCAAAGCTTATGGCTCGAACCGTCAAGCTTTGCTCGAATTGGCCTCCGAACTGCACCCGGATTGGCGGTTGCCAAACGCCGAAATGGTGGAAGCCGCCCGTACTGCCCGCCCCACCTTGCGTCGGGTTGTAAGCTGATAAAGAGTTCTAAGTTTTAAGTTAGTAATAAAAGGCATCCAGATAAGGGTGCTTTTTTTGATTTTAGAAAGTTTTCAAACTTGAATAATATTAAAAATATGCTACAATGAGAAACGATTTATCTTCTGGCAGGGTACCTTCTTAATGTAGCAATGGTAAACTTTAGAACTAATTCGCATTTTAATGCGGTTTGAAAGCAGCTTCAGGCTACCCTTAAAGTGCTGAGGACTAAGGACTGAGCGTTAAGTTTGAGGCAAAGCTAATCTTGTAGCCCGGAACTTAGTCATCAAATTTCAGGTTTGTAACTCAAAATTCAAAACTCAAAATTCAAAACTAATTGAGGTTAAGTCAAATGCTTACTTCCTTCTACTGGCCTGTGCTACGTCGTTTTTGGTACTTACCTGCGGGTTTGCTGCTACTTGGGCTTGCTACAGGCTTTGGTGTTACCCAACTACAGGCTAACGTTTACAGTTCTAGCGTAATGCTGCTAATCGAGCCGTATTCACCCCTTAATTCGGGCAATCAATATAACGATATTCTAACCGCCGAAAGATTGGCAAACACTTACAGCGAGTTGATTACTTCGCCAACATTAGCCGACGAAGTTATTAAAACTCTTAAACTTGACATAAATCAGGAAAAACTATTAAAGCTGGTAGCGGTGCGACCTGTGCGGGAAACCCAGTTGCTCAAGATTACAGTAGAACACAGTGACCCGAACCAGGCCAGCCGGATAGCCAATCAGTTTGCCCGCAGTTTTATTGAAATTAATCAGCAAAGGCTGGAAAAAGGCTATAGTGCCAGCCAGGACGAATTGAACAATCAGCTAAATTCGTTGCGGGGCGAACTGAGCGATTTGAACCTTTCTTTAAAGGAAGCCACCAGCCGCAACGATGTAACTGCCCCCCGGTTGCAAGCCCAGTTGCAGGATAAAGAAGCCACTCTGACCAATTTGACCCGTACCTTTCAAGCCTTCAAGCTCAACGAAGCTTCGGCCCGCAACAGCTTGAGTGTTGCCCAACCCGCCACAAATCCGATTCGTCCCGGCTGGCCGATAGTGTGGCTAAATCTGCTAATTGGTGGTTTGTTGGGGCTAACGTTGGGTTTGGCTATGGCAGTTGGGCGCGGCTTATGGGAAGAACGCAAAAACGGGCCAGGCAAGTGAGCCGAGCGGCTAATTTAACATGGGTGGCAAGTCTGCCTTTAATCTTGATTGTGCTGGCGGCGGGAGTGTATTTTCCCCCGCTTGGCCTTGCACTACTTGGCTCAGGGTTGGCGGCTATAATCCTCGCGCCACGCCTGGTTTTAAAGCCGCTAGTTTTGCCCCAGTTTTACCGGCCTGCTGTATCAAGCTGGTTAATTGGCTTTGGCTTGCCCTTCCAGATTTTTAGCCTCGTACTAAATTTTAGCTGGCTGGATGCCCTGATAGTTTTGCTTTTCGCTCATTTCCTGCTGCAAAGTTTGCGTGGTAAACCAAAACTGGGCCGGGCTTTGCGTCAGCCAATTTTTTGGTTATATTTTTTGTTCATTCTGGTAAACTTACTTGGGTTAGCGGTAAGTTTGGATGTGGGCAAAGGGCTGGCCGCAATTGCCCAATTTGGTTTGCTGCTAATCTGGTTTGCCGTTCTGGTTACTTTTCTGGCGGCTAAAGGCAGATTGCGCTTATTTTTGTTAGGCGGAGCTTTTGGAGCCGGGTTTTGCGGGCTGGTCGGAATTGTTCAGCATTTTTTCCCGAAGCTGCTAATTTTGCCAGGAGTTTCGGCAGCCCGCCTTTTAAGTTTTCAGGGCCGGGCTTCGTCTTTGCCAGGCGACCCCAATTACTTTGCGGCGTATCTGGTAACTTTTATCCCGCTGACGCTGGCTTTGTTGCTAACTGAAACTCGTTTGCGCTGGCTGCTAATCTTGAATTTGGCTTTTATGCTGCCCGGTTTTTACTTTAGCTACAGCCGGGGTGGACTATTGGCAATGGGCGTAATGCTGGTGGTGGTGGCTCTTTCTTTACCCCGTTCCCTGCCTGGCAAGGGTTTGGCTCTGGCTTCGCTACTAACGCTGGCTTTGCTCGGTTTTGTCCTTTTGACTGGGTTGGATAGCCGCTTGTCGGAGCAATTTACCGGGCGGTTTGCGACCTTGTTAGATGAAAGGCAGGTAAACCGGGTAGCTCGGCTCGGCTACGCCAATACTGCTGTCAATATGTTTATGGACAGCCCATGGGTCGGACGCGGGCCGGGTCAGTTCCCGGCAAACTTTTTGCGCTATCGAACTGACGAATCTATTGCGGATTGGCTGACACCGGTCACACATAATTCTTACGCCGAAGTGCTGGCGACGGGCGGGCTACTTGGGGCGATTTGTCTGCTTATGATTATTTTGCTTACTTTATATAACTTATGGAAAGCGGGAAACCAGACCAAAGAGCGGGAGGCAGTTTGGGCGCGAGGGTTGTTAGCCGGGATAATTGGACTGTTGGTAGCGGCTTTTCTGCTCGATTTGTTCACCCAGCGTTTCTTTTTTGCCTTACTTGCCGTCGCCACCGTCCTGCCCCATATGTCGAAAGAGCCTGATGCAGATTCTTAGCAAGCCGAATTTTTCAACTTTTACCTGTTTTGGCGTTGCTTCCCAATATTTCAAGTGGTAAAATTGGGTATGGCTAAAAAAATTATTGAGTTAAGTCAAATTAAGGATAATTGCTGCACCCCGGCAAGTGGGCCGCCGCTGGAAGCAGAAATGGTGGAAGAGGCTGCTAAACTTTTTGCGGCTTTTTCGGATGCGACCCGGCTTTCTATTTTAAGCTTGCTGGCGAATAGCGAAGGTGAAGTTTGCGTTTGTGATATTACCGAAAGATTTACGCTAGGTCAGCCGACGATTTCACATCATTTACGGATTTTGAAGGAAGCCGGTCTAGTAACTGCCGATAAGCGCGGCAAATGGGTTTATTATTCGCTGGTGTCGAACCGGGTAGAGCTTGCTAAAGAACTTTTGAATAAATTTATGCTAAATGTTAATCTTCTGCCCCTAAAATAATGTTAGTCTATTTCCCCTTTGCCGAAGCCAATTACAAAATGTCGCTGGGCGCACAGGCTCTTAACCCTGACCGCTTGCTTGAAATTGATTTAGCGCATTACCAGGCTGAAATTAGCTTGAAGCAGGCGATTTTAGCCAGTGATTATCCGGCTTATTTTCAGGCTTACCCGACCAGCGAGCTGCTACAATGGGAAGCAATCGAATTACTTTTGCCAAATCTGGTACGGCATTATCCCGATTATTTTTCGCTACAAACTAAAAATAATCAATGGAGTTGGCGAAACCAGTTGCTAAATCAGTTTTGGGAATTTGAGTTAGGGGATAGTACGACTTTGCCTTATGCCCCGCTGGATTGGCTGGGGCGGCAAGTTCAGGAGGATTTGTTAATACTGGATGGCAAGGCTGCCGGAATACCGCTTGTAGCCGGGCAGCTTTGCTTTGCTAATGCCTGGACTTTGACCGAAAAGATGGGCAAATCTTTTCTGGATATTCATGCCGAAGTGCCTTTGTTTAAGGCTCAAATCGGCCAATCTTCTTATCAGATGATGGAGCGTTTGAAAGCTAACCGCCCAGTCTGGCGGCTGAATTGGTCAATCAAGCATAGCGACCAGCTTAATCTGGCTACGCCCCTTAACGAGCGATTAAAAGTGAGTATCCCCGAAATTACTTCCCAAAACGCAGGCGAACGCTGCTTTTTTCGGATTGAGCGGCAGGGCTTTTTGCGTTTACCTCGTAGCAATAGCGCACTTTTTACCATTCATACTTACCAGACCCGGCTTAAAGCTTTGCTAGAAGCTAAGGAACAAGCTCGGCTCGTTCTGGGTGTATTAAAAACCGCCCCGGCAGCCATACTGGAATATAAAGGAATTGCTCCGTTTGCTGCCCCACTTACAGCCTATCTCGAAGCGGAACTTGAGGACAAGTCGGAAGTTTGAAGTATGAAGTCGGAAATTAACGAACTCCCTGCCTTAAAAGGCTGGGCTGATAATATGAAAACCTGGCTAAAGCCGCTATGGGTCACGCCAGGTTTAGCCAAACCCGTCTCGCCCTTTAGGGCCGTCTTCATGTTATCAGCCTGGACATTCCATGTCCGGGAGACAACCCCTATCTAACAAGTCGCAAGCATAAAATCGGTATTATTCCCTCTAACAACTAACAACTAACAACTTACTTCACCCCGGTTTGCACGTGTTCGCTCGTTACTACCAAATCTTCTTTGTCTTCTTTGGTAGCAGCGACGGCCTTAGCCTGAGCCTTGCGCTTGCTTCGTTCGGCCAGCAAGCTTCTGAATTCGCCGATTTCGTCGGTGGGCAAGGCTCTGAGTAGCCACATGCTCAGGATGAAAGCGGCAAGTCCGGCTATTCCTGGTATGAACACGGGGAAGTTAATCAAAGCCAGAGTTGCTCCAGCCATAGGAATACAGGCAAGCGAAGTTCGACCAACTTGCTTGTACAAACGCCAATTAAGCGAACCTTTGGGCAGCAGGACAAAAGCCGGAATGACCATCAAGCTTTCGGTTAAAAGGAAAGCTGTTGCCGCCCCTGCCGCACCATTGCTAAAAGTTTTGTCGAAAAAGGTTATCAAGAAATAATTCAGGAATGGATTTAAGAAAGTAGCCACCCCCATAACCTTTGTCCATTCTAGCTGACGGTTGGTTGCTACCAAGAATTGGTCGGTCAAAGTGTTCAAATAAGTAAAGATAATTGTCGCGCCCAGTAGGGCCATTACCGGTATAGCCCCGCGATATTTTTCGCCATAAAGTAGCGGGATAAAATTGGGCGAAAGCGCGGCGCAAAGGGTGGCAATCGGCAAACTGGCGGTAAGTATCCAGCGCAAGTTACGGTTCACCAAACTAACCAGCGCGTTTTGGTCGGTCAGGTAATAGCGGGCCAACGAGGGAAAAGAAGCCGCTCCCAAAGCTACCGGCAAAAACGCGGCAGTCTGGAAAAGGCGCATCGGTGGCGAATACCAGCCTACTTCGGTATCTCCGGCCAGCCACGAAAGCATCAGGGTATTTAGATACAGGTAGATAACTACCAGCACCGAAGTACCCCAAAATGGCATACTTTTCCAGGCTAACCCCACTACTGATTTGAAGCGCAACCGAAAGTCCAGCCGGACAAAACGTCGCGCCCAATACAAGCTTTGCCCAACCCCGATAAACCAGGCTATCGCGGTGCTGGCGGCAATCCAGGCCACATCCCCCCGACTTAACACTACCGCTCCGGCAGCAAACACAATCGCGGCCTTGATAGTAATATCTTGCAAAGCGGCATACTTGAATTGTTCCAGAGCGCGGAACAAGGTGTCAAAACCTCCGGCGGTAAGCTGACCCAGCATAGTCAGGCCGGCAAAATAAAAGACCTGGCGGGTAGTAGACGAGCTATCGACCAGCACTACCGCGACTACCATTGCCCCTAGTACCAGCACTCCCAGGCCAATCCGCCAGGCCAGCATCATACTCAAGAGCGGCCCGGCCTTGCTATGGTCACGGGCGATTTCGCGGCTGATGTACTTAATCATACCCAATTCGAGGGCAATCGACAAAATATATGTTACGGCATAAGCGAGGCTAAGTCGGCCCATTCCTTCCGGGCCGAGATAGCGTGGCACTAATATAGTGTAACCTAGCGTGAGTATCCAGGTAATGGCCTGGCTACTCAATAGTACCGAAAAGCCTCGCAGGATTTTTCCACCAGTCTGCTCGTTCATTTTTGAACTTGCTTGCCTTTCTCGGTAATTTGCCAGTAGCATACCAGGGCCAGCAACGGCGCAAGCCAGAGCATACTTCGCGTTTGGGAATAACCCTGGTCAATCCAGGCGAAGAATACTTGCATCACATTGGCGCAAATTGCCGCCAGGAATAAAGGGCCGAGGCTCATACTGGTATTACGTGTCCAGAAAAGCTTGATACCGCGATAGGCCGAAGTAAGCATCACCAGCCAAAAGACGATAAACCCGAACAAACCAAGCTTGAGCCAGAGCCAAACCACTTCATTGTGAGGGGTGTATCTCCAGAAAGGCCAGCCCGAAATATTGGGCATCGCCTTCACAAAAAGGAATTCCTGACCAAAGCCAATTCCTAAAACGGGCGAAGAATTTAGGGTTTCCATCAAGTTAAAGTATTCGATTTCGCGGTACTGATTAGAAAGGAAATCGCGTATGTCCGGCTCTACCAGGCTTTTTACGGCCCGAATCGGTTGCGCCAGAATTGGGCTGGAAGTATTCCAGAAAGCCGCAAAATACCCGCTCACAAAAATTACCGTTGCCAAAGCTACCATAATCATAGTTTTGGGCTTCCAACGCGCCCCTAGTACCAGCAGCGTTACCAGAGCTAATCCCAGACTACCAAAGCCGGAACGTCGTTGCACCAGCACATCGGCGATGATGATAAAAGGTAGTAGGGTAAAGTAAATCGCCCACCAGATACCACTCCAGCGTACTTTGGGCTTGAAAAACAGGTAAGCCAGCCCAAAAATAAAGAAAAAGTTGAAAAACAAAACGTTGTTATGGTCAAACGAAGATTCGTCAATGCCTTCGATGCGCCCAATATAAAGGGCCGAGCGAAGAATAATCTTGAGCGCGACTATCCCCGTGACAACCATCAGGGCCTGGGCTAATCGTCGCCAGCCATCTTCGGTACGAATAAGCTGACCAGCCAAAAAGGTTACTACCAGCAGGTGAGCGACGGCGCGGGCTTCCCATAAACCGACAATGGCATCCCCACCGCCTCGCAGAAAAACACCCCAGACGTAACCCCAAACTAGCCCCGCTACCAACAGCCACACAATTTTGCTATACGCGCCAAAAATTGGCACTTTGGGAATATCGCCTCGGCTGCGTCGCACAAACCAGACTACCGCTACCGCCAGCATCATCATTTCGAGCGGCATTACTGGCGGGCCACGAAAGGTTGTCTGCAAACTAGCCTGTAGCGAATATTCTATTTGGGAAATCGGGTCGTAATTGCGCTTTTCCACTTCGGAGAAAGCCGAAATACATACAATCAGGCCAATTGCTACCGCCGGGTGATACCAGCAGAGCAAACCGTAGCCCAGAATAAGCAACAAACCAACGGTAATGAGCAGCCCTGGGCCGATACCAAGTGCCAGCATCAGGGTTGCACAGATGGCTACCATCCCGGTAGTTAGCCATCCTAAAGTGCCGTTGTTGCCGGAATGACTGTAAACAGGTCGAGTAAACTGGCTTGAAATCTGGCTCATTTTTTCTTTTCCACCTCGAATAAAGTGACCGAGTAGGCCGGGAGATTAACTTTCAGATTGCTGCCGTCCATTTGGGTTTCGGGCTGCGGGCGAATTCCGTTCAAATCTTTTTGCTCGTACCGCCAGGGCCGCACAGTTTGATTGGCGTAGTCATCGCCCTGCTGCAAACGGATAATGCTTTCCTGGGTAGTGGCAGTTTTGTTAATAACCATCAGGGTTAATTTGCCCGAACCAGTTTGTTTGGAAGCATACACCGCTACCCGGCTCAAATCGTTTGAACTCGCCCCTAGCGATAAATCGCCGAACCGTCCGCCCACATCGTTATAATTGCCATACATTTTGAAGGCGAAGAAACCGGGCGTACCTTCGTTTGGGAAATACCAGTAGCTTGCCAGATAAACATCTTGCTGCCCGAAAATTCCCAGAGCATCGGCGACGGCCAACCCGCCTGAAATATCCTGCTCACCGCCGAAATTCCATTCGCTAATCCCAATCTGTGTACCGGGATAATTTCGGTCAATAATGTCTCGCAAGCGCGGTATCAAGCCTAAATTGGCCTGTGAACCGGGGTCGCGGTAATTTTTATCCCAAAGAGCGCGAGTGGCTTCCAATCGGTTTTTGCGCTGGGCATCATTGGAAGTTTTCTCACCGGGATACAATTCGCTGCCCGGATAATAATGGACATCCAATACATCCAAAGTGCGCTGATTTTTCTTTTCGTCGTTGGCCCGCAATTGCGAAAGCCACCATTCGATAAAAGGCTGGTCGCCATGCGCCCGACGGTCTGCATTGCCCGTCGCGGCATCCAAAGGCGAATAATTCAGGCGTGAAGGCGAGGAAAGCACCGGGCCAAGAATTTTGGCCGAGGGGTCTTGCTCACGCACCACGTTAGCGTATTCCAGATAGCGTTTTAGCAGCGCATCGTAGCCCATCAAAGCCGGGCTTACATCGGTGTGCGTTTCGCTCCACAAATCTGGCTCGTTATCAATCGCGTAAAATTTCACCCCGTTATTGCTGGCTGTCCCAAAAGTTTTAACCAAATGGTTTAGCCATTCGTCGGCATAGACCGCATTGTCGTTCAAATTGGGAGGAAACTGGAAAGCAGCATTTTTGCGCGGGTAAAGCGGCAAACTGGTAGCTTCACGGTTGGTAGCCGGGTCGTAACCCGTAATCGCGCCATTGGGGTTAATTGCTTGCCCACTTCTTTTAGGTACATAACCCGATTGGCTCTTGCTGTCTTTGGCGACATAACCCATTGCAGGAATAGTCATCAAAACGCTTGAACCAGCTTTGGTCGAATCGGCAATAAATTTATCTGCCGCGCCACTGGGCTTTTTATCCTGTTCGCTGCTTTGCTGGTTATCGCTGTTGCTAAAATTGGGGTAGCGACCTGTGTTAAGGGCGTTGCCAAGTTCCCAATTGTAACGAGTGGCTAAATTGCCGCCCCAGCGGTTAAGCTGTATCCCGGCTTTGGTGATGTAATAATCGTAAGCGTAGGCGACACCATAGATGTAAGGACTGATAGCTCGTCCGGCTTGTCCAGCTTCAATGTTCAAAACAATTTCCCCGTTAGGCGAAGGCGTGGCAGTTGGCACGGCAGTCGCGGTGGGGGCGGGTGTACCATAAGGCGTGCGAGTTGGCTTCGGCCCATTTGTTACAGTGGCATTAGCACCAGCGGTAGCGGTAGCGGTGCAGCCGGTGGTCGAATCAGATGGGCAACTGGTCGGCGTAGTAACTGCACTGGCCGGGCTAATCCAGGAAGCACAGCCGGACAGAAGACTAACGGTCAGGCTGAGAAAGGCCAAAAGCGCAAACTGCCGCAGGGCCTTTTTCGATTGGGCATTGTGCATGAATTTTCTCACGGCTTTATCTTACCTTGATAATAAATTTGCTTTCAGGCCGAATTTTGGTTGCAAAAACCTGAAGGCAGGTCGGGGCGCAGTTACTACGCCCACTTCTTCCTCATTTCAAATCCCACTTTTAACCTTGCCTATAGCTGTTTTAATGGGGCGCATTTTGTCGCGCCCCTGGGAGCAAGGTTAATCAAATCCAGAAACTTGGCTATTTACTAAAGCGAGCGGGGGTCGCCCGTTTGACTTTGGTTAATACAGAGCGTACCAGTTTTTCACGCTGGCTGCTTTCTTCCAGTCGGGCTACCGCTTTGTTGACGGCATCCTGGGTGGTGTGGTTAGCTTCTACTACCATTACCAGATGGGTTGCCAGCTTCGCCAGTTGTGCGCCCAGTGCCGAATCTACCAATGGCGGTAAATCGAACACGACCACTGAACCCGGCCCAAGCATTCGGTTGATTTCCTGCCAGGGCATACTATCCCGAATAAGGCTGGAAGTGTAGCGAACGCTTTGCTTCAAATCAGCTCCGGCGGGCAAGAACCACAGGCCCGGCATCGGCTGGTGCAGCACCTGGGTTAAAGTTACCCGGCCCTGCAAAGCTTCCGCCAAACCCATTCCACTAGCAATCTGGTAACGCTGGCCCAAAGTTGGATTCTCAAAATCCAGTTCAATTAGCATGGTCGCCCGGCCCATTTCCTGAGTCAGCTTTTCGGCCATACTTGCCGCCAGCGAGGTACGGCCTTCGCCGCGTCCGGCACTGGTTACACCAATCCGCAACCCTTCGCTCTGCAAACCGAGTAAGTCGAACAGAAGGGTCGTTTCGGTATCTTTGATGATAGTGGCTGTCATTATCGTTCTACCGACCTTTCCTGTGCCATTTGAACCGACTGCGTCGGGGTAGCTTTAACGTTTTGAATCTGGGCCATCGCCGGAGCGTGCGACATTTCGTAAGTTGGTACATTTAGTACCGCCGACAGTTCTTTGGCCCGGAAGAACGAGCGGTCTCCGTTGCTGACCAAAGCCAAAGCAACCATACCGAGACATAGGCCCACAATTGCACCAATCAAGCCGTAGATAGCAAGCTCGATAATACGGCTACCTTCCGAGCTGTTCGGCACGCTGGCCGGTACTTCTACTCGCAGCAAGGTATTCTGGGCTGCCGTCAAACCGACCTGCGATTGAACCCGTACCAATTCCTTTTTGCCTTTCATAACGGCAATCTGGTCGATATTGGTCTGGTTCTGGCTCTTGAGCCGTTCCAGTTGAAAATCGGGTACACCCGAACCGCTCAGGCTACCAGGATGGCTGGCAATGTACTCGTTCAAAGCCTGGTCAGTTTTGCCGTACTGGTCGGTCAAATCCTGAATCTGCTTGTCATAAACCGTCAGCACCTGCTGGATGTAGTTCGTAAACTGGGTATTGTACTGCTCTTTGAAAGCATCGAACATCGCCTGAGACTGACCGCGGGCCAGTTCGGGCGTTACCGCCGTAGAGCGCACCAGCACCAGGTTTTGATAAGTGGAACTGAATTTAAAGCTTTTCGCCAAGTCTTTGGCTTTCCAGTTAGCGGGCAAGTTTACATTGTTCTTCTTAAGCTGCGCTACCATTGCCTCCTGGAAACTATCGACATTAACTATCTGGTTCAAACGGTTAATCTGGTTCTGGGCGGGGGTGAGGTCAGGCGCCCATCCCATATCGTATTCAAGAAAAGCTGGCCGGTCAGTCCATAATGTCGCCTCGGACAAATACTGGGGTGGTGACTGAAAACTCAGGGCGATTGATAGACCAGCTACCAGGATGGTCGAAAAGACCAACCAAAACCACCGTCGAAATGCGTACTCAATAAATTTAGCCAATTTGACCTTTTGCTCCCTTCTACCTAATTGTAGTTGTTGGTATACTAAATATTCTTTTTTGGACAGCCCACAGCTTTGGGGGCAAAAGGTGTAATGGTGAGGATGATACTGAGACGATGCTTAACTTCCAAAAAAGTTTTTAATGCGAGAGTTGTTTTACCCTACTGATTACATTTTATCATAGAATTTTTTTTATGGCATACGGAATTGTAACTTTTGTATGAACTTTTTTTGCAAATGTGAAGCTTTTGTAACACTAAGCTCATCCATTAGCAAGAGTTTTAACATACAAATTTTTATCCCAAAGTGACCACCGACTTTCTAACGGCGGCTTTAGCGGCAATTCGCCCGCCTGGTGCAAGCTGGTGCAAGTGAATAAACTGCATTTCAGCCGCTTTCAGGCAAAATTCGGGGTTGTTAAAGGGTAAATTTATTTCCCCGGTTTTAGCATAAACTTCACGGCGGGCCACAACCGCTAAATTGGGATGTTGGTCTAATTCTTTCAGCTTTGTTGCACCCCAGTAACGCGAATGTTCCCATTCCGTAACCGGTGCAGTCCAGACCGGGTCATTTGCCCCCAGAAAAGTATTGCTCACTATTGCCACTTCGGGTCGGTTGGCGAAAGTTTGGCCGACAGTTTCGAGCCAGTCGCTATTTGGACGGTAGTTTTCGCCGATGAAAGCAATTAAATCATGGTGTGCTTGCGGTAATACTTCGGTGCTGTCCAGATAGGTTACGCGTCTATCTTCGGCAAAGAAAGTTTGGGGTATTGGCCCGGCCACTATAATTTCAAAATTAGGGTAGTTCGAGCTTAACAGATTTTCCAGACACTCAAACAAGCCTGCGCCATCTTGAGAAGGTTTTACTATTAAGGAAATGCCCGGCAATTCCGCGCTGGATTTAACAATGTGTCGCTGGTTGTAACGATTGAGCATGGCCGGGTCGGTGCTGGCCCAAAAATACTCCGCTGCCCCTCCGCCATCTACAATTCCCTGATAATATTTCAAATTGAACATTGCGCTACAGGCGAACTGGCTAACTTTGCCCTTGTTCAAATTGGCAATTACTGCCAAGCTTTTCAGAGCTACTTTGGAGCGAGAAGGCTGGTCAAGACAAAATTTGACCATTGCGCGTAAAAGTCGGTTACGCTCAAGGTAATCTACCCCAATACTGGCAAGCATCCCGTAACGATTACGTAACAAGTCCATTCGGGCATCTACCAAACCATAAGTATAGGCGATTTTGAGCCAACCTTCCATTGAACGGGCCTCGCTCAAATGCCAGCCGCAAGCTTTTTCGTTAAGGATGAAGTTCAGACCAATATCAGCCAGTCGGTAGCCCAGTTCAATATCTTCGCCGCGCCGCAAAGTAGTGTCAAAGCCGCCTACTCGCCAAAAATCGGCTTTGGTCAGCGAAACATTCCCGGTGTAAAACATACGTGGCCCGGCTTTCCATTCGCCGCTACGTACCTTTTTGTAATGTTTCTCAAGGGTCATAGCATCGTACTTGAACCAGGCCGAGCCAGTTTCGCCGGGCGGGGCAGGGGTTGTGCCGATAACTATTAAATTTTCTTGCTGGCTATGGCTGCGCCAATGTTCTTCGACCAATTCGGGCAAAGCCTCGATGTCGTCATCCATAAAGAGAAGATATTGGCCCTGTGCGGCTTCTGCCCCGGTATTACGGGCTTTGGCCGGGCCAGCATTAGCTTGCTCAATATAACGCAAGGGGAAAGGCATTTGAGGGGCAAGAGCAGCCAGCATTGAAGCGCTGTCGTCCTTGCCGCCGTCAATTACTACGACAACTTCAAAGTTAGGATAAATTTGACGAGCTAAATTCTCAACAGTATGCTGGAGCGAATCCCGACGGTTATAAGTCGGAATAACAATGCTGAAAAGAGGATGATTAGAATTGTTCATAGCGTAAAACCACCTATACCAAATTAGAACCTTAAAGTCATTAAGAAAAATCAATAATAGTATAGCACAATTCTGCAAAAATATGTTATCATTAAAAAAAGATATAAAACTGTAATATAACAGTAATACAAAATATACACGCTTTAAATAAATTTATATCATAATCATAACTAAAGACATTACTAGCTAAGACCTAGAAATTAAATCGTATCAGCCCTTTAGTAAAGTGCTATGGGTTAAGAGGATACTAAGAACATGATGAGAGATACGGTTATCGGCTTAACCGAGAGATTTGAGAACCTTTGGATTCCAGTCACAATGTATCACCGGGTAACTTTAACCGATGCCGGGACGGATTGGGCCGTCACCCCCGAAGTATTCGAGCAGCAATTAAGTTATTTTAAGAAGCATAACTTTGAGAGTTTAACCGTCGCCCAACTTGGAGAAGTGTTTGAGGAAAAGCGGGCTATGCCCGAAAAGGCTTTCGTCATTACTTTTGATGATGGCTATCTGGATAATTACACTACCGCCTGGCCGATTTTACAGAAATACGGTTATAATGCTACTATTTATTTGGTTAGCGATTACATCGGGCAGGATAATCGCTTTGACCGGGGACGCATCCGGGATTGCCCGATAATGAGTCTTGAGCAAATTCGCCAGATGCAGGAAAGTGGCATTGAGTTTGGTTCGCATACCTGCACCCATCGCTCACTGGTACAATTGAACGAGTGGGAGCGCACTGACGAGCTACAGCGTAGCAAGCGCAATCTGGAAATTTTGCTAGACCGGGAAGTAAACAGTTTTGCCTATCCTTACTCGGAGATGAACGAAATATGTGAGAAAGCGGTGGCCGAAGCGGGTTATCAAACTGCGGTTTCGGGGGTAGGGCGGGCTTTTCGTCGCTACTGCCTTAACCGGGTTCACCTTAAATCGCAGGGTGAGGCAATGGTTGCCCTGAAAACCTCACCAAAGGTTTATAATATGCGCCGTACCAAACTTTATAAGGCGGTGCGTGGTATACCCTTAAATTCCTAGCAAATTTCGCTTGATAATATATAACCTTAAACTTGGCAAGCAGTATATTTTTGTTATTACAGTCAAGATATTAAGTAATATTGCTAAGATAATGTTAAAATTAAAATGAAGGGACATTTTCTGGAATGTTAAAAAAGCTTGCCCAAACCACCTCCTTTGCGCTAATCGCTCCGGCAACGGCAGCTACGGGCTACATTGCCGGACTCTCGTTGACGGCATTATTGGCCCGCCAGCGCAAGCCACCCTTTGTAACCCCCCAAACCCGCTTTGCGATTCTCGTCCCGGCTCATAACGAGGAATCAACTATCCGGCTTTGTCTGGAAAGCTTGAAAAACCTGGATTACCCCGCATCGCTTTTTCAGGTGTATGTGGTGGCCGATAATTGCAGCGACCAGACCGCCAGAGTTGTCCGCGAAATGGGCGTTAGAGTTTACGAGCGGCACGACCAGAACAAAAAAAGCAAAGGTTATGCGCTGGAATGGCTTTTGGAACAGCTTAGATTAGACGGACAGACGGCGGACGCTTTTGTTTTTCTGGATGCTGATAGTACCGCTTCACCCAATTTTCTAAAAGTAGCGGCGGCAGAACTGACGGCAGGCGCAGAAGTTTTGCAGGCCCGCTATACCGTTGCCAACCCGGACGATTCGTGGCGGGCAGCTTTGCGCTATGCGGCGATGGCGGCCATAAATTACGCTCGTCCGCTTGGTCGTCGGGCTTTGGGGCTTTCCGCCGGATTAAAAGGTACTGGGATGGTTTTTTCCGCTCACGTAATGCAAGAGCTTGGCTGGCACTGCTATACAAGGGCCGAAGATGCCGAAATGCATTCGCGCCTTTTGCTTCAGGGCCAGCGCGTAACTTTTGTGCCGGATTGCGTGGTGCTTTCGGCTATGCCCACGACGGGCAAGCAGGCCAGTAGTCAGGAAATGCGCTGGGAAGGCGGCAGAATAGAAATGGCCCGCCTGTTTGTTCCGCAATTGCTCAAAGGCTTGCCCGGTCACAATTTCGCCCAACAAAAAGCTATGCTGGATGGCGCACTCGAAGTGACCATACCGCCAATTTCGATTTTGGCTGGAATGGGAGGATTGGGTGTCGTGCTGGGTGGGCTTTTGGGTAGCCGTAAAGTAGCGTTGCTTGGCTTGCTGACCCTGATTGAACTGGCCTTGTATGTTTTTAGCAGTTTGGCGGCAATTCGCGCCCCGCTAAAAACTTATCGCGCTTTGGCTTTTGCCCCTTTCTTTATTGTCTGGAAGGTTGCGCTGTATGCTAAAGTGTTGACGCGGGGCAAAAATCAGCAGGAATGGGTCAGAACTGCCAGAGAAGCTGAAACCGTAAAGTAGGCGCAAACTTCTGATGTAGTAAGGATTGGAAATTCCGACCAGAGGAGTCCGGGTAAAATCGGGATTGGAAATCCTAACAAGGTAACTGGCTGAATTGGTACAAACAAGGGACGTGAACAACGAGGCGGGGAATTAAGTTGAAGCAAAAAAAAAGCTCCGGGCAGAAACGCGGACGGCCAGGAATAGGCTGGCCCGTATTTTTGTTGTTAGGTTTGGTGATTC
>JBBQGP010000086.1:0-21618 GCA_038323095.1 Chloroflexia bacterium | reverse complement strand
ACGCCCCGCCCACGCTACTTCCCCGAAACCGACCATTATGTCGCTACGCCCCTGAAAGAATTCTGGCGGCGGGCGGGAGGCTGGGAAGTTTTCGGCTTCCCCCTGACCGACGCTTTTAGCAGCGAGGACGGCAAAACTGTTATTCAATATTTCGAGAAAGGCCGCTTTGAATTTCACCCCGAACGCCTGCAATCGCCCGATTACAAAAAATATTCCAATATCTACAAATATCTTTACCTGATAGACCGGGGCTTTTTGGGAACGGAATTAAGCAGCGGACGTAATTTCCCGCCGGGTCAGCGTTTGCCCGACGACCCGAATTATCGCTGGTTCGAGGATACCAAACACGGCCTAGCCGAGCCGTTTTATAGCTACTGGCAAAACCATATGGGGGCGGATTTGTTCGGCTCACCGATTAGCGAACCCTTTGAGGAAACCAACCCGGAAGACGGTGGCACACGGCTTGTTCAGTATTTCGGGCGGGTGCGCCTGGAATTTCACCCTGAATTTATTGGCACGTCCTACGCCGTAACGGTTGGCAATCTTGGCACAGAAATGGCCCGCGCTAAAGACTGGCTGAACGAGGCCACGCCCGGTTATCGCCCAACCGCTAATGTCCAAAATTCTATATTAAATAATAACACTGTGGAAGCGGGAAGCCCCGCTTTTACCCAGACCTGGGAGCGGACCGATAAGCCAATAGCCGATGGCAAAGTCAGCCGGACGTGGCTTTGGGGCGAAAAGCCTTTCCAAACCCTAAAAGAACCATATTCACAGGCTGAAGGCGGGCAAAGGCAGGTACAGTATTACGACAAAAGCCGGATGGAAATTACCAACCCGAACGGCGATGCCAGCAGCAAATGGTACGTAACCAATGGCTTGCTGGTCAAGGAAATGATAAGCGGGCAATTGCAGTTGGGCGACAACCAATACCAATCGCTTGCTCCGGCTAATGTCCCGTTGGCGGGCGACCCCGCCGAGGTCAACCCCAACGCTCCAACTTATGCCAGCCTGAATTCTCACCTTGCGCCCGAAGCTGACCGTAGCAATCAAGCGGTTAATGCGTTGCTAAACAAAGACGGTTCTTTATCTTCACCTACAGCCCCGCCTTCCTCAAATTTTAGCCTGAAACTGGTACATTTTGAAGCGGCTTACGGTCATAATATCGCCGATGTTTTCTGGAATTTTATGACTAATACACGCGGGCTGCTTTACCAGAACGGCAAATATACTGAAGGCGATGTGGTGGATTGGACGTTTTCGATTGGTTTGCCTATCGCCGAGCCATATTGGACGCGCTCTAAAGTCGGTAGCGTGGAAAAAGAAGTATTGGTACAGGCGTTTGAACGCCGGGTACTGACTTATACGCCATCAAATAATTCCGGCTTTCAAATCGAAATGGGCAATGTTGGGCAGCATTATTACCAGTGGCGTTACGGGAGCAATTCTCCCGCTCCGGCTCAAGTTGGTGATGCTTCGGCCCTGAACGGCTTGGGTGGATTGGTCTGGCGACGGATTGTGAAGCCGCAGACGGGAAGCTATTCTTCGCTTTATTTCGCGCCAAATCCGGCTCAGGCCACTAATGCCGGGAATTTAGCGGCTTCGGCTACGCTGCCCACCGCGCCAATTCCCGGCTCGTCACTGGCTTATACCGCCCCTAATCAGGCGGGACAATTTACCATAAGACTAAACGATTTCAAGGGCAATGACCGGGCAGTAACTTTTGGGATGGCTCCGGCTCTTAGCCCTGATAATACCAAGCTGGCCTATAGCAAATTTATTTTGCCCTGGAAACTCGAACTAAATTTGCTGGATTTGAACACCGGGCAGAACCAGAAAATTCAAACTCAGGCTGGGCTTTCTTCGGTCTTCTCGCCCGATAGCAAAACTTTGGCGTTTATTAGTTATGTCAATTCTCAAGCCTCGATTGCCTTGCGCGGGCCGGGCGGTGACATCAAGCTCTTGAAAAGCTACGACGCGAGTGCCTTTGCGGTAGCCGGATTAAATTGGTCGCCCGACAATCGTTTTATTGCCTATAGTTTGTTCTCGTTAGGCGGGCGCGAAGGTGGTATTGTCGTTAATTCGAGTGAAGTGCATATTGTAGATGCCGCTACCGGGGTAGATATAAAGGTAGCCGATAACGCCGCCCGTCCGATTTTCGCCCCAGACGGCAAAAACTTGGCCTTTTTGGGCTGGGGCAAGGATGGCTTGTTTGTAGCAGATTGGGGTAATGGCGGGGCTGCCGGAGCGCGTTTAATTGGTCAGGCGCAAGGCTGCCGGGACGAATGTGCCAATACTGGCACGCCCGCTTTCTCGCCCGATAATCAATGGCTGGCGGCCACTGCTCCAAACGGCGGGCTGGCGGCTTTCCGCCTGAGCAACGGTACAACTGTTCAGCTTACCGCTCCTTCTAACGCCTATGACCGCGACCCGGTTTGGCGGTGAGTGAGTTTGAAACTGCTAAAATGGTGGCAGCCTTGCCCTGAAATGAATTTCGGGCTAAGTGTTGGGAAGTTGGTTTCAACCAACTAAAACTCACCTTAATAAGTGGTAGTCAAAAATCCGTTGACCGAGCAATGTCTTACAAAGAAACTACCCATTGTGGGATAGGTTCTAATTCGACTAAAAGCCAACTTTTAACAGTTGGGTTGAAACAACTTTACATTATTTAGCCCAAAAAGGGTTTCAGGACACCTGGTTGTAAAATATTTATCCTAGCTCTGGCTCTTGACATAGCTGGTAAATTAAAGCTGGGAACTTGAAGAAAAATTGCAATAAATAAAATGATTGTTGTTTTCGTGAACCGCCTTCTTCAAAAGGCTTTATGCATCTGCTTTTAGACTCATCGGCTCGGATAAGCTGAATTATTAGAAAAAAACGGAGTTGCCGATTATGGCCGAAAATCAGGCGGGTAATAACCTTGGGCCTAACAAATCGCTCATCTGCGGGCATCGTGGAGCAAGCGGACACGCGCCCGAAAACACATTGGCCGCTTTTAGAGAGGCGCAGGAAGCCGGAGCGGATTGGCTGGAATTTGATGTGCAGCTCAGTGCCGACGATGAGATTATTATTCTGCACGACGATACTTTGAAACGTACTACTAATTTAGGACAGGATTTGCCACCCAGCCGCTACAGCTTGAGCGAACTCAAAAAGCTGGACGCAGGCGGTTGGTTTGGGCCGGGTTTTGCGGGCGAACCTATTCCAACTCTGGACGAAGTTTTAGAAGAATTCGGCGGGAAAATGGGATTAAATATCGAGCTAAAAAGCAAGCCGGGCGCAGAAGCCGACAATGGCCTGGAAGCTAAGGTAGCCGAAAAATTGGTCCGGCATAGTTTGTTCGAGATTGAAAAAGTAATTGTGAGCAGTTTTGATGCTTTCCGGCTAATGGCCCTGCACAAGCTAAACGAGCAAATTCCGATTGGGTTGCTTTATCATTCGCGCCAGTACCCCCGCAATTTCGATATATTCCAACTAATCCCGCTAACCGGGGCGCGGGCTATCCATCCCAATTTCCAACTAATAGACCAAAATCTGATGAAGCGGGCGCGGCAACAAAATTTAATGGTCAATACCTGGACGGTCAACCAGGAAGCTGATATGCGAAAAATGCTTGAATTAGGGGTTGATATAATTATTACCAATTACCCGGCACAGTTGCGCGAATTGCGGTAAAATAAGCTATAGAATATAGTAGCAGGGAGAAGCAGAATGACCCAGGAGGCAACCCCCACCGTAAAAATAGCGGTAGCTGGAACAGGCTTTGGCAGCCGGGTGCAAATACCGGGCTTTTTGCGTGTTCCCGGTGTAGAAATAAGCGCAGTAATGAGCAGTGGCCGCTACGAACGGGCGACAGAGGTGGCCCGCCAATATAATATCCCGCAAATTTGCCATACTTACGAAGAGCTTTTGCAAACTCCCGGATTGGATGCCGTTTCGATTGCAACACCACCTTATCAACATCGTGAGATGACGTTGGCCGCTTTTGCCGCCGGAAAACACGTACTGTGTGAAAAACCGATGGCCCGCACTTTGGACGAAGCCCACGAAATGCGGGAAGCGGCCCGCAGTACCGGCCTTGTCGCGATGATTGACCACGAATTTCGCTACGTTCCGGCGCGGGCTTATCTTAAAGAACTTATCCAGCAAGATTGGCTGGGCCAACTTTACAACGCCAGCATTACCATGTACACTGGTGCATCCGCTAACCCGCATACTCGCCCCTTTGGATGGCTTTTTGATAAAGAAGCCGGGGGAGGCTTTCTAGGTGCGCTTGGTTCGCATTATATCGATGCTATGCGCCAATGGTTTGGGGATATTTCGGCGGTATGTGCTGATATTGATACCGCTATCAAAGAACGCTCGACCCCACAAGGGCCACGTCTTGTTACCGCCGATGATAATTTTACCCTGATGCTGCGCTTCGCAAGGGGTGGACGGGGTTTGATACAGGTTTCGGCAGTTTCGCATTTTGGTGAAGGCGAAAGAATGGAATTCTACGGTAGTAAGGGTTCGCTAATTCTTGACCAGCAAGGGCAAATTTTGGGCGGCAAAATTGGCGAGAACCAGCGATTACACGCCCTACCCCTGCCCGATTATTACAAAAATGGCTTGTCCTCGGATGACCCGCGCTTGCGCCCTTTCGTAACTCTTGCCACCGATTTTGTAGAGGCAGTGCGAACCGCAAAGCAAGCCGGAAAAGCCTTGCATCAGGAAATTGTACCCAGTTTTAACGATGGGTACAAAGTGCAGCAAATCCTGGAAGCAGCCCGTCAATCGGCGGAAACAAATTGCTGGGTCTCGCTTCCGCCCCCGCGTCAGTAGTATCAGCAAATATTCAAATTCATTGGTTAAGGCAGGAAAAAAGCACATGAAAGAAAACGGAAACGGGTTTGGCTTTAACGGAAATGGCCGGGGCGACGGCAGTGCCGACGGTGGTAGCGATTCTTTCTACGAAAACGACGAGGATTTCGAGGAAGAAGACGAACACGAACACGAATACATTGATATTGTCCAATCCAGCATCATTTCGGCCTATGAAGAAGTAGTTCATCAAGTTATTACTCTGGAATTCCACGAACGGGGGCTAACCCTGGATTTTACCTACGAGGAATTAGGCCAACTAAGCCAGGCTATCAGCGAAGTTGCGGCCTACATCGGACGCAAAGGTAATTTGGGTACTTAAAAGAGTTGTTAGAGAAGAAGTTGTTAGTGAGAACAGAGTTGTTGGTTGCTATAGATACTCAGAAAAAGAAGTGGAATTGTTGGATTAGTAGTAATTGCCTTGGAATGAATTTCGGGGCGATTGAACACCAGACGTTTTTTCTAAACTATTACTTGATTAGCTATAGTTTCTGGCTGTAATTCCTTGTTACTTGATACTTCCTCTCTGTCCTCTGTGGTGAAAGAATTACTTGTTACTTGTTACCTAGTTTCGACTTTCCCCTGCTGGCCTTTATTTTGCAAACGTAATGTAATGCAGTTCAATTAAGATTATGATAAACTGTAATAAAAGTATAGTCCGTTTCTATGGTAATGGCCTTTAGGAGAGATAAAAAACAATGACCAATCTTTATACCGACCCAACTACAAAACTTCCCGGCGCAGGGGTCGATTTTCATATGCATACTATCGCCAGTGATGGGGCGTGGACACCCGAAAAATTAGTCGATACTGCCGCCGTGCAGGGTCTAAAAGTAATGACAGTAAGCGACCACGATACAATTAAATCGGTAAAGCCGGTTGGCGAACTGGCGCGGGCGCGAGGCATTAAGTTTGTACCGGGCGTAGAAATTACTATAACCTGGAAGGGAGCCTGGTATCATATGCTCCTTTTTAACTTTGACCCCGAAAACGCCGCTTTGAATGCCATGCTGGAAGATACCCAACGTCAGATGGTTTCCAAAAATCAATATATTGTAGATGAATTAAAAAAGCTGGGATATAAGCTGAAAAAGCTGGAAGACTATAAAAAAGTTGACGGCGACTTTCTGGCGGTAGACATTGCCAAAGCTTTATGGCGCGGCGGCGAAGTAAAGAACTTTGACCAAGCCTTGAATTTGTGTATGAAATTTGGTCTGGCCGAACGAATTTGTTCACAATCCGCCGACAAAGCTATTCGGGTTGGGGTAGCGGCGGGCGGCGTACCGGTTTTGGCTCATCCGGGTCGGCTGGAAAAAGGCTTTACCGTCCCTGACGATAAAACTTTGTTGGAATTCAAGGAAGCAGGTTTGGCCGGAATAGAGGTTTATCATTACTCTCACCAGCCGGAAGAAGTAGCCCGCTTCCTCAAATTTACCCACGACCACGAGTTAGCGGTTAGCTGCGGCTCAGATAGCCATAACGAATCTCGGCGGCCTACTCCCTGGAGTCCCGAACTTTGCCGGAGTTTGCTGGAAAGACTTGACATAGCCGTACCGCGACAATTGGAAGCCGCTTCCTAGCTCCTGCTGTAACAGGCACGCCCCATTATGGATTGAGTATTGCTCAAACCAAAGGGGCATGTTAAGATAGCAGAACCTGGATAGACTAAATTTATTTGATTTTAAGGCTTTTAATGCGCTTTGTTGATATTATTCTCAAAAAACGAAATGGTGGCGAACTTTCCGCAAAGGAAATTAAATTCTTTGTTGAAGGTTTTACAGGCGGCGAAATCCCCGATTATCAGGCGGCGGCCTGGGCCATGTGCGTATTTTTTCAGGGAATGACGGCTGCCGAAACAGTCGCCCTTACACTGGCAATGGCCGGAAGCGGCAAGCAACTAGACCTAAAATCGATTGCCCCGGTAGTAGCCGATAAGCACAGCACTGGCGGAGTAGGCGACAAAACTACAATGGTGGTTGCCCCGCTAGTCGTGGCTTGCGGCTTGCCAATTGGAAAAATGAGCGGGCGTGGGCTGGGTTACTTTGGCGGCACAGTAGATAAACTCGAAACAATTCCCGGCTTCCGAGCCAGCCTGAGCGATAGCGAATTTCAGGAGGGCTTGGCAAAAATCGGGCTGGTAATAAGCGGACAAAGCAGCGAACTTGCTCCGGCAGACGGCAAACTTTATGCCCTGCGCGACGTAACTGGCACAGTCGAAAGCCTGCCCCTGATTGCCAGCAGCATAATGAGCAAGAAAATCGCGGCGGGTACAAATTGCATTGTGTTGGATGTCAAATACGGCAAAGGCGCGTTTATGAAAACGCTGGAAGATGCCGTCACTTTGGCTGAGGCAATGGTTGCGATTGGGCGCGGGGTAAACCGCCAAGTACGAGCGGTACTCAGCAGTATGGAGCAGCCGCTTGGTTTGGCGGTTGGCAACGCCCTGGAAGTGCGCGAAGCTGTCGAAACTTTGCAGGGACACGGCCCAACGGATTTGCTGGAACTGGCTTTTATTTTGGGTAGCCAGCTTTTGATTATGGGCGGTAAAGCCGAAACCGAGCAGCAAGCCCGCCAACTTTTGCAACAGGCCCTGGATAGCGGGGCAGCTCTCGCCAAATACAAAGCCTTTGTGGGCAATCAGGGCGGGGATATTAGAGTTTTGGATGATTTGTCGCGCTTGCCGCAGGCGGCCTTTATAGAGGAATTGCCCGCGCCCCAATCTGGATTTGTGGCCGCAATGGATGCCGAGCAAATCGGGATTGCGGCCCACGAATTAGGAGCAGGACGTAAAACCAAAACCGATTCGATTAACCCGGCGGTAGGGCTGGTGCTTCGCTGTAAGGTAGGCGAGGCAATTCAGGCGGGCGAACCGCTTTTACAAATTCACGCCGCTAACCCGGAAGCTGCCGAAAGTATTAAAGCTGCTTTGTTGGCGGCTTACTCATTCAGCCCCGCCGCCGTAAAACCACCGTCGCTAATTGACCGTATTATCTAAGAGGGACTTATGACCGAGACACCAGAATTTTCGTCTACATTACCCGAACGTTATATGATAATGGAGCTTTTTACCGAGTATCACCGTATCGCAGGTAAGATTACCACTAATGCCTTGCGAACTTATGGGGTGCTAAATACTTCCGAAGAACATTTAGTATTAGGCAAAGTTAGCACCAGCAGCTTGATACGCCCCCAGGATGCCCCGATAGAAAGCGGCGAAGCCCGGATTTCCAAACATTCAATTGTTTTAGCCGTACCAAACGAAGACCCCGACAACGAGCAAAGGCTTATGGCGGCCCGTATTTTTAATCGGGGCGAACTTTTGCAACGGCGGGTTATGCTGGTTCTGGGTAATTACGAATTAAGCGGCAATTTACATCTTGACCAGGAACTAGACTTGCAACGGGTCTTGATTGAGCGGCCCGAAAATTATATTGGCGTTACCAATGCCAGCATTGTTTATCTTCCCAACCCCTCCCTGAAATTCGCAGCCAGCACCGTTTTGATTAACAAAAACCGGGTTGATTTCGTCTGTGCCGGTGCGCCCTAAGTTTAGTTTTAGTGCTGGCAATTCTGCCCCTGAAATAACACAAAAAATAAAGTTGTTGAACCTTTAGTTTGTCTAAAGGTTCTTTTTTGTGCGAATTTTCTCATTTTTGAGGTGACAATTGTATCGAATTTACTACTTGAAATAACTTGACAAATCAAGCGGTAAGTATTAATATAAATTAAACCTGACGATATTAATAATCGTCCTGGCAAGGTGCGAGGCGTTCCATTTATAATTGCTAAACTATAATCAAAGTTAATAAGACCAATAAAATCACCGAATTTTCGGTTCGGTAAATTCGGCTGATTCCCAAAAAGCTTGTCTCAAAGCTTGTTTTTGTCGTGCCTTAAACGAATAAATTTATTCATTCGAGGTGTTGCAGTTAGTTTTGCTAGTTTCATATGTCTGAAATTAGTCTGGTTCTCACTCAATTCAAGTTAGATCGAAGGAGATTACATGGCAGTTTTCTCGAAAAGGCTAGGCCGCACAAAGGCCATACTTGCCAGTCTGCTTATAACCCTGATAGTTAGTGGGCTTGCCTTGCAAAGTGTGCAGGAAGCTTACGCAGTTGGCCGTGACCCCGACCAAAGAGGCGGCGAAATAGAAAACGTGTTTGCTCCGGCGGCAGAGCAATATAGCCAACGCGCCTTCCCCAATGATTACATTGATTTTGCTCAGGTACAAGGGGCGCGGTTGGCCGCGAATTCGATTACTGGTTTTGCGCCCGGCCACAAAGCGGGCTGGAAGGAAATTGGCCCTTTTATCGGAACAGTAGATGCCGCCGCGACTTACACCGGGCGAAGCACTACCAACTCCGGGCGGATTAGTGCGCTGGCGATTTCGCCGACCTGTACAGTTAGCGGCGGTTGCCTATTGCTGGCTGGGGCGGCGGGAGGTGGTATCTGGCGGACGGAAAATATCCTGGCCGAACAGCCAAACTGGACTCCTTCATCCAACGGAATTGATTCAAATGCTACTGGCTCAATTTTATTTGACCCAACCGATGCCAGTGGCAAAACAGTTTATGTTGGAACGGGCGAACCAAACGGTTCAAGCGATTCCGAAGCAGGGGTGGGCCTTTACAAATCCACCAATGGCGGTAAAAACTGGACGCTGGTAACGGGCAGTCTCGCGGTTTCCAAAGACCGTTCGATTGCTGCTATCGCGGTTGACCCTACGAACGCCGCCCATATTTATATCGGTACGGCAGTCGCCCGCCATGGCTCTTCATCGGTCAATGGCGGACGCTTTACCCCGCCGGATGCTCCGACAGTTGGCCTTTATGAATCCACCGATGGCGGCGCGACTTTTAAGCTGGTATTTAGCAAGCCATCCGATCCGGTAATTCCCGGTACGGCCAATGGTGCAGACTTTTTCCGGGGCGGCGTTACCAAAATCGAAATTGACCGATTGGGCCTGAATACCAATCAGCCTGGCCGGGTTTACTTTGCCATGTTTTCCTACGGCTTGTTCCGCAAAACCGAAGCTGGGGCTTTTGAGCAAGTTTTTGCTTCGGCGGGCGGTGGCTTTGCTTCCAGTAGTGCCGGGTCGCGTACCGAGTTTGCAGTTGCCAACAAGAATGGCAAATTGCGGATTTATTTGGGCGATACCGACGGCAGTCCGGCCAATTTTTACCGGGTAGATGATGCTAACGTAGCTGCCACAACCTTGAGCAACGGTACAGCCAACCCCGGCTGGTTGAAGCTTTCCAATCCAACTCCCGGTACTCCCGGCTTTGCTTCCTACAATTATTGTGGCGGGCAATGTTCCTATGATATGCCGGTGGCCTCGCCTCCTGGCAAGCCGGACGCAGTTTGGGTTGGCGGCCAAATGCAATATGACGAGATTTTCACCCCGCATCCGCCCTCGAATGGCCGGGCAATTCAACGCTCAGTAGATGCTGGAGTTAGCTTCACCGATATGACTAACGACACCCAGCAGCCAGCTTTGGGGATGCACCCGGATGAACACGCCATTGTCTTTGTACCGGGCAACCCCGACATTGCCGTTATCGGCTCGGATGGCGGAGTAGTTCGCACCAGTGGTCAATTCGCAAATAAATCGGCAGATTGTGATACTCGTGGCTTGAGCGGTGCAGAATTGATTGATTGCAAAGCCTGGCTGACCGCTATCCCTACCCGGATTTTCAGCCTTAACGCAGGGCTACGTACCCTTCAATTCCAAAGCGTGGCCTTTAATCCCAAAAACCCGCGCAAAGACCTGATTGGCGGAACGCAGGATAACGGCACCTGGGCTTACACCAACTCCCCGAACTGGGTTGAAACCGTCGGTGGTGATGGTGGACAAAGCGGGATTGACCCGGTAAACCCCAACATTCGAGTTCACAGCTATTACAGCCCGCAACATGATGTAAACTTCCGGGGCAATGACCCGCTTGGTTGGGATTATATTTCCGACCCGTTGATTGCCAGTGGCGAAGCCGCTTCGTTTTACGTACCCTTGCTGTACGACCCCAAGGTCGGCGGTACAATCTTCGATGGCCTTCAGCACGTTTGGCGCACCAAAGACAGTGGCGGGCCACAGGCTTATCTGGACTTGCATTGTAATGAAATTACAGGAGATTTTGCTGCGCCCTGCGGTGACTGGGTACCACTTGGGCCGAACTTGACTTCGGCTTCATTGGGTAGCAAAGCTGGTAACTACGTGGTTGCTCTGGCTCGTCCTTCCAGCAACACCAATACCCTTTGGGCGGCTACTCGCCGAGGCCGCGTCTTTATTTCCGGCAATGCCGATGCCGAAGCGAGCAGCGTGAGCTTTACCCGTCTGGATACGGATGCGCAACCCACCCGTTTTGTAAGCGGTATCGCGGTAGACGATAAAGACCCGAACCACGCTTTCGTCTCGTTCTCCGGCTATAACGCTTATACGCCCAGCACGCCCGGACACGTTTTTGAAGTACGTTACAACCCAACGACCAAAGCAGCCAGCTGGACAGACTTGAGCTACAATTTGGGCGACCAACCCGTAACAAGCATCGCCCTTGACCAGCGCGGTGGTACGCTTTATGTCGCTACCGATTTTGGAGTATTGCAACTGACCGGCAATAAGTGGGTTAATGCTGCCCAAAACTTACCGCCAGTAGCAGTCTATGGCTTGTCGCTTTCTTCCAATGGTCGGGTACTTTATGCCGCCACTCATGGTCGGGGAGTTTTCAAACTGGATTTGAGCTTCCAGGACGTGACCAAGTACAACATTTTAACTCTGGACAAACTGAGCCTAACCGAGGGCGGTAGCACAATCGCCGGTAAGGTTGGCGCAGGTGGTGATACTACCTTCGATTCGTATAGCATCGCTAACGAAGCTCCCGGCCAGAGTGACAATGTAATTACTAACAGTAACCTGAACCTGAACGGCGGAACGGTCAAGGGTAACGCAGTGTATGGCGGGAACTTGAAGCAAGTCGGCACAACCTTTAACGAGGGCAGTCCTCGCAAAGAGACGGATGCCTTGAATTTGTCGGATACTCAGGTTTATGTTGAATCACTTTCGGACGCGCTGGCTTCACTACCGGGCAAAGCTGTAGCTTCCCAGTATGGTGGCTTCAACCTGAGCGGCAATCAAAGCGTCAACGTCTTTAGCATCAAGGGCAGTGAACTCGCGAACGCCAACAGCCTTAACATTACCGCTCCCGAAAATTCGACGGTAATTGTTAATATTGATGGCAAGAGCGGAGACCGCTTGCAGTATATGGGTATTTCATTGAATGGGGTAGATGCTCAACACGTCATCTACAACTTCTATGAAGCGAAGGACTTTACCATTAACGGCGTTAGCGTAGAGGGAACAATTCTCGCTCCCTTTGCTGATGTAAAAGCCAGCAATGGCAATGTGCGTGGTTCACTGGTCGCCAAATCCTTGAGCGGTGGCAGCATCGGCTTCGAGAATTTGCTCTTCACGGGCGATTTGTCCTTTTAAGTAAGAAAATATCCGGCTATGAGCGCGTAGCCGGACAAAAAAGGTGACCCGGCTTTATTGATAAAACCGGGTCACCTTTTTTGTTTATAACCAGATTTTTCTAAGCAGGCAGCCAACAATTGTGGGAAAGATTTCTAATCCCGATTTTACCCGAAGCTGAGTTTATCAGGATTAGCAAATTTCTAATTTTCGGGCGCACTGGCGAAACGATAGCCCTTACTACGTTCAGTAAAAATAAAATGGGGGTTTTGAGCATCGTCACCGAGCTTTTCGCGCAAATGACGAATATGCACTTTCAGATAATCGGGCGCATCCCGGTATTCTGGCCCCCAGACTTTAGTTAGCAAAAACTCGTGGGTCAAAACTTGCCCGGCGTTCATCACCAAAAAATACAGCAAATTATATTCAGTCGAAGTCAGACGTACCGCATCGCCATTAAGCGAAACAGTTTTGTTAATAAAATCTACCCGCAAACGCTCGTAAGTAAAATTGGTGCGGCCCAGCGAAGCCTTGCCCCGGTTGGTACGGCGTAGCAAAGCCCGGATTCTGGCAATTAGTTCAAGCGGGCTAAAAGGTTTAGTCACATAATCATCCGCTCCGGCTTCAAGGCCGCGCACCTTTTCGATTTCCTCATCCCGCACTGTCAAGAAGATAATCGGCACATCAACCGAAACCCGGCGCACTGCCCGGCAAACTTCAAGACCGCTCATGCCGGGCATACTCATATCTAAAATTAGCAAATCGGGTTCTTCTCGCCGGAAAAGTTCAATCCCGCTTGGCCCATCTTCCGCGCTCAAAACCTCCCAGTCAGGCGAATTCAACTTTAGCCCAACGCTAATTACTTCTACTACATCCGGCTCATCATCTACTACCAATATTTTAATCATAAACTCTTTATAGCTGCATCCTTGCAGAACTAATTATCAAACCAGAATTAACCGCCCCACTGTATCAAGCGGGAGGCTAAAGCCAAAAGAACTACCCTCATCGGGCTGGCTTTCAACCCAGATACGCCCGCCGTGTAATTCCACCAGTGAACGGGCAATCGCCAGCCCTAACCCTGTTCCGTTGCGGCTAAACTGGTTTTGACCCCGATAAAATTTTTCAAAAATCAAGACCTGCTCCGCCGGGTCAATTCCCGGCCCGTTATCAGCTACTCTTAAAACTAATTCGGATTGTTCCCAGATTACACTTATGTCAATCTGGCTCTTTTTTGGGCAGTAGCGATTGGCGTTGGAAACCAGGTTAGTAATAATTTGTTCAAGGCGGCGGCGGTCAGCCTGAACCAAAGGCAAACCAGGCGGCACGCAAATACTTAAAACTTGCTGCTTGTTATCAGTAAGCGGGCGCAAGGCGGCGATTACGTCCTGAATGACTTCCGCCAGATTTACGGTTTGGAGCGAAAGTTTCAGCCGCCCGTTTTGCAACTTGGTCAAATCCAGCAAATCCGTAACCAGTCCGTTCAGGCGTTCGCTGTTGCGCTCAATATTTTTGTACAAAGTCTGCTGGGTCGGGCTAATATCGTCGAGCGGTTGTGACAGTAGCAGCATAGTTGAAGCCTTGATAGAAGTAAGCGGGGTACGTAGCTCGTGCGAAACGGTTGAAAGAAAATCGCTTTTCATCTGCTCTAATTCTTGCAAGCGGGCCACGTTACGCCGCTCCACCTCGTACAAACGGGCATTGTTAATCATTAGCGAAAGCTGCCGACCAAGTGCGGCCAAAAGTTCAAGGTCGCTTTGCTCGAAAATTGGGCCATTTTGCCTCAACAGAGCCAGCAAGCCAATTTGCGTTTCGCCCGCCTGTAACGGCACAATCAGCACCGCCCCTTTGCTGACTTCTTCATTAGCCAAATTGTCAGTTTCGCTTGCCTCTAAGGACGGGTACGATAAAGGCAAACCTTTACCTAAAATCCCATCCAAATCCGTCCGGCTCAAAATTAACGGCCCGGCCTGCAAAAATTCACTATCCTCGTCGCGCAAGCTGCGTTCTGCCGGAGTGAAAGCTTCGTCTACCCCGCACCAAACCGAGCCGATTTGCCATTCTTCCTGCTCATCCCGCTCGGCCAGTAAAGCCACGCAAGCATCAATATCCAGCGCATCTGGCAAAGTATTCATAGTGTTAGTCAGCAATTCGTCGACATCAAGGCTGGCGTTTAGTTGTGCGCTCAGGCGGTTTAAGGCCGAAAGCGCACTAACCTGATAATTTAGCTGGGCTGAAAGAGCCTGTTCACGCTGGGCCAACTCGCGCTGGTGCTTAATCGCCCGCACCATTGAACCACTAATGCTGGCGACGATAAACATGGCGACTACCTGACTTAGTACAATGGTAATAGTTAGCTCATTCCATTTATGCCCGGAAATCAGCAAAACCGAGCCAGTATAAAGAATACCAACCAGCGCGGTATAAGTTAAAATATTGCTTGCGCTAAAAATCAGGGCGGCTTCGGCAATAATCAGGTAGGACAAAAACTGGAAGGGGCTGTAAATCCCGTTATCCAGCCCAATAACCAGCGCAATGGCGACGGCATCCATAACAGCCAGCCAGCTCCGTTGCTGCTCCGAAACCAGATAATAATGCAAAACCCCGAAAAGCCCGGTAAGAATCGCCATCAGCCCGGTAACTTGCAAGGCGTGGGCGATTTGTGGCACGCCGCCCGAACCACTTCCTACCGCGTAAAGCTGAATCGCCAGCCCTAGCCCGACCACCAGCCAGCGCAGCAAAAAGAAAACCCGCTCTACCGAAAAAGGCACATCAACTTCAGGCAGAGTAGTTTCAACTTTTCGCCGCTTTCGTAAACTTGGGCCAACCGGGTAAAGAGCTATCCGAATTTTGGGCCGGAGGGAAGGTGTCACGCTTTTACTCCTGCTTGCGGCCAGCCTTGACCGCTGTGTCTTCATCCCATCCGGCATCATCCCAGATAGCCGAAGGTTTGGGTCGGGCGGCACGGGTTGCCGCTTTAGCCTTACGCGCCGCTTCACGCTGCTGACGTTCGGCCTCGTGGTGCTGCTCGATTTTTTGCTTGCGCTCTTTGTAGTTCAGAAAATAATAAAGGCGGTCTCCGGCCACATACCCAACAAAAAGCGGCAACAAAAACAGGGCCATATCCAGCGCACTGCCGCCACCCGGTATTGCCCCCGTCCCAAAAATACTTAATCGTAATTGGGCCAGCACCACATAACTAAAAACAAAAATATCCAGACCAACAAAGGCGGATATTAAAAGCTTGACTGTTTTATTCATAATTTGGTTGTCGGTTGCCGGTTATCAGTTGTCGGTTTAATAATTCTTTAGCGACAATTGACAACCAGCAACAGTTATTACTTAGTGCGACGGGTGTTAGGGAGAAGTCGCCATGCTCCCACCAGCACCACCAGCGTAATCAGGCCAACAATCCCCAGATTGATAAAGTTGCTGACCCCTTGCGCGGCGGTATCGCCCGCATTAAAGGTCAAATCAACCCAGGTAGAAACGGCTTTTTTGCTAAGGCGTTCGCCCGCGTTGCCATCCCATACTGCAAAGGCAATCTGGGTCGCGCCCACGTTCCCGGCAGTCGCCTGAACAAATTGGGTGGCCGTCTCTTTAGTTCCGGCCAATAGCGAACGCTTGAAAATTACCGTCCAGGTCTGGTCAGCCGGGTTATAGTACGATTTGCTATCCGGGTCATCCTGGGCCGGGTCAATCAAATAGCCCGCGCCAGGGCCAATATAATTCTTGACCGCCTTATCACCGGGTGCGCCGCGTACCGCCTGCAAACCCAGCGACGAAGTTAGCTCGGTATCGCGCTCGGCCTTCCATTGCCAGATATTCACCCGGTTTTCGGATTGGCCCATGCAGCGAAACGGCTGACGACCCGGTATTAGTTCAATTGGAAATTCTACCGCTACCGCATCACTAAAAGTGTTTAGCTGGTCAGCCGAAGGCCCGCTAACATTTTCCGAGCCGTCTTTCCAGGTTACGCGAATGGCGAAATCTTTGCCGTTCCAGGCAGCCCGTGCCTGTAAGCCCAGCACACTGCCACCCTGCGGCGGCAAAATATACTGTGCGCTCAGGGGAACAACCGTCGTACTAATTTTGCCGGTAGGCTTACCGGCAGCGTCTACTTCGCTGCTGGCTACCTTGCGGTCAGGATTCCAGACTGGCGAGTTCAAATCAAGCAAATTGGCGGAAGGGTCATAAACCGCAATCAGCTTGGTCGTATCGCTACTAACCGGCTGAAAGTTGCAAAGCCACATCACTACCGCCAACCCCATTGCTACCCCTAGCATCAGCAGGGGCGAACGAAACAATTGCTTTCGTTTATTCAGAATTTGCGGCTGGGCAGGCGATTCTGGCCCGTCCAGCCTTTCGATTACCTCCATGCGAGGTCTCCCCATCTATTTTATCGCTAATTGCAGGATTTTCAAAAAAAGTAAAGCAAAACTACTTACTTAATCACTTTGGTTTCGGGTACTTTCAAATCCTTGAGATAATCCACAATGCTCTGGCGTTCTTGCTGAGTCATCTGGATAGTCGGCATAAAAGTTGGCTGCATCGGCCAGAATTTAGTACGGTTGTCCATCGCAAACCAGGGCTGCAAGTTCGGGCCTCGGTCTTCGGCGGCAACCTTTGACGGGTCTTCAATCCACTTGTAGAGCCATTCCGCCGTCCGGCGGCTGCCTACTACGGACAAACTCGGGCCAAGCGTTGAACCGGCACTCCCAAAAGCGTGGCAGTTAATGCACCCTTTAACCTGTAGCAATTGCTTGATACCATTCAGGCTTTCGCCGGGTTTGCTATTACCCAAAATCTTGCGTAATTCTTCGGCATTTTGCTGCCCTTCGGCCTTGAGTTGGTCGGCCTGATTAGCGTTCGGGTATTTAGCCTTGAGCGTATCACTCAATTGGTCGGGATACTTGACCTTTTGAGCATTATTGACAGGAATTTCGGCAATGTAATTTGGCGCGGAAGTATATTCAAGTGGAGTATCCCAGCTACCATACATAATAAAAGTCATTACGTCGTCAATTTGCTGGTCGTTAAACGGGCCGCCAAAATCCTTGCTCCAGGCTGGCATATTAATGCCGGGTTGCGGGCTGTACTGGCCGCGATGCAAAACCTGGCTCAAAACGTTTGAAACACCGTTAAGGTCAAATCCGGCAACATCGGCCCTCCATTCGGGACGGTCTAAAGCCGGGCCAATTGCCCCTTCTCCCTTTGGGCCATGACATTGCGAACAGTTTAGCCCAAAAAGTTTTGCGCCATTAACCGCCTTAATTTGAGTATCCTCGCCGCCCGCCGATTGACCCCGCGTGGTGTCGTTAAGAATATAGACCAGCATCCCCAGCACTACGGCCAGCACGAAGGAGATACTGATTATCATCCGGGTAGACATTGTAATCCTTCTGTTTCTAGGCTGTTATCAGAAAAACTGCTATCTGATTGATTTGCTAAAGATTGCTAGATTTTAGTTTGCTGGGCCTGGTCGAATTTATCACGCTTGGTAATTTTGCCAGTATTGACTTGCACTTTACCGCCAGCTACGGTTACTTCCATAATATCGAGCGGACGCGGGGCTGGCCCGGCAAAGTTCTGCCCAGTATAAACGTATTGGGAACCGTGACAGGGACATTTGAAAATCCCTTTGTAAACCCGTCCACCGTAAATACCATCATCACCGGGCGCCCAGGGAACGGTACAACCAAGATGAACACATTTCCAGTAAAGAGCCATAAAGCCGCCGCCATCCTCCGGCAAAAGATGCACCAGCCAAAAACGACCTTCGGCGTTACGGGTGACGCTGCCTTCGGGGAATTGAGCAAGTTCGCCCGCCGTGATTTTGCTACCAAACGAGCCAACTTTTTTGGGCCAGAAATACAGCAAATAAGTGCCACCCGCCCCAATCAAAAACGCGCCGATTGTTCCCAGAAACGAAGCCCGCATAAACTTCTTGCGGGTCATTTCACGAGTTTCAGCTTCATCTACTTCGACAATTGGCAATCCATCTTCGGTTTCGGGCTGGTCTTTCGAGACCACCACCGGCTTGCCATCTTTATATATAATCGACATTTAAAGCAACTCCCAATAAACCAGTTTTGAGTTTTGAGTTCTAAGTTAGATTACAAAATAGTGAAAAAGCTCAAAAATTAGAACTCAAAACTCAAAATTCCCTTAATGCTTCGGCGGAACGGCCCAGGGCCAGTAAAATTCTTGACCAGGGCCACGCATTGCCGTACCAACAAAAGTAGTAACCGCAAATACAATTACAAAGCCGGTAAACAAGGCCATCCAGACATCACGGGTGTCCGCACCAAACCGTTTTTTAACCAGAAAAACCAGCAAACCTGAGAAACCAATCATAGTTAAAATTGGGATAACCCAGTTAGAAAGTACAATATCTGCCGGAGTAGGGGCCAGGGCGAAAGGTGCGGCAGAATCACCGCCTAAAATGGGCAGATTAATCGTTTCCAGCAAGCCTTTGCCTTTATCTTCGCCTTCGCTAATCGGAAATAAGCCTTTAAGCACCTTCTTCATATTAAAGAGAATATCAAAGGCCAGCAAAAAGGCCGTTATAAATAAGGTGTAAAGTGAACTAAAGATTACAACAGCTTTACCGCGCTCACTGGTAAACCAACGACCCATTTGTCCCGGCCCTAAATCGAAATAGGGAATAACAGCAATTGCCCCCAGCGCAATGGTTGGCACGATAACCCCGGCCAGAGCCGCATCCATATGCAATAGCAATTCTTGCAAATTCAAGAAATACCAGGGAGCTTTGGACGGGTTCGGCGTTATTTCGGCATTCGCCAAATCTTCGAGCGGGCCGTTAATTACCGCCGAAGTAATAAACAAAGTAATTGTAAAGACAATCGCACACAAAAACTCAATCATGAGCAAATGCGGCCAAACGTGGACAATAGTCGAAGGCTCTTTGGTAGGAGTCATCGAAACTTCGCGCTTGACTACTGCTAACAAACGATGGGGACGCGCCTTGTCAAGCGGGTTGCCTGGGTCTTGCTTGCGTCGGGCTGCTTCTGTCCGACGGTCTGTTGTATCCGCCATAGCCGGAAACTCCTTCTAGCTTTTTAACTCTTATAACCCGCCGCTAAAGCCGTCTTTACGCACTCGCCAGAAGTGGACTGTTATCAGTACCGCCGCCGCGAGTGGTAACGCAATGACATGCAAGGTGTAAAACCTTATGAGCGCGTTTTGACCAATCTCATAACCGCCAATCAGCAGGAATTGGGCCTGCGGGCCTAAGAACGGGGTCGCCTTTGCAATATTAGTACCTACCGTTACCGCCCAGAACGAAAGTTGATCCCAGGGCAACAAATAACCGCTAAAGCTCAACAAAAAGGTTACAACCAAAAGCAATACGCCGATAACCCAGTTAAATTCACGAGGCGGACGATAAGCGCGGGTGTAAAACACCCGACACATGTGCAGAAAGACGACAATTACCATTGCGTGCGCCCCCCAACGGTGAACGTTTCGCAAGAATTGCCCGGCGAAAACAATCGTCTGCAAATCCTTCATATTCTGGTAAGCTTGCGTTACCGATGGAACGTAATAAAACATCAGCATTACGCCCGATACGGTTAATATCAGAAAGAAGAAAAAGGATAAGCCGCCCAAACAAAAAGTATAAGTAACTTTGAGGGAAGCCCGGCGAATAGTCGTCGGATGCAAATGTAAGAAAACGTTGCTCATAGTGGCGAGCGAACGGGTACGCGCACTATCCGGCCAGCTATGCCGGAAGACACTCTTCCAGAGGCGTGTACCAAACTCGCCACTGGCCTTGAGTATCTGATCGGATATACCCGGTGAGGCTTTTTTCTTTGTCGCCATACGCTGACTCTCTCCTGTAACTAGTAAAAAATATAGTATTTGCTAAACTTGTTTCAACGTTGACAACAGTTAAGCTTAAAGTTAAATCTTTGTTACGCTTTAATTTGATACACTTGCAATTTCAGGATTTACTACTGATTTCAAATCCTGCCGGATAAAATTTAAGGCTTCAAGAGCGGCATTACTTACCGTCCGACCATAAAGAGCTTCAGCTTTATCAGTTTCGGCTACTGCTTTCAAGCTTTTCAAAATTTGCTCGTCTTCGCCAAACTTGCTTAAAGCTTCCGCCACCCGAAATCTTACCAATGGCTCACTATCTTTTTGCAGAAGCTGGAGAAGCGGCTCAATTGCCCGCCTATCTCCAATGTTTCCCAGCGCAAGGGCGGTGTGTAAGCGTACATACTTACTTCGGTCTCTCAAAGCCTGTATCAAAGGCTCAACTGCTCGATAACTCCCAGTTTTACCTAAAGCGGTGGCCGCCGCCCACCGTACTCTTGAAATATCCTGGTTTAGCACTTCTAAAAGTAAATCTACTGCCCTTGCATCGTTTCTGTTAGCCAAAGCGGTGGCGGCATAAGCCCGAATTATTGACTCCGAGTCTTTTAAAGCCGCAATCAAAATGTTAAAGATACTTTCGTCATTTTGATTTTGTTTAGCTAACGAAGATAAAGCGTGAGCGCGTATTGTTTTATCTTCGCCTTTGTTCAAAATAATTTGTTTTAGCAGTTCAACGGCTTCTTTATCAGAATGTGTTCCTAGCTGAATAACCGCAAGCAATCGCGTTTCCTTATTACCTTTAACTAGCGTCTCTATCAAATTATTCGGCTTATTACCATTAATTCCAGCCATAAGTATCTTCCTGGATTTTAATATTCTGCCAGAAATCAGCTATTACTGCTAATCAAGTTTAATCCAAAGACCAGAAGGTCGCCGCTTTCGGTAAACAGTTATTGCAAACTCAGGATCATTATTACCGATTACAACTGCTACTTTCTTATCAAAACTGTACCTAATTATGCTGCCCTTTTCATCCTCATAAGTTTCGCCATAGCGATAAGCAGCAAAAGCGTCTTCCTCTAATATTCGGTCTTTTTTGAGTTCTTCCCAAAAATGTGGGCTATTAATTCTTATCCCATTTTTGGCAAAAGGCCCACTTCTATGCTCTGACGGGTATTCTTCTTCGCTTGGATAATCCCAATCATTTGAATCATCCGGCTTATCGTTATGCTGTGACAATCTCGAAAAATCCTGCAAAGATGGTAGTTGAGTTATGAATGAGAACTCTCACTCATAACTCAAGTGTTTTATCTACTTCGGGATTGGAGCAACCAGGCCGGGTTCGCTGACGTACCAGTGCGCTTTCGGGTCGCTGTACTGGAAACGGGCCATCTTGATAGCCTGGGTCGGACAACGTACCACGCACAAACCGCAGCGAATACATTCGTTTT
>JBBQGP010000085.1:0-21671 GCA_038323095.1 Chloroflexia bacterium | reverse complement strand
TGGACAATTTCTTGCAATTGTTCGCGCCATTGCTCGACTGATGCGCCTTCAGCTAAATTTAGCCGCCACACAGTCTTCGACCCGGCCAAATCCCGGTAATCCGGCTGCCATTCAATTACTTGATAAAAGCCAACCGAAGGCCATTCGAGAAAGCAATTCGGGTCGCGTTCCTGCAAGGCGAACACCGCCAGATTATCAATATCCCCCGCTTCGTGGCGCACCGCTTTTGCCAGTCGCGCCCGTTCTTCCCGGCGCAAAGGCCGTTCACAATCTACAAAAATATGCCAGACTCCGCTCGGATTTGGCTCTGATAAAACGTCCAAAGCCTTTTCTGCCGCTTCTAACCCGGCTTTGTCCAGATTTCCCGGCTTTATCCAGAGCGTAACCTCACTCGCCAGCTTTCGGGCAATCTCTCGCAAATTTGCGGTATCGTCAAGGGCGGCCCGGTCAAGCACCAGCCGCTCAATAGATTGTCGGTTGTCGGAGAAAGCAGAGTTGTTAGTTGTTAGTTGTTGGTTGTTAGAAGGAACAAAGGTGCGGGTTGCGAGTTGCGAGTTGGGGAGGGTTGTGGATGGTCGGATGTTGATTGTCGGTGAAAAATTGTTATCTGAAGCGTGGGTATTTACCACCAGAGAAAATTCGGCGGGTAGGGGTACGCCCTGAATTTGGGCGGGGTCGTCGCCTTTGAGTAAAAGGGTTTGGTGGCGAAGTTCGCAAATTTGCTCAAAAGACAGTTCGGCGGTTTGCAAAGCAAAATAGGGTGGAGCAGGTTGGTAAATTATGCCGTGTTGCCCGGCCTGAATTTCGGCCTTTAGCTGCGTACCGGGCAATATCTGCAAATGAAACAAATCATAAGGGGCTAAATTGTTTTCTTCGATAAAAGACAAGGTGCGCTCGAAAGTTTCGGGGGTATCACCCGGCAAACCTAAAATCGCGTCCAGAAAAACTTCAATGCTGCGTTCGCGCAAAAGCTGGACACCTCGCACCAGGCGGGGTAAGTGGTTTTTGCGCCGCACTTTCGATAGCACTTCGGGGACGGCAGATTGCAGCCCACATTCCACAATACTAAAATTACATTCGGCCAGTTTATCCGCTTCGGCTTCGTCAATAGCTTCGGCCCGCATTTCGGCATAAAAGCGCATTTTGCGGTTTGCTCCACTGTCCTTGATAACTTCATAAATCTGGTTCAGGTGAGGCAAGGTGTTGAAATTGGCTTCGACGAAATGCACCTGCTCGACCCCATGTTCCATCCCAAACTCTAATTCCTGCCGCAGGCGTTCAATATCAAAATAACGTTTGCCGCCAAGCGGTAAATCCTGTCGCCCGTAGTAGCAAAAAGTACACTTGGAGGGACACCAGCGTGAAAGCTCAATCATCATAAAATTTTCAAGAAACCCCTCTAACGCTCCATCCAGATAAACCGACGGCAATAAATTTACATCTTCAATCGCCGTTCGGGGCAAATTAAAAGTCCATTCCCCCGTATCAGGGGCATGATAGGCTAAACCGGGAATTGGGTAAGGAGTGAGGACTGAGGACTGAGGACTGAGTGAGACAAAAGGGCTAGAGGTAGAGAATGTTTGAGAGGTGATTGGGAATGAACGTTTTGGCGAAAGCTTGTTATTGTTCAGGGCGCGGAGCAGTTCGACAAAGGTGCGTTCGCCTTCGCCCAAAACCAGAAAATCCAGAGCGTTTCCGGCAGCCAGTACGAAATCGCCATCGCGATTGACTTCCGGCCCACCCGCCAGCGTCAGGATTTCGGGGGCAACTTTTTTGATTTCGCGGGCAAGTCTCAAGGCGCGGCTGGAATTCCAGGTGTAAAGCGAAAAGCCAATTATATCTGGGTCGCGCTCCAAAATAGCGTCCAGCAAATAAGCGTCTCCACCCCGGTCTTGCGCGACCCGCTCCATAATTTCAACTTGCAAACCGGGTAGCCGGGCTGCGTCCGCGCTGGCTTTCAAATAACCAAGCGCAAGCGGCAGGTTGCTCAGTTTGTTATTTGGTACAGGTAGTTGTAACAGTAATACTTTCATTATTAGTCGAATAATACCTTTATAGGAAGCTTGAAACCGGGCAGCACTGAGCCACCATTAAGCTCGGCATCCATATCATAATAAGTTTGCTTGGTCTGGTCGGGTTGGTAAACCAGCACATATTTATCAAGCGGGTAGATTGACCAGACCATCCGCACGCCTTCCCGCAAATACTCGTCAATCTTGTTGCGCATCCGCTCAAGGTTATCGCTAGGCGAATTAACTTCGACCACCAAATCTGGCGCGACGGGCAACGGGCCACTAAATTTGGCAGGAAGGCGGTCACTCAGCACATAGGATATATCAGGAATGACCCAGTTTGAACCTTGTGGTCGCCCAAGCAAGCAGGCTGACGCGCTGAAAATTCTGCCGTGTTTGCTTCCGTTGCGGTTAGCATAAAGCTCCAAATGAAAGCCTAGTTTGTTGATAATTTCTCCATGTTCGGCACCTGGGCCGGGTTTCTCACGTGGCACGATTTTTCCTCCAATCAGTTCATAATCTTCGGCTTCATCGCCGAGCAGCTCAAAAAATTCGTCTACGTCATAGGTACACTCAAGGTTAATTTCTTGGGTAAGCATTTGTACTACTCCTTACAGCTTGATAGTCATTTGCCCCAAGTTGGGCAATTGCTGAATTAGTTCGCCGTCCACAAAAATTGATAAACCAACCGGGGCGATGGATTCGGGTTCAAGCGGGGAGGGACGAACACGGCGGAGAGCCTGATTTGCTTCCTCTGCCGCTTTCGCATCCTTGCGCCAGGTTACTTTCAAATTATGCCCGGCAATCTTTACCCGGTCAAGCGTGAAATAATCGAGGTCGAAAGGCAAAGGCCGGATTTGAACTGTGCCGTCGTCGTTGGGCTGCACGCCCGCTACATACTTGATAATCAAATCCACAATCCAGCTATGCATATAATCTTCCGTCCCCCGAAAGAACGGAGCTTGCCCGGTGAAGGGGTTGTAATATTCATAGGAGGAAGGCCGCTCTACATCGCCATCCAGAAACAGCATTTGAATGTAACGATTGATAAATTCAACGGCGCGGGGTTGCAAAGCCGGGTCTAAGTCCAGTGCGGCCTGAGCCAGCCCATCGGCTACATGGCTATTGGTCATTAACCAGGTGCGCCCGTTCCAGGGACAAACCAAACGCTGGTTTTTCCATTCGCCATCGCCATTAAAAGTAGCATCGTCCAGGCTGGTAGTTGGAACGGGGTAGGGTGTCCAGAACTCCGCCGGATTAAACAAATGTTTGGTGATTGCCCCTAAATGCTCTTTTCCGGCCAGCCCGGTCATAAAAGGATAAAAAGCAATCGGGGTTTTGGCTGGTACGCGCTGCATTGTGGCCGGATTTACATCGAAGAAAAATTCCTGCTGCCCGTCCCACATCAGATTCTGAACGGCCTGACGGGTTTTCCCGGACATAGCTTGCCAGCGTCCGGCCTCGTCGTAACGGCCTAGTTGCTGCCCCATCCAGGCTAAAGCCAGTTGCAACTGATAAATATAAGTGGTGGCATCCAGTCCCTTGAGGCGAAGCGGCCCACCCTCGTCAGCGCGGGGGTCAACGGCGGTGTAGCGGCTCATAAACTCCTGCCCGGTTTCCCAGTGGTTCAGCACATCGTACAACCCGGTTTGGTCAGCATCTCGTTCCCGGTCAAAATAAAGCAGGTAGCGGACGAGCGGCTCATAAATCTTTTCCAGAAAAGCCCGGTCAGGATGAATTGCATGAACTGCTCTTAAAGCCTGCCCCCAGTTGGCGTGATAAAAAGCTACGCCAATATTCAAGGTTCTATCGCCCTGATAAATGTTTTTGATTGCACCGGGAAAAGAACCGTTTTCGTACTGGTTCTCGATAAAGTTCAAAAGCGAACCTTGAGCAATCGCCGGGTCGTGCATCCAACGTGTTTCAAACATGTGACATTGTGCGCTGTAGGTAATATGTTGCCTGAACCAGCCCAAATTAATCCCTTCAAAGACACAGGGGTGTTGCAGACCCAAGCGGGCATCTTCTACCTGAATAGTGTTCAGGCGCAAGCCGTACCAGCGATACCAGTAGTATTTTTGCAAATACGAGTCGGAACAGCTAAAGCTCGGCAAATTCTCGAAATAATCAGCCCAATAGCGTTTGGCGGGCCAGGTGGGGCGGCGTTCCTTGCTTGGTTTGGGGGTGTCCTGATTTTGTCCGCCGCCCTGCCGGGCCGCTGTGAGAGAAAGCAGGGCTTCTTCCTCGCTTTTGGCAATCGCGGCATAAGCCGAAAACTGGACTTTATCATTGGCCGGAATGGTAATTTTGTAGTGCAAACCAAAATAAACCAACCCACCAAAATCTGGCGGAATAGCTTCGGGAGCTTCGTTACCTAAAGATTGCTGGTTATGGCGGGCCAGTTTTTCGTAAAAAGGGGTAAATCGCCAGTGCGGTTGGTTGGGCTGGCGATCAGAAAGCTTTACAGAGTACGAAGTAGCGGTACGGCTTGCCCCCAGCGCGACGGCAAAACGCATCATTACCCCTGCCTCATCATCAGATCGGGTTGAAGTCTCGCGTACCCGCCGCCCCCAAACTAATACCCCGTCTTTATCGCGAACCCGAAAATTTTCCAACTCAGAAACGCTTGGCCCTTGCCGGGTGCCGCCTTCGCGCTCTTGCGCCGACCATAAAATTAAGTCAAAGGTTTGGGGCTGTGACAGAGTATTGGCAAACTCAAAAGTCGAAACCAGCACGTCCCAGGGCAACAAGGCGCGGCGTTCAGTAATTATCAAATCACGGCTTTTGTCGCGGTAAAGCTGGCTGGTGTGGTCGGGCTGCCAGAAACGTTCCTGCAAGCGCGGGTTAACTTCGCGCCCGCGCTGGTCAATTATCGCGAGGGTAAAAAGCGGCCCGACCCGGTAATCCAGATAACAGGCGTGGTCGTAGAAACCCGGTTTATCCAGCCAGGTCGGAAATTCCGGCGCATAAACCACCGCTTTGCCGCCACCCAAGAACCATTTATCGCCTCGCGAAAGATAGCCAAGCACTTGCTGACCGTTCATCTCGATAACCCTGCCTCTCTCCTTTGCTCAACTCTATGCCGTCAACTTGTATTTTACCTTATTTCCAAACTAATACCAAAGACTCTATCCTTCTAAAAACTTTCTTGTGCTACTAATCGTCTGTAGACACTTTTCTCTTGATGACTAAATATAGCGTAAATGGAGAAACCAAAATGGGCAAAGAGCCGCACAAGCAAAATGAACAGTTAGTAAGACTGGGCAAAGTAATTCGAGAACGACGGGAAGCATTAGGAATTTCGCAAGAAGAACTGGGCTTTCTTGCTTCTTTGCATCGAACCTACATAGGAAGTATTGAAAGAGCCGAGCGCAATATTACTTTGCTTTGCCTCCTAAAAATTGCCGAAGCCCTTAAAATGAAACCACATGAATTGTTGAAAAGGTCAAATTTGTGACTGAGTCCCCTTATGCGAATTTTCCTGTTGAAGAATGGCCTTTAATTACTGGGCAGTTACTTGAAAAATTTCCTCTGAAAATGGAGGAACTGGTACAAATTGTTTTAGCTTCGTGGGAAGATATTTTCAAGTCTGAGATAGGGGCTAATCACTATAAGATAGGTGTGGATGTGTTCCCACAGCCTCAGATAATGGGCTTCCTTTTACATGAGCTAATTCCACTAAATTTAGCCGCCTCCCATCAAAATTTGTGGCGACGTGGAGCAACTGCTAACGAATTTGATGCTCATTATATACCTGACTCCAGCCTCTCTTTTGAGATTAAAACTTCCAGCTCGAAAGGTAATATTTTTGGTAATAGAAGTTATGCCAAAATCAGTGAAAATACTGTAAAGCGGCGCGGCGGATATATGCTTACGGTTAATTTTGAGAGATTTGGGTCAGGGAAATCACCTGAAATTGGACTGGTAAAGTTTGGCGGGCTGGATATTGCAGACTGGACAGGCCAAAAATCTGAAACGGGACAACAAGCCAGTTTGAAAATTCAGGCAAAAAATTATAAGTTAAAAACTTTATGGGTAAATTCAAAACAAGGCTAATTGTTCTGGTGCGTTGCTTACTAACTCAAGTCGCGCCCGTGCCATCTCCACATAATCTGCTCTAGTTTCAAAACCAAGACTTTGGCGGTTAAGCAAAGTTGCGGCGACTAAAGTAGAACCCGAACCGACAAAAGGATCTAAAACAAGCTCACCTTCATTGCTACTGGCTAAAATAATTCGCTCGATTACTGCAAGAGGAAATTGGGCCGGGTGTAGCATACGTTCTTTAGACGCTCTATTAGTGCCTGATGTAACCTTTGGAATATTCCAGACATCTCCGGGGTTTTTGCCCAAAGGATTACATTTCAATTTCCCATTCTTTTTTTGGTTTGGGTACTTTACATCAGGGTCACGTATAGCATCAAGGTTAAAAGTGTAGTTGGCCGGGTCTTTTACATACCAAAGCCATTTCTCATTGCGTGGAGAGAAAGCTTTTTTACTGGCAACTCCCGCTCCATACTGCCAAACAACTTCCTGTAAAAAATAAAATGGAGATTTATCCCAGAGCAAATAAGAAATAGGAACAGCTCGACCCTTGTCAGGAACTTCCAGATACCCAAGATTAAGCCAAAACCCGCCGCCCGGTTTGGTAACACGGTATATTTCACACATCCATTGCTTGCACCATTCCAGATAAACTGGTAACGGTAACTGCTGCTCGTATTCTTTGCCAATGTTATAGGGCGGCGAGGTTAAAGTTAAATCTACAGATTCATCCTTTAGAGTAGCCAATCCCTCTAAAACATCAGTACAGCGAATCTCCCAATTGTTCATATTTACCTCTGCTCAAAAAATGACCGCAAAAACCGAAATGGGATTGTTTGCTACATTAAAGCATCAAGTCTAAAACGTCAAGTTCTGCTAATCTTTCTCTATGTCTCCCGGTTTGGGTGGTAAAGCATTCTTGCGATGGAGAAAGAAGCGATAGCCAAAATAAGCCAGAATGACCAATACCGCAACGGTTAAGCCGATGCCACTTACCAGACTTTCGACGTTAAGAGTTTTGGCAAGCAGGAAAGCCAAACCGCAAAAAAACAAATTCCAGATAATCGCACCGGGAATTTGATAAAGCAGAAATTGGGGGAGTGACATCCGCACTGTTCCAGCCAGTACCATTACAAAGGGACGGGCGTAACCCACAAATTGCGACAGAAAAACCGAATGAGGGCCATAGCGGGTCATAAACTTGCTGGCGCGTTCCAGATAAGGGGCAAAGCGCGGGAAAAAGCGGCTTTTTTCGATAGGGCGCATTATCCCCTGTCGCCCTAGCAAGTAGCTGGTCAAATTGCCCAGAACTGCTCCAAGCACTACCAATAATGCAAGTAAAGGGAAGGACAACCGCCCGTCAATCGAGTAGGTAATACCGATAATAATAATTGTGCCGCCCGGCCAGATATAGCCGAGCAAAATGACAAACTCAAAGTAAGCGGCAAGGAACACAATCAGATAGCCGTAGGAAAGGTATTGAGCTTTTATAAGTTCAAGTAGCTGGTTGAAATCCGGCATTGGTTTGAAACTGTGTTCCTCTCGTTAATGTGACCAGAAAATTTGTCGCAACTTGGGAAAACGTCTTGCATTCAATCGCCCTGAAATGAATTTCGGGCAAAAATTAGCTTTGGTTCAACTTATCCAAAAAGAAATCCTTCCAGACTGATGCCAGAGCATCAACTTTTACCGCCCGCCCCAAAGCTTCCAAATCGTTTCGGTCATAGGCGTAAAGGCGAATAATCTCGCTAATACTAACGCGGTTTTCGTCCTGCGAAAGCAATTCAAGCTTATCATCTGCGCCGACTTCGCCTTCTTTTTCAACCCGAAAATAAAAGCCGGTGTAGCCACTTTTCAGGAAACGTTTGACCATATCTTCCCGCTGAAATTTCAGACCAATCTTGTAGCAAGGCACACGCGGTTGTGTCACCAACAGTTCTGCCGTACCCGCCCGGAAGCGGTCTCCGATATACACTTCTGCGTCCAAAAAGCCTTCTATTGTCAGGTTTTCGCCGAACATACCCCAATTCAGGGTCATATCGGGTAATTCCTGCCGCCAGTAAGCATAATATTCGGCGGGGTAGGCGTAAATCGCTTTATCCGGGCCACCATGTACTGATAAATCGGCTTGCCTGTCGCCATCCAGATTTAACTTGTGGAGCGGGATGCGACCTTGCACCGGCTCTTTGAAGATGCCAGTGGTAACTACCCGCCCTTTCCATTCTATTTCGCGTGGAAGACTGACGTTTACCGAAACTATTTTTCGGTTTGGCGATGCTTGCATTTTTCTTCTTTTTCTATTTTATTCTATTTCTTATTGTAATCAACTTATTGTTATAGCTTATTCGATTGGGCAAAAAACAAGCGACTTGATTGATAAATAGCGGTCAAAATCGATTGACGGAGCAATATTTTGCAAAAGCTCCGCCAATGTAAGATAGCGGCTCTATCTAATGTATCGAGGTAGCAGGACGGCGGTCAGCTTCCTGACGGTCATCTACTGGCGTGGTACATTCAGCATCCTCAGTTTGGCCTGCCGCCAGCGATTCGACGGTTTTTAGAGCGTGGTCTACAATGTCCGCCGTGATAACCAGTCTATCGCCGGGATTAACTCGTTTCCAGGCGATAGCAATCGCTTCTTTATCGTTAGCAGCTAATGTAGAGGGCGTACCTTCCGGCAAGTGGCTTTGCATCATTTTGGGTAATTCGAGCGGTTCGCGTTCGCGCAAATCTTCCAAATCATACAAAACAAACTCATCGGCAAAAGCCAGCGTTGCGTCGAAAGTGGCGATAATATCTTCATCCCGCCTGTCACCCGGCAGACCAATTGCCAGAATTGTCCGGCGTGGTTCTAGCGCGGTCACGGCTTCAGCTAACGCGCTCATAGCCGCCTGATTATGGCCGTAATCCAGCAAAATTTCTACCCCGTTTAGTTCCATCAAATTAAAGCGACCCGGCATACTGCCCATATCGGTTTTGAAAGTGGTTAAGGCCCGCCCGATAATGGCCGGGTTGACCCCAGCCGCCCATGCCGCCGCTACTGCTGCCAGCGCGTTGGCAATCTGAAAACGGATTTTCCCGCCGTAAGTAAACGGCACACGCTCTAACGCAGTTAAATCTACCCGGTCACTGCCTTTAGCCAGAGTAATTATTCCTTCGCTTACGAAAACGCCCCAACCACCCTCGGCCAAATGTGCTTCCATCACGTGATTTTGTTCGCTTTGGCTAAAATAAACCACTCGACCATCGGTAGCCGCCGCCATTTCCGCCACCAGGTTATCATCGGCGTTCAGAATGGCCGCTCCATCTTTGGCGACGGATTCAATCACAACCTGTTTGACCCGCGCCAGTTCTTCCAGAGTGTTAATACCGCCCTGCCCCAAATGGTCGGAGCTAATGTTGGTTACAACCCCCACGCTGCAACGGTCAAAAGCTAGACCCTCGCGCAAAATACCGCCACGAGCCGTTTCCAGCACCGCAACTTCGACGCGGGGATGCAACAAAATGGCTTGTGCGCTTTTTGGCCCGGCACAGTCACCGCTCAAAATCCGTTCTTCGTCAATATAAGCCCCTTCGGTAGAAGTGCGGCCTACCGTTTTATGAGCGGTTTGATAAATATGACCGATTAAGCGAGTAACAGTGGTCTTACCGTTCGTCCCGGTTATTGCGATAATCGGAATACGCGAGGCTGCCCCATCGGGGTAAAGCATTTCGACTATTGGCTGGCCTACGTCGCGAGGCTGACCGCTAGTTGGGTGCAAATGCATCCGCAAACCGGGCGCGGCGTTTACTTCCACAATCGCCCCATCCTGTTCGCTGAGAGGTCGGCTAATATCCTTGCAAAGCACATCTATCCCCGCTACATCCAGCCCCAGAATTTGCGCGGCTAATTCGCCAATCCTGGCATTGCTGGGATGCACCAAATCAGTAATGTCGGCGGAAGTGCCGCCCGTCGAAAGATTGGCGTTTTGGCGCAACTTCACCACCTGCTCTGCTTCCGGCACCGAATTAAAATCCAAACTTCCCTGCTGGGTCAAAACCAGTTTCGCGGCTTCATCCAATTTAATCCGGGTCAAAACGCTACTATGTCCTGGACGGCGGCGCGGGTCAGCATTAATTTCTTCGACCAATTCCCGGATAGTACGCTGCCCATCGCCGACCACCAAAGCCGGGTCACGTCGGGCGGCGGCTACCATTCGCCCGTTTACAATCAGCAAGCGGTAATCTTCACCCTCAATAAAGCTTTCCACTAAAACGGCATCATCCCAATTGCTGGCAATCTGGTAAGCCTCACGTACTTCCGCTTCGGTTTGCAAATTAACACTAACGCCCTTGCCCTGATTACCCGCTTCCGGCTTGAGTACCACAGGTAAGCCGATACGCTGGGCGATTTTCCAGGCTTCATCCTCCGAATAGGAAGTGCCACCATCCGGCACAGGCACGCCAACAGTACGCAATAAATGATTGGTAAGCGGCTTTTCCTGGCAAATATCTACCGCAATCGCGCTGGTATGTGAAGTTTCCGAAGCCAAAATTCTACGTTGGTGAATACCGTAGCCCAGTTGTACCAAACTACCCTTTGGCATCAAGCGCAAAACCGGGATATTGCGGGCGCGGGCCGCGTCCACGATAGCGGCGGTACTTGGCCCAAGCCGGTAATCGTCGGCAATCTCCAGCAATTTTTCTAGTTCCACCTCAAAGTCGAACGGCTCATCGTGCATCGCTGCCAAAGTCAGTTTGAGAGCAGTTTCAAAAGCGGCCTTACCCGATTCTTCCTCTTTATAGGCGATTACAACGTTATAAACCCCTTCTTCGCCTGCTCCACGCGCCCGCCCGAAAGCCACGTTGAAGCCCATCAGGGTTTGCAATTCAAGAGTGATATGTTCGGTAATATGGGCCAGATAAGTGCCACGCCGCAGCCTTTCGATAAAGCCACCCGGTTTACCCACGCTACATTGATGCTTTTGCAAGCCGGGTAGCCATTCAGTAATTCTTTCGACAAAGCCGGGGAAGCTGCTGCTCGGCTGTTCTTCGTAAGGGCCAATGTCCATAACAAGATGCAGCACCGGCATGTAAGCGTACAAGTTCGGGCCGCGTAATACTCTCAGGCTACGGACGGTAACACCGTGCGTTTCTAACATTTGGATGAACTCCTTTAGTAGTTCGTTTTCCCACACTTATTTAGTATAATCACTATTGTATCTCTACCTAAAGCAAGCTTAATGCCACATTAATTTTCAGATTGTTCCAGGAAGAATTTCTAATCTCGACTCTACCAAACCTGGTTTTATTGAGGTTAAAAATCCCTCCCGCACTTGAATAATCAGGAATTAGGCAGCTTCACGGTTGGAACTTTGAGCAGTCGTTAAAGCCGCCGCCACCGCCGACCAGGGGTCTACCACGCCATGCCCTTGCTGGTCGGGCGAAACTTCCGGCAAATAGCGGGCCGTTCGCATCAGCAAATCTTTTAGCCCGGCAGGGGTCAAATATGGGTTAATTTCGAGCATTTGGGCGGCTGCCGACGTAACTATAGGCGCAGCGAAAGAAGTGCCGTCGACGTGCTGATAATAAGCCGTGATTAGCTTGTGCGCTCGCCAGGCTTGCCGCAAAGCCTGGCGGAGTTCCGCAGTTTCCATTGTTAGAAATTCGGGCGAAATATGCTGCATTTGAGCCAAAGCTGCACTATGGGCAGGCAGCAAGGCGGGCAATTCTTCGGGAGCAGCTTCCAGCAAAACCCCCAAAACCGAAGCTTCCCGCGCTACGCTGCTATCCGGCAAAACCGGGGCAGCCAGCCATAGGCTCGGCGCGACTAATTCGGGCTTCCAAACGCCGGTATGAGTTTGGCCGTAATTGGAATGCCATAACTCATAAGTTTCAGGGTGCAAAGTATTCTTGTCGTCCAGCCCACCAACTGTTACCGCGCTGGGCGCACTGGCGGGCGGCAGCAAACTACGTCGTCCGGCATTGCCCGCCGCGCAAACCACCAAAACCCCCTGCCCTATCAAAGCTTCTACCATTAAATCCAGCGGATGATTGGCATAGCCACCCGACCTGCCGCCACCCAAAGAAATATTGACGATTTGAATATTAAAGCGATGAGCATTAGCCAACAGCCAACCTAAGCCCCGCCCGATAGTTTCATCGTTAATCCGCCCATCGCTATCGCTGACCCGAATTAAAATCACTTCGGCTTCGTGAGCCAGACCACGATACAAACCGCCCGAAAGCGTGCCATCACCACAAGCCACCACCGAGGTCATTGTGCCGTGCCAGCTTAAATCTCCGGCAGTTTCTACCGTTTGCAGTTCTCGAATTTCAGACTGTGAAGCATCCACATAAAGCTTGATACGGCCTTCCAAATCGGGATGGTTGGAAAAACCCGAATCCAGAAAAGCGATTGTAATGCCCTTACCCCGGTAAGCATTGCTATAGCCAAGCCGAAGGCCAACGGGCAAAATGCCATAAACCGGGGTTTGAAGTTGCCGCGAATAAAGTTCGGGCTGTTCCAACAGGGTGGTAAGTACCGCTTGCAAGCATTTGGGGCAACAGCCCTGCTCTGGCTCCCAATCGTGATTCTGTTCTCTGATAAAGGCAATTGCTGCCGGTTCTATATCCTGCGGACCGGCAAACTGACCCGTTGCCACTATCAGATGGCAGATGGGGCATTGCAATTCGCGGATTAGGCCGGGTGGGTTAAACATAAACTTGTGTTAGCTCCTTCTAAATACTTCTACAATTGAATATTATACCAGAATAAGTTTTCAGTTTGTTAAATTTACTTTTTTGTATTCTGATATTTGCAGATATAGATTACTGTCAATTTATGGCATAGGTTATACCAGAACATTGCTGATAAACAGGACTTTTGTCTGATAACAAAAATCTGAAGTGTGATATAAACCATTGACGCTAAGACAGAGAATGGTATAATAAGGTAGTAAGAATTAAAAAAAGCGGTAAAAATCAGGTTGCTTTGGTTAAGGTATAGTCTTATTTTTTCAAAGCAACTGATAACACTAGCTATAACAAGCGGAATTTTCTTCATATCAAATTCAATGGAAAAAGTAATTAGTACGGCTAATCTATCACAGGAACTGGCAGTTTTGGTAGCTGTCTTCCAGATTTCTTTAGTTTAACGTTAGTTTATTTAGTAGAATCGGTTTTTCGGTTCACACAAGGAGAAGTCACAAAATGAGCAATCCCCAATATCCCAATCAGGGTGGACAGCAGCAGCCCGGCGGTTATCCCCCTCCTGGTGGCTACCAGCAACCGCCTAACGGCTACCAGCAACCCGGTATGCAGCAGCCTTATGGTTATGGTGGTCCAGCAGTTGGATATGCCCCAGCCCCGGCTGGCCCGCTCGGTATGCCTAAAGCCAGTTTTGGACAGCGTTTTGTTTCCTGGCTGATTGACGGGATTATTGTTGGCTTTCTGGCCGGTATCCCCTTTATGATTTTTGTAGCCGGAGCAATCGGAGTAGCTGCTGGTAGTGCAACTGTAGATGCCTACGGCAATGCCACTGTTTCTGATGCCGCCGCCGGTGGTGCAGTGGGTCTTGTCCTGTTGGGCGTAATGATAATGATAGTGCTGCCTGCCGCTTATATAATCTTTATGGTAGCCAAAGGTCAAACTTTGGGCAACAAAGTGGCCGGAATGCGCTTTTTGACCCCGGAAGGCAACGCTCCCGGTTTTGGCCGCTCATTTGTGCGTTTCATAGTCCAATATCTTATTAGCGGGATTTTCTTTATTGGCTATTTGTGGATGTTTTGGGATCCGCAGCAGCAAACCCTGCACGACAAGCTTTCTGGCATTTTCGGCGTATCTTCGCCCCGCTAAAGCTTCCTGTCGGCTGGATTAGCTCGATAAAAATAAAAAAGGCAAACCTGATATGTCGGGTTTGCCTTTTTTAGTGGGTAATCCGGCTCAATCCAGAAGATGCTTCGCTCAGGGCTGTCTTAAACTAAAGGGCTAGTAATCGTCGCTCAGAATGACAGTGCTAAGGGCAGGTCTTATGGGTAAAATGCGGGCTTGCAAAAACTGCCGCTTACCCGTTTAATCAAAACAGGTTGAACAATAGAGCAACGTAGGTTAGAATAGTCAGGAAGATTTAACTGTTCAAACAAAAGATAAAGCGTCAGTAATATGGCTCAAATTCTTAAACTTTATTCAGAGCGAATTGCTCTGGCTATAATAACTTGTAGTCTGACAGTGTTATTAGCTGGCTGTGGTTTGCCAAGCCCCACTCCAATTATCAGAAGCAGCCCAACTCCCAGCAGCTTGCCCAACCTTGCGCCAACCCGAACGGCAATCCCTGCTCCACCGGCAACAGCCACAGTTCAACCTACCTCGGTGCTACCAACGGCTACGCCTCAGCCTGCTCCACAGGGCAAAATTTTGGTTTGGGCGCACAACAACCCCGACACAAATACTTTTTTGCGGGGAATCGCCGACGATTTTCAAAAGCTGTATCCGGCGGTTGGAATAGAATTGCGCCAGCTTGACCCGGAGACTTTTAATAGCCAGTTAAACGAAACAGGCCAGGATGGGCCACAAATTCTGCTTGCTCCAGCGAATATGGCCGGAGAATGGCAAAGAGCTAAACTAATTTTACCGCTAGACCGTTTCTTTGAAGCAAAATTTTTTCAGCAATTTGTACCCGAAGTGTTGCAAGGGGTGCGTGACGATAACCAGTTTTGGGGAGTACCTTTTAATTTTGGGCATAGTTTGGCTTTATTCTATAATAAGAAATTAGTAAATCTGGATAAAATCCCGGCAAGCTGGGAAGGAATGACTGCCTTTGTGCGGGCGAATCCGGCCAAACCGGGCGAGTTTTATCCTTTTTCCGCCGATTTGTTTGAGCCTAATTTTTTGCTGGGAGTTTTAAGTGCTCATGGAGGCACAACTTTTAACCAAAATAACCAGCCAACTTTGAACACGCCCGAAATGCGCCAGAGTTTGCAATTTTTACAGGATGCTATTTTCAAAAATAAGCTTGTTCCGGCAGAACCGACTTACTTGCAAATGCAATTGCTTTTTCGGACAGGACGCTTGGCAATGCTTTTGGCCGATAGCGATAATTTGCCGGAATATCAAAAGCCGGAGTGGAGCAGCCGTCTGGAGGTTGGTATCGGGCGAATTCCTCAAATCAACGGGCGTACCCCGATTATGCCGAGCGCGGGTCTGGCCTATTTTTTGGGTAGTAGCGCGGACGACAACCCTGCAAGACTGTCGGCAGTACGCTTGTTTCTGGCTTTTGCCAGCTTGCCAGAGCAGCAGCGTAAGCTGGTTAATTCCCTGAAAATTTTGCCGCCAACAAATACTACTCTAGCTGACCCGGTGGTAAAAAGCGAGCCGTTTTTAGGAGCATTGGCCGTTCAATTCCAATCTACTCGCGCTCTACTGCCTTCGCCGCTCTCGAAAACAATTCTGGAAGCGATGCGTTTGCCAATTAATAACGTGGTCTGGAGTCGAGCCAGTGCTGCCGAAGGAGCGGCGGCTATGCAGGATTTGGCCTTGCAAAAACTGAAACGGAATTGAGGGAAAAAGCGTGCTAAACCAAACCGAAGAAGAAAAGCAGCCCAATCCAGAAATAAATAAAAACGTGCCAGGTCGCCCCCGTCGGCGAAGCTGGCTATTTTATCTTAGTTTTCTTGGGCCGGGCCTGATTGCCGCTAATGCCGGGAACGATGCCGGCGGGATTGCCACCTATAGCCAGATGGGGTCACAATATGGCTATAATTTGCTCTGGGTTATGGTGATTATTACTTTTTCACTTTCAGTAGTGCAGGAAATGTGCGCCCGTCTGGGAGCGGCCACCGGCAAGGGCTTGAGCGCACTTATTCGCGAGAATTTCGGTATTCGATGGACAGTGCTGGTTATGCTGGCCTTGCTAATCGCTAACGCCGGAACTACCGTTTCCGATTTTATCGGAATTGCCGCCGCCATGAGCATTTTTGGTATTCCGCCCTGGATTAGCGCACCGTTAGCGGGGGTGGCTTTGTGGTTCTTGATTGCGCGGGGGTCATATGGTCGAGTCGAGAAGCTTTTCCTGATAATGACTTTCGCCTTTTTCGCCTATATTTTCTCGGCAGTGCTGGCTAAACCTGATTGGGGTAGTGCCTTCAAAAGTTCCTTTGTGCCAACCATCAAGGGCAACAACTTATATATTCAAACCTTAATGGCGGCGATTGGCACGACGATTACCCCTTATATGCAACTTTACTTGCAAAGCGCGGTAGTCGAAAAAGGCGTGACCATGCGCGATTACAAATTCGAGCGATTTGAGGTGTATCTCGGTTGTATTTTCTCGAATTTAATTTCATTTTTTATCATTATTGCCTGTGCCGCTACTCTTTTCGCCAGTAGCCCGGTTGTCAATGGTGAACACGTTGGAGCGCAAATCAATACGGCTGGCGACGCGGCTCAAGCTCTTGGCCCGCTTTTGGGAAATTATGCTACTGTCGTATTTGCTTTTGGCCTGCTGGGGGCCTCGCTACTGGCCTGTGGCGTGCTACCTCTGGCAACTTCGTATTCGATTACCGAGGCGTTTGGTTTCGAGAATGGGGTATCGTTTAAGCTCAGGGAAGCTCCAATTTTTTGGGCTATTTTCACTGGCCTGATAATATTGGGAGTGGCTATTTCGGTAATACCGGGTATTCTGGAATATACCGTTACTATTTTGCTGGTAATTCAGATTCTGAACGGTATGATTTTACCTTTTATTCTGATAGCAGTGCTAACCTTAATAAATAATAAAGAAATTATGGGCAAATTTACCAACGGGCGGATTTATAATATTATTGCCTGGACTACAGCTATTTTTGTCGCCACTCTTTCAGTTTTTTTGCTGGTAACTACCGTATTAGGGCTATTCGGCGTAAACTTGCTGCCTGCGGGCTAAAAATTTAGCTCCACTTAAAAGCCTGTCTCAATCCTGAGCTATTTGCTTGAGGCTAAACTTAGCCGGAATACCTTGTGTTGACGTTATACACGGCACTGAAATTTTGAGGAATTTTTAATCCCGATTTCGCCCTAATTTGGCTTTATCGGTATCAAAATTCCTCCTGCATTCTGAAATTTATCTTGAATAAAAAAGAACCAATAGAAGTTGTCACTGCTTAATCTAACAACTAACCACTTCTTTTCTTTAAAGTTCTTTGCTGCTATAACCAAGCATTCGGCGGGCAACAATCAGGCGGTTAATCTGGCCTGTACCCTCATAAATGTCGTTGATTTTGGCATCCCGCATCCATTTTTCCAGCAAATGTTTGCAGCTATAGCCCTCCGAGCCGACGATTTCTACCGCTTTTTGAGTAATCAGCGTCACGGCTTCGCCCGCCTTGACCTTGCACATAGAAGCTTCGAGGCTATTTGATAGACCCATATCCATCAACCAGGCCGCCCGCAACACCAAAAGCCAGGCCGCCCGCAGTTGGCCTTCCATTCGCATGACATCCCGTTCAACCGCCGAAAGCTGGCTATAGGGCAAGCCAAAGCGGATAGGGCGATTTTGCTTTTCCAGATATTCCTTCACGAATTCCAGCGAAGCCCGCCCAATCCCAATCGCGCCAGCCGCCACACCGGGTCGGGTCGCATCAAAAGTTTTCATTGCTCCGGCAAAGCCCTTGTTATTGTCCGCGCCGGGTTTGGCGACTTCCGGGCTACCCAAAATATTATCAAAGGGAATCCGGCAATTATCAAGGGTAATCGCGGCGGTATCGCTGGCCCGGATACCGTGTTTCTTTTCGAGGCGGGCGACAGTCATACCGGGCGTGCCGCTCTCGACTACAAAGCTTTTCATTCCGGCGCGTCCAGCCTTCGGGTCAACCGTCGCCCAAACTACCACCAAACCGGGCGATTCCTGGGCCGCCATCAGGCCACCCGTGACGAAAATCTTTTCGCCATTAAGAATCCATTCCTTGCCGTCTTCGCTGAGGGTTGCGGTACTGCGGATGCGGGCGGTATCGCTACCGGCTTGCGGCTCGGTCATCGCCATCGCCCCCCATTTTGGCTCACCCTCGCTAAAGCGGGTCAAAAAGCGTTTTTTCTGTTCGGGTGTGCCTACCGCCTGAATTGCCGCCCCGCCCAAACCCTGACCGGGCGTGCTAAGGCTAATCCCGGCATCACCCCACGAAAGAGCTTCGGTTACGCAAACGTTGATAACGCTCCGCATATTTGGGCCTTCACCCTCGCCGCTCACGGGAGCAGTTGGTCGCCCGCGCACGCCACCTGTCGCCTGTCCGCCCCACATCGCGTTAATATATTCCCAGGGCCGGTCATGCTCGTGGTCATCATAATAGCGGGAAATAGGCCGCATATATTCAACGGCAATATTTTTTGCCAATTCGATTTGCCGGGCCATAACTTCCGGCTTTTCAAAATCTATCATTTTTACTTCTCCCTGTTTACTTCTCCCTATTGATTAAGTGAACCGAGCGTCATCAGGAAGGGCAAGCTACCCTCAAACTTGATTTTCCCGGTCATCATTGCCATCTGTGGGTTAAGCTTGCCACTGTTAATCATGGCATAATCGGGGGCTTTGGCAATAATGGTCACTTCGGGGGTATCTACGCCGTTAAAAACGGTCATACTATTGAAAGGATTGCCACCTTCGCGGCTCAGGCGCAACTTGAAGGCACCCTTAAAGTTCTTGATTTTATCCAGATGTTTTTTGCTATTATAATCAATCACCGGGTTTACAATTGATATTCTGCCCGTGACGGCAGCCCGCCAATCTTCCTCACCCAGGGTATTGGTAAGATGAGCGTTCTCAATGGCTTCAGGGACAATGACCATCACAATTCCACTGGTTATCCGAATACCATAAACCAGGTCTCCGACGTGATAATTAACCCGGAATTCTTCGCCGTCCAGCCCGACGGGGGGATTAACCTCAAATTTTTCGGCGAACATTTGGGGTAAAAGTTCTTCAAAGTATTGCTGCACTGTAACGTCGTCATTGATAAAAGCTTCGCTCACTGAGATTTCCTCCATTCTCAGAGCCATTGTCAAAATCTGTTGCCTTAACGGAACAATGGCTACTGGCCTGACTATTCGTAAAGTGTTCAAATAAAAATCGCTACAAAAATCGCTAGATTTGCACCTGAATTATATTATAGCTTCAAAACCGCTTTTGGCGCAATCTAAAGAGGATGAATTTCAGGCCACCCAGTACCAGTTGGCAAAGCGGCTGAATAATAGAGCCAACAAAAACAACCCGGTCATAAGGTAAGCATAGTGCAGCATCGCCCGCACAATCCCAAACGCGCCAGCCCGATAAAAGCCGGGAACATTAGCAGACTTCTGTTTTTTTCTCAAAAATTATTTCGCCTCAAGCAACTGTTTATCGAATCTATACCTAAAATTAATAAAGCCACCCTTCACAATACTTGACACATCAACGAATTTCAAGTATTCTATTAATATTCCTTGATATATCAAGAATTGAGACCACAAACAAAGGTGTAATTTGGGCTGGCTGTTTGAGGGATTTTGAGAGAAAGGTTTTTTTAGAAAATGGCAGAAATTCAAAAAAGCGGGGGCGGGGAAGTGGTCAAAGAACCAATTTCCGATAATAGAAAACTGGCTTTAGCCTTATCAGGTATTATATTAAGCATTTTGCTGGCGGCCCTCGACCAAAGCATTGTAAATCCGGCCATGCCTCGGATTGTGGAAGAATTGCAGGGTTTTTCCCTGTTTGCCTGGGTAACTACCGCTTATTTGTTAAGCTCTACCGCTACTATCCCGATTGCCGGGAAGTTGGGCGACATGTTTGGGCGTAAGTGGATATTGCTCTCGGCAATTTTTATCTTTTTGCTAGGCTCGGCCCTGAGCGGAGCTGCCCCCAGCATGTTTTGGCTGGTAGTGTTTCGTGGTTTGCAAGGAATTGGCGCGGGTGCGCTACAGGCGAACGCCTTTGCAATGGTGGCCGAACTTTTCCCCGATTCGGCAAAGCGGGCGCGGTGGCAAGGCTTTATTGCAGCCGCTTTTGGGCTTTCTTCGGTAATTGGCCCAACTCTGGGCGGTTTTATTACCGATAATCTGCAATGGCGTTGGGTGTTTTACGTAAACTTGCCCGTAGGTGCGCTGGCCGTGGCCGCCTTGCTCATAAATTTGCCAGCAACCAAAGCTTCGGGCAAGCGTAAAATTGACTGGCTGGGAGCGGCAACCATTACGGCGGCAGTCGTCGCTTTACTTCTGGCCTTGACCTGGGGCGGACAAAAACAGCCGCGAGGTTACGCCTGGAATAGCCCCCAAATTCTCGGCTTGTTCGCGGCGGCAGCTTTGTTGACTGGCTTGTTTATCTTTATTGAAACCAAAGTAATTGAACCGATTGTACCGCTTCATTTGTTCAAAGTGCCAATGGTGCGCTCGGTAGCGGTTATCAGCTTCACGCTAGGGGCGGTAATGCTGGGCGCGACCCTATATATTCCGCTTTTTGTACAGGTAATTCAAAATCAAACGGCTTCCAGTTCCGGCGCGATTACTACGCCTTTGGCCTTAGCTCTGGTTTTCGCTAACATTATGACCGGGCAGTTTATTGGGCGCATCGGTATTTTGCGGATACCATTTTATGGCGGGGCGATTATTACCTTGCTGGGCGTGGGCTTGCTTACCCAACTAGACGTAAATTCGCCGCTTTGGGAAGTAACCCTGTTTATGATTGTAGTAGGCTTTGGTTTGGGGCAAATTATGCCAAGTATGACCATTGCTGTACAAGAAGCGGTGGAACGCCGTGATTTGGGCGTAGGTATTTCAACCGTACAATTCTTCCGCTCCATCGGTAGTACGGTAGGGGTGGCGGTTATTGGTACAGCCGTGACCAATTCTTATGCTTCGGGCATTAATGCTGCTCCTGGCGTTTCGGCCTTACCGCCCAAATTGCTGGAAGTAATTCAAGAGCCGCAAAATCTTTTGAATAAGCAGATTGCCGCCAGTTTACCTCAAAATCTAGTTGGAGCGGTTCACGAATCGCTGGCAAACGCGGTACACAATGGCTTTCTAATTAGTCTGGGGATTTGCGCGGTAACTTTAATAGCGGTTATAACTGTGCCGAATTTGCGGGTTAGAAGCGACCTCAAGCGCAAAGCGGGACAACCCGCTACCAGTGCCAGGGGTATGGCTAATTCCGAGTTGGCCGAGGGTATGGTGGTAGGCGAAGGCGAAGTTCCGGCTAGTATTTTGGACGGGGCGGCGGATAGCGGTACATCTTCCCGCAGCGTTCGTAGCGTTGACCAAAATCAGAAATTGGCCGGAGATTAAGTTTAGAAGTTGCTTTGTTTATCACAGAGCAACTTCTAACAAATTTCAAAAATTGCTACTCTTTCAACCATTCCAGTGTCTCAGGAATAATTGTTTCGGGAAATTCGCGTTGGGGGTAGTGACCTGCCCCTTCCAGCACCCGGATTTTCGCTTGAGGCATAGCTTGACCCACCCGGTTGGCTTCGGCTTTCGGGTCTTTGAAATCCGGGTCTTTGCTTCCAAAATAAATCAGGGCCGGGACTTTAATCTGGCTAATTCGTTCGTCTAACCGGGGAGTCCAGCACATATCGCCAATGCTTTTCATCGCGCCCGGTTTCGCCAAATTTGCCTTGATATGCTCCAAATATTCGGCCTCTA